>VBKL01000004.1 GCA_005879805.1 Deltaproteobacteria bacterium | reverse complement strand
GCACCGTCCTCGCCACCGATGCGAAGGCGCGGCTACTCGCCGAGATCGTGAATCACGAGAGCACGCACGGGCGCTGCACGAAGACCTTCCTCAAGAAGATCCGGAAGCAGGCCCGGCCCGGGGGATAGGGTCGCGGCTACGGGATCTTGGTCGAATCGACGCTCTTCTTCAACTCGTTCCAGGCGCCCTCGAACCCCGACTTGAGCGCTTCCCAGCGTTCCTCGCTGGCGGCCTTGATCTCGTCGAGCTTCCTGCGCGCCTGCTCGTGTTTCTCCTGCGCCCTCGCCTTCTGGAGCTGCTGCTGGTACTCGATGCGGCCCTGCGCGGCTGCCTTCTCCGCCTTCGCCTTCATCTCCTTCAACTTGGCGCCCCACTCGGAAAGCTGGGCGTCCATCTTCGTGACGTAAGCGTCCTTCATCTCCTTGAGACCCATGGCGCGACGCCTCCTTCTTGCAGTCCGGCGGCGACGGAGCCTAGTCCCTTGCAAGCCTTTCGGCGAGGCTTGCTTCTTCAGGAGGACTGCATGAGCGGACTCAGGATCGTCGGGATCGCGCTGATCATCCTCGGCGTCGTCGGCCTCATCTATGGCCAGTTCAGCTACACCCGGAAGACCCACGACGCGGACCTCGGGGTCGTGAAGCTGTCGATCAAGGAGCGAGAGACGGTACCTGTGCCCACCTGGGCCTGCGTGGCAGGCATCGCCGCCGGCGCGGGGCTCTTGCTCGTGGGCAGGAAGAGATGAAGGTCGGAGCGGCGCCTTTGACGGTCGGCCGCCATGACGGCAAAGTGCGCTCCTCACCGCAGTCCCAGGAAGGGATCACCATGACCCGTGTCTTCGCTGCCGTCGTCCTCTCCAGCGCGCTTGCCTTGCCCGTTCTCGCGGCCCTCAAGGAAGGCGAAAAGGCGCCGGACTTCAAGGCGCCCGCGTCGCTCGCCGGCAAGGAATTCACCTTCGCGCTCAGGGACGCGCTGAAGAAGGGCCCGGTCGGGACGGCAAGATCTCGAAGAGCTATGACCTGCAGGTCCGCGACGCCAAGCCGGGCGCGAAGAACACCCGCGGCGACGAGATCGGCCACGGATTCGCCGAGCGGACCACCTTCATCGTCACGCCCGATGGGAAGATCGCCGCCACCATCAGCAACATGCAGGCGACGGACAACGTCAACAAGGCGCTGGAGACGGTGCAGCACCTCAAGAAGGGGTAGCGGCGCTCGTTATCTCGACGGCAAAGTGACCCGACATGCGAATTGCCGTCCTCGCCTTCTGTACGCTACTCGCGCTCCCCGCGCTGCCCAAGGAGCGCGAGGGCGTGACCGCGCCGCCCGTCGTGCAGGTGGCCGGAAAGCCGCTGCACCTGATGGGAATGGGTCTGCGGAAGAAGCTCTGGTTCAAGGTGTACCTGGCGAGTTTCTATCTCGAGCAACCGACCGACGACGGCGCGCAGGCGATCTCGTCGGATCAGATCAAGCAAGTCCGCATGCACATGCTCCGCGACCTCGAGCGGGACAAGATCGTCGAGGCAGTCCAGGAGGGCTTCCAGAAGAACAGCGGCCCCGACATGCCCAGGCTGCAGTCCCGTCTCAACAGCTTCCTCGAGGCGATCCCCGATCTGAAGGGCGGCCAGCAGATCCTCATCACCTACTTTCCTGGAACCGGCACCGTCCTGAAGGCGGGCCGCGGCGACGAGATCACCGTCCCGGGAAAGGACTTCGCCGACGCGTTGTTCTCGGTGTGGCTCGGGAAAAGCCCGGTCGACGACGATCTGAAGGGGGAGATGCTGCGCAACCGCTGACCCGATCACGCGCGAGCACCGAGCCCGAGCTCCCAGCGCAGCCCGTCGGGTGCCCTGCCGGTGACCCGGATCCATCCCATGTGCACGCAGTGGAGATGATGGGCGGCGCACAGGCTAACGAGGTTCCAGTGATCGTCAGTCCCGCCGGCGGAGCGGAAGACGATGTGATGCGCGTGATCGGCGGCGCGGCTGCACCCCGGAACCTGACATAAGCCATCATCGCGCTCGAGGATCTGCTTGTGGAGCGTGTTCCGCTCGTCGTCGAACAGCCGCCAGGTCTCTACGAACTCCGCGGCAATCCTCGCGAGGCATTCTCCAGACGAAATCCAGCGTCCGGCAGCTTTGCGCGCCGCGCACAGCGCCAGCGCGACGAGCCCGGCGACCTCCCGCGGCGCCCACACGTCGAATTCGCCGCGCGCGCACACCTGCGCTTCCTCGATCTTCGTGAGCTCGCGCCGGAGCGTGATGCAGGGCATCTGCTCCGCGCGCGCGATCCACTCATCGACGGATCCCTCGTCGGCGTACCGTGCGATGAGCCGTCTCGACGACGAGTTGAGGGAGAGATGCTGCGCAACCGCTAGGGATGAATTGTTCCCCTTTCAAGTTGCGCTTCGCAGGGCGCGACAAGCTTGCAGCGCGCCCGTTCCGACCATCGCCGATCGCGGTGTTGACCGCCCAACCCCCTCGGTGCTAGCGGATCCCGATCGCACAGCGTACTTCGCTCGCGTCTTCGGGGACCCCGGAGGGTCCGGGAGGAAGCGCCATGGGCACCGTCAGCATCAACGTCAACGGCGTCGACTTCACTCGCGAGGTGGAGCCGAGGCTCCTCTTCGTCCACTTCCTGCGCGACGTCCTCGGACTGACCGGGACGCACGTCGGCTGCGACACGAGTCAGTGCGGAGCCTGCACCGTCCTCGTCGACGGCGAGGCCACCAAGAGTTGCACGCTCTTCGCCGTGCAGCTCGAGGGGCGCAAGGTCACCACCATCGAGGGCATCGCCCAGGCCGGGAAGCTACATCCCGTCCAGCAGGCGTTCTGGGACAAGCACGGCCTGCAGTGCGGCTTCTGCACGCCGGGGATGATCATCACCACCTGCGCGCTGCTCGACAAGAACCCTAAGCCCACCGAGGAGGAGATCCGTCACGGCCTCGAGGGCAACATCTGCCGCTGCACCGGCTACCACAACATCGTCAAGGCGGTGCAAGAGGCCGCCGAGAAGCTGCCCGCGGCGAGGGGGAACTAGCCATGGCAACGCAGCCACAGCTTTTCGGACAGAGCATCAAGCGCCGCGAGGATCCGCGCCTCATCACCGGCAAGGGCACCTACGTCGACGACGTGAAGCTGCCCGGCACCACCCACGCGGCCTTCGTGCGCAGCCCGCACGCGCACGCGCGCATCAAGAGCATCGACACGACGGCCGCGCGGAACTCCAAGGGCGTCGTCGCCGTCTACACCGGCAAGGACCTGGTGGCGGGCGGCGTGAAGCCGCTCCCCGTCGGCTGGCTCCTCCCGGACATCAAGATCCCGCCCTACAACGTGCTGGCGGTCGACAAGGCGCGCTACATGGGCGACGCCGTGGCGGTGGTCATCGCCGAGACGCCCTACCTCGCGCGCGACGCCGCGGACCTGGTCGAGGTCGACTACGAGCCGCTCCCCGCGGTGGTCGAAGGAATCAAAGCCGCGCAGGCCGGCGCCCCGCAGCTCCACAACGAAGCGCCGAACAACGTCTCCTTCAAGTGGTCGCTCGGCGACAAGCAGAAGACC
>VBKL01000003.1 GCA_005879805.1 Deltaproteobacteria bacterium | reverse complement strand
GTGCTGCTCGGGCAGGAAGGAAAGCTGGTTCTGCGTTCCTTCGCCCCAGCCCTTGCCGCCCCACTGTCCCGAGCCGACCGCGATGACCGACTGGATGGCGTGGTAGCCGGCGCCCTTGGCGTAGGCCGCCGGATCGAGGAACGTCAGCACGCGGTCCTTCTGGTACGGCTTGAGGACGCGCTTCCAGGCGAAGACCGACCCGGCGACACCCGACACCGCCAGGATGGCGAGGTCGCGCCAGCGCACCTTCGCGAACATCACCATGGTGAAGGCGATGAAAAAGGTGACGAGCGCGGTGCCCAGGTCGGGCTGCTTCATGACCAGCGCGACCGGCAGCAGGATGAGCAAGAACGGCCGCCACAGATCGATGAGGCCGTACTGCCCTTTCCGCGCTCCCGTCTCGTCGCGGCTGAAGTAGCGGGCCATGAGCACGATGACGGCGAGCTTGACGAACTCGCTGGGCTGCAATTGCATCGGGCCGACCTGGAGCCAGCGCCGCGCGCCGAGCACCTTCTTGCCCTTGAAGGCGACGCCGGCGAGGAGCGCAAGGGCGGCGAAGTAGCCGGGCCAGGCGAGGGTCTGCAGCCAGCGATAATCGACGAAGAGGAAGATCCCGATGGCGACGACGCCCAGGCCCATCATCACGGCCTGCTTCGCCCAGAGCGGATCGGGTAGTGACTTGGTCGCGGAGGCCAGGTTCCACACGCCGAGGGCGCAGATGATCGCCGTGCAAAGGGCCAAGGGCCAGTTGAGGTGATCGAGCTTCTTCTCCGTCGCCATCGACATCGTTACTGCTCCGCCCGAGCCATGCTCTTCGTGTCGTCCTGCTTCTTGATGTCCGACCAGGCCTTGATGATCTTCGAGGCGACCGGAGCGGCTGCTTCCGCGCCCCATCCGCCGTGCTCGTTCAGCACGATGACCACGATCTCGGGGTCCTCCGCGGGAGCAAAGGACGCGAACCAGGCATGGTCGCGCGAAAAGTACTGCTGCGCGTCGGTCTTGAGGTTCTGCTTCTGGCCGAGCTTGACCACCTGCGCGGTTCCGGTCTTGCCGGCAAATCGAATGTCGGGCAACCGCGAGCGATACGCGGTGCCGCCCGGCTCGTTGACGACGGCGGTGAGGCCCGCCCGGACGGCGGCGAGGTACTCCGGCTTCACGCCGAGCTTGCCCTCGCGCCCGTTGTTCACGTCCGGCTCGGGCTTGAACTCTTTCAGCACCTTGCCGTCCGGCGACTCGATGCGCTGGATGATCTGCGGCTTCCACACCGTCCCGCCGTTGGCGATGGCGGCGTAGGCGACCGCTTGCTGCAGGGGGGTCACGTTGATCTCGCCCTGGCCAATCGAGGCGTTGATGGCGTGGGCGCGGAGCGAGCCGGTGGCGGGGTTGATGGTCGACGAGTTGGGGATGATTCCGCTGATCTCGCGGCCCAGGTCGAGGCCGGTAGGCTGGCCGTAGCCGAGCCGGTGGGCCATGTCGGAGAGGGCGTCGATGCCCGCCCGATCGCCGGCCGAATAGTAGAAGACGTCGCAGGAGTACTGCAGCGCGGACTTCACCGTGAGCGCGCCGTGGCCGGTCGGCTTGTCGCAGCGCCAGCGGTGGTTGCCCATGGTGTAGCCGCCGCCGCAGAAGGTAGTCGTCTGCGTGCCGATGACGCCCTTCTCCAGCGCGGCGAGCGAGGTGACCACCTTGAAGGTGGATCCGGGGTGGTAGTTCTCGGTCATCACCCGGTTGAGCATCGGCTTCAACGGATCGCCGGTGAGCTTGGCGAGCTCGGTGCGGCTGATTCGCATCGACATCTTGTTCGGGTCGAACGAGGGGCGCGAGACGAGGGCGCGGATGAAGCCGGTCTTCGCCTCCATCACCACCACCGCGCCGGCGCGGCCGGGGAAGGCAGTGTCGGCCGCTTCCTGCAGGCGCGCGTCGATGGAGAGCACGAGGTTGTTGCCCGGCGTGGCGTCGATCTTCCGCTCCCCCTCGGGGATGAGAAGCTCGTCGATCTCCTTGCCCAGGTGCCGGCCCTTGGCGTCGACGGCGATGTTCTCCTTGCCGTCCTTGCCGCGCAGCTCGCGCTCCCAGCGGCGCTCGAGGCCGCCTCGCCCGATCGACTGGCCGCGGCGGTAGCTGTAATCGTCCTCGTCGTTCTGGCTCGAGTCGATCTCGTCGGGCATGACCTCGCTCATGTAGCCGATGACGTGGCCGAGCGACGGGCCCACCCGGTAGTTGCGGTGCGGCGTGGGGATGAGGTCGACGCAGGTCAGCTCGCTGTGGTGGGCTTCCAGCACGTCCACCTGGTCGCGCGGGATGTCGACCTCGACCAGGAACGGCTTGAAGCGCTCGAGGCGGTCCTTGACCCACGACTTCTGGTACGAGAGCCGCATCTGCTCGACGTCCTCGGGAGTCATCTGGAGGTAGACCGCGAGCTTGGTCATCACCTCCTCTTTCTCCCGGCCCTTGCAGTAGGCCGGCGTCATGTACACGTCGAAGGAGGGGCGGTTGTCGACCAGCGTCTTGCCGTTGCGATCGAGGAGCGAGCCGCGATCGGCGGGGACGAAGAG
>VBKL01000086.1 GCA_005879805.1 Deltaproteobacteria bacterium | reverse complement strand
AGTATCTCGTGCAGCTCCGGCCCATCGAGGGCGGCGGCCTCGTCATGCAGCAGCTCATGTACGCCGACGAGATTCGGCCCTTCAGCGAGGTCGGCTTCGAGCCCGGCGCGGACGTGAAGCCGCAGGAGCTCGAGCTCGCCAAGCAGATCATCGGCCAGATCACCACCGACGAGTTCCAGCCCAGGAAGTACGAGGACGACGTCAAGAAGCGGATCCAGGAGCAGATCCAGCGCAAGGTCGAAGGCCAGCAGATCGAGGTCTCCGAGGCGCCCGCGCCCCAGACCCAGGTCATCGACCTGATGGAGGCGCTCAAGGCGTCGTTGGCGGCGCGCTCCGGAAAGGCGGCGCCCGCGGAAGCTGCGGACAGCGAAGAGCCCGCGGCCGACGAAGGACGCAAGCCCGCCAAGCGCGTTCAGCGCGCGGAAAAGGCCGCTCCGAAGGCTTCCCGCAAGTAGCCTCGCCGTGCGAACCTCGGCCCCGATGATGGGGTACGGCGCGAGCGAGGTCGCCCGCATGCTGGGTCTCTCGGTCGGGCAGGTCCGGTCGTACGTCCGCGCCGGCTTCCTCGACCCCTCCCGCAGCGCGCGCGGAGAGATGCGCTTCTCCTTTTCCGATCTGGTCCTGCTCCGGGCCGCCAAAGGCCTGGTCGCGGCACGGATCCCTTCGCGGCGGGTGAAGCGCGCCCTGGCACGCCTGCGAGCACAGCTCCCCGAAGGACGGACGCTCCGCGACGTGCACATCCGCGCCGAGGGCGACCGCATCGTGGTCGGCGACGGCGCGCGGCGCTGGAGCCCGGAGGACGGGCAGGTCCTTTTCGACTTCGGCACCGCGGAACTGGCGCGCCGGATCGCGCCCCTCGCGCGCAAGGCGGCGAGCGCCAGCGCCGACGACTTCTTCGAGCGCGGCTGCGATCTCGAGGAGGCCGACCCCGAGGCGGCTGCGGAAGCCTACGCCAAGGCGCTGGAGCTCGATCCCGCGCATGCCGACGCTCACGTGAACCTCGGGCGGCTGATGCACGAAGCCGGCGACGCGGCGACCGCCGCCGAGCATTACCGGCAGGCCCTCGCCAAGCGGGCGAACGATTCGACGGCGGCGTTCAACCTCGGCGTCGCGCTCGAGGATCTGGGGCGCCGGGCCGAGGCGATCTCCGCGTACCAGCTCGCCGTCGTGGGCGATCCGCCCTGCGCGGACGCGCACTACAACCTTTCGCGGATCTACGAGCACCTCGGCCAGGGCGCGCCCGCGCTCCGGCATCTGCGCACCTATCGCGCCCTCACCGGCGAGGGTTGATGCGGGTTCTGTGCGGGACGAGCGGGTACGACTACGAGCCGTGGCGGGGGCGCTTCTATCCGGAGGACCTGCCGAAGGCGAAGATGCTCTCCTACTACGCGTCCAGATTCGGAGCGGTCGAGATCAACTACACCTTCCGTCGCATCCCGACCGAGAAGGCAACTCGCGGCTGGGCGGCCCGGGTACCGGACGGATTTCGCTTCGCTCTCAAGGCCTGGCAGCGCATCACGCATCACGCCCGGCTCCGCGGGACCTCCGAGATGGTCGCCTCCTTCAACGAAGCAGCGCGGGCGCTCGGCCCGAAGCTCGGACCGGTGCTCTACCAATTGCCTCCGAATCTGAAGCGCGACGACGCCCTCTTCGCGGATTTTCTCGCGCAGCTTCCTCGCGACGTTTCCGCCGCCTTCGAGTTCCGCCACGAGAGCTGGTTCGCGGACGCGACCTTCCGGGCGTTGGAAAGCGCGGGCGCCGCGGTGTGCGTAGCCGATACCGACGACCTCGCGACGCCGCGGATCCGCACCGCGCCATTCGGATATCTCCGCCTTCGGCGGCTCGACTACTCGAAGCGAGATCTCGACTCGTGGGCGGCCTGGGTGCGCGACGCGGGGTTCACGCAGGACGTGACCGCCTTCTTCAAGCACGAGGATGAGGCCAAGGGTCCTCAGTTCGCCCAGTCGTTCGCGCGGCGATTCGATTGAGCGTGAAATCCTACCGGGCGTTGGTCTGCGCGCTCGGGGCGGGGCCCGGACTCACCGTGGCGTGCGAGAAAACCGCCAGGGCCACGATGGCAATGATCGCGCCCGCGATGCCGCCGACCAGCGCTCCGACCAGCAACGCCCGCGAGGCCTGCGCCGAGCCGCCCTGCACCGGAGCGGTGTCCGCCGCCGACACGCGGGAGTCGAGGGCGGCGACGCGCGCGTCCACCTCGCCCTGCTCGCGCTGCACCTCGGCCATCCCGCTGCGCACCGCTTCCATCTGCCGGCCCAGTTGCGCCACCTGCTCGATGAGCTTGCCGATGGCGGCGCGATCGAGATCGCCGACGCTGGTCCATTTCTCGCTGCGCGCGGCGAGCGCCGCGAAGGCCAGCCGCTCCTTGTCGGCGCCCACCTGGCGCTGGACGCCGTCGATCGCCTGGCGCAGCTCTTCGAGATTCGCGAATCGCTCGCGCCGGTCCTTGGCCATCGCCAGGCGGAGGACGTCTCCGATCGGTCCGGTCAGCTCACGCCCCGGTCCGGCGCGCGGATCCGGCGGCGGCTGCCCGGTGAGTAGCTCGTAGCCGAGGGCGCCGGCGGCGTAGACCTGCACGCGAGGCTCGTCCTTGGCGGGAGCGCCGGGACCGAGCATCTCCGGAGCGAGAAACCGGGCTTCCTCTTCGGCCTGCGATTCGGAAAACGGCAGGACCGACATGTTCCCGCCGGCATCGAGCTGGACCAGGCGCGGGCGCAGCGTGGCGTTGCGCACCGCCGCGATGCGGACGGCGGCGGCGAGGAGCCAGGCCGACTCGCCGGGTGGGATTCGCTGTTGTGACGCGCGGGCGCGTTCGAGGATGTCGTGCAGTGTCGCCATGGGGGCTCGCGGCGCGGAGCATACACGCTTCGCTTTGCACGGCGGGCGACTCCGCATACGGTGCGGCGCGCAAAGGAGGTAGTACATGCGCAGCTCGGCGATCGCCCTGGTGCTCCTCTCGTGGCCCTGCGGCCTGCTCGCCCAGGGAGGTCCGTCACCCGGCCCGAGCGAGATGTCGTTGCAGGTCGATCTACGGGAGGCGCCGCGCCGCATCTTCCACTCTCGCATGCGGATCGCCGCGCGCCCCGGCCAGTTCGCGCTGCGCTATCCGAAGTGGATCCCGGGCGAGCACGGACCGAACGGCCCCATCGGCGACGTCGCCGGCCTCGTCTTTACCGCCTCGGGAAAGCGCCTGTCCTGGCATCGCGACTCCGACGACATGTTCCGGATCCTGGTGGACGTGCCGCAGGGAGCGAACGAGATCGAGGCGCAGCTCGACTTCATCTCGCCGCCGCCCGAGACGCGCGGATTCTCCGGAGGGGCCTCCGCCAGCGCCCATGTCGCGGTGCTCTCCTGGAACCAGGTGTTGCTCCAGCCCGAGGAGGCGGCCCCGGCGCGGATGCGCGTCTCCGCCTCGCTGCGGCTTCCCGCCCGCTGGAAGTTCGGGACGCCGCTACGAAGCCAGGGTGGCGGCGACCTGATCTCGTTCGCTCCCGTGTCGCTCGAGGAGCTGGTCGATTCTCCGGTCCTCGCCGGCGAATTCCTGCACGAGATTCCCATCGGGCCGCCGGGCGGCGCGCCCCACTTCGTGGAGCTGGCGGGCGAGTCCGAGGACCTGCTCCACGTCGAGCCGCAGCTCAAATCGCAATGGGACGCGCTCGTCGCCCAGGCCCAGCTCCTCTTCGGCGCCCATCACTACCGCTCCTATCGCTTCCTCCTCACGCTCTCCGACGACCTTGCGCACTTCGGCCTCGAGCACCACGAGTCGAGCGACGATCGCGTACCGGAGCGGGTGCTCCTCGATCCCGACCTGCGCCTCTCGCGCCTCGCCGGCCTCTTGCCGCACGAGTTCACCCACTCCTGGAACGGCAAGTACCGCCGCCCGCAGGGGCTCGCCACCGGCGACTACCAGAAGCCGATGCGCGGCGATCTCCTCTGGGTCTACGAGGGGCTCACCAACTATCTGGGAAACGTCCTCGCCGCTCGCAGCGGCCTGTTCACGCCGGACCAGTCTCGCGGCGCTTTCGCTTTCTCCGCCGACATGATGTGGGCGCACCGTGGACGCCAGTGGCGGCCGCTCGCCGACACCGCGGTGGCCGCGCAGGTCCTCTACGGCGCGCGCGACGACTGGGACGCGTGGCGGCGGGACGTCGACTTCTACCTGGAGGGCGATCTCCTCTGGCTCGAGGCGGACACCATGATCCGCGAGGCCACTACGGTCCCGAGGAGCCCGAGTTCCACAAATCGTTCGAGAAGGCGCGCAAGCTCGTCGACCTCAAGGCCTCGGCGGGAATCGTCGCGACCGACGAGGAGCGCGTGCTGATCCTCGACGTCGTGCCGGGGAGCCCAGCGGACAAGGCCGGTGTCCCACCGGGCACGAGGCTCGCCGCGGTGAACGGACGCAAGGCTACCGGGGATCGGCTGCGCACCGCCGTGGCGGAGACCGCGCGCGGAGGCAAGCTCGAGCTATTGGTCGAGAACGCCGAGACATATTCGACGCACGTGCTCGAATACAAAGGCGGGTTGCGCTACCCACGCCTCGAGCGCGACGGGTCGAAACCAGACATGCTCACGCGCATCCTCTCGCCGCGTCCTGACGCATCGCGCCGTTAGTGCTCCGCGCATTCGCGCTCCGCCCGTCGCAGGCAAAGCCCGCTCCTCCTTGACGCTCGCCGCGCGGACGTTACGTTCACCGGACGCGTGAGGCATCTCGCCCACGCGCATGAACCCGCCGGGAGCGCTGCTGCCCCGGCGAGGAGGAAGAACGATGCACCCAGGCATGATGTGGTGGTGGAAGCAGGCCCGCGGTCGCGGGCACGGGTCTTGCGGTCCGCGCGCGGGCGGCGAAGGCCCGGCAGGGTTCGAGTTCGGATTCGGCGGCGGTGACTTCGGCGGTGGTGGCGGCGCCTTCGGCGTGCGCCGGCCGCTCCGGTTCCTCGCCTTCAAGCTGAACCTCAGCGAGGACCAGGTCTCCGAGCTGGCAAAGATCCTGGACGAGCTCAAGACCGAGCGCGCCCAGGCGGCCGTCGACGAGCGGCGGGTGACCTCGGCGTTGGCCGATTCGGTGGGCCTCGACCAGTTCTCGGCCGAGAAGGCCGCCGAGGCAGGCGAGCTCCGCGTCAAGAGCGCCCAGCGGCTGCGCGATGCGGTCTTGAAGGCGCTGGCGCGCATCCACGCCATCCTCGACAAGGATCAGCGCACGCAGCTCGCGTACCTGATCCGCACCGGGGCACTGGCGATTTGAGCCCGCAGTGAACGGGGACCCGCCGGCGGCACTCTCGCCGCAGGCGGGTTACCTTGCCGACGTGACCCAACCACATGGCTACACCGTGCTCTCCCTCGGCGACTCGACAGGAGTCGGAGTGGGCGCCGAGTCGGGAGGCGGGTATCCGCAGCGGCTGCTCCGCCGGCTTGCGGGCGTTCATCCAGGCGCTCGCCTGGTGATGCTCGCGCAGAGCGGCGCGACCACGGCGGACGTGCTCGAGGCCCAGCTCCCCCGGGCGAAGCGGAGTCCGGCCGACAGGCGACCGCCGCCCGGCACCACTTCGCGCATGTCGACATGTTCGCGGCAAGCCGCCGTCTGTTCGGCACGCCGGGCCTCTTCTGCGCCGACGGCTTCCATCCCAGTGCGGCGGGCTACGACGCCTGGGCGGATGCGATGTGGCCCGCGGTGCGCCAGATTGCTGCCGGCGCCGCGGCGGCCGCCACCGGCACCCGCTGAAATTCGACCAGAGCGCGCCCCGTACTCCTCCTTGCCAGGATGGAGGCACAGGGCAATGCGTTACCGCACAGGATGGTTCCCGTACGTCCTCGCCGCTCTCTGGGCGACGATGGTGATCGCGGCGCTGGTCGACATGGCGGCTTTTTCCGGCACGATTCGCGCCCCGAAGCCCGCCGCCGCCGCATCCGTACCAGCCCGCACGCCGCAGGCCCGGACCCACACTCGCGCGATGTAGGGATGCCAGTCCCCTGAGGCCTGCACATCGTGCGGGTATGGCCGACCCTAAAGAGAAGGGACCAAAGCCGCCATTTCCGCCGCAGACCCAGGAGTTTCCCGGCGAGGAGCGCAAGATGGATCCCCGCCCGGATTACGGGGAATCGTCGTATCGCGGGCTCGGCCGGCTGAAGGACAAGGTAGCCCTCGTCACCGGCGCGGACAGCGGGATCGGCCGCGCGGTGGCGCTGGCCTTCGCGCGCGAAGGCGCCGACGTCGTCATCGCCTATCTCTCGGAGCACGAGGACGCGAACGTGACCAGGCTCGCGGTCGAGTCGGCGGGGCGCCGCGCCCTGCTCGCGCCCGGGGATCTCGATTCCGATGGCGCGTGCAAGGCGCTGGCGGAGAAGGCGGCCCGCGAATTCGGGCGCATCGACATCCTCGTCAACAACGCCGCCTACCAGGGCAAGAGCGTGAAGAAGTTCGAGGAGCTCGATGCGGAGCGGGTGGAGAAGACCTTCCGCGTGAACATCCTCGCCATGTTCCATCTCGTGCGTCACGCCCTGCCGCACATGAAGAAGGGGTCGGTGATCGTCAACACCGCCTCGGTCCAGGCCTACCACCCGAACCCGGGAATCCTCGATTACGCCACCACCAAAGGCGCCATCGTCAACTTCACCAAGGGACTCGCCCAGTCGCTCATCGAGCGCGGCATCCGCGTCAATTGCGTCGCGCCCGGTCCGGTCTGGACGCCGCTCGTCGTCCAGTCCTTCGACGCGAAGAAGAACGAGAAGTTCGGCGAGAACTATCCGATGGAGCGTCCCGCGCAACCGGCGGAGCTGGCGCCGGCGTACGTATTCCTCGCCAACGACGAGTCGCGCTACGTGAACGGCGAGGTGCTCGGCGTCACCGGCGGGAAGCCCCTGGGCTAGCCCGCGCATCGCGAATCCTCGCGATCACCGTGTCGGCCCGGCGCCGGCGGCTTCCCGAGACCTCCACGACTTCCAGGTCGAGCCCGAAGGAGTCGTCCCGCACGATCTCCCGGAGCCTCTCGTCGACCAGGAGCCGGAAGCCCCGATCCTCGGACGGCGGGAGCGCGATGCGGTCCGGGTCCTCGACCGGGACGAATACGACCAGGGACAGGCTCGCCATTGCGGGCCGGATGCGAGGGAGCCAGTCCTGCGCATCGAACGACTCCCCGTCCGGGCAACAGAGCGCGTAGCCGACGAAGTCGAGCGGGCACCGTTCGAAGATCGCGTCTTGCCGATCGTCGGCGAGAAGATCCAGCGAACGCGCGAGTTGCCGCTCATAGTCCTCCAGGGTTGGCGTCTCGCCGGATTCCCAGCCTTCTTCTTCGAGGAGCTCGTACGGTTCCGGCACCGCGGCGAAACCCGGAAGCATCTCCACGAGGTCGGCAATGAGGGTGGACTTTCCCGTCCTATGACTGCCCGTCACGGCGATGCGCACGCGCCCAGTC
This sequence comes from Deltaproteobacteria bacterium, assembly GCA_005879805.1. Lineage (GTDB taxonomy): Bacteria > Myxococcota > Myxococcia > Myxococcales > 40CM-4-68-19 > VBKO01. The sequence goes on along the minus strand of VBKL01000086.1, from coordinate 20,012 downwards.
TATCAGCGCGCGGGAAGGATCCGCCCCCGCTGGATCACCATCTCGATTCGGCGGGTATTGTGTAGATCGGCGAGCGGATCGGCAGAGAGCACCACCAGGTCCGCTAGCTTTCCGCGCTCGACCGTCCCCTGCTCCGCTTCGCGGTGCAGGGCGATGGCCGCGTTGCGTGTGGCGATGCGGAGCACCTCGGCCCGAGGGATGCCCGCCTCCTCGAGCAGGAGCATCTCGTCGTGAAGGCTCGCACCCGGCACGATCCAGGGCGTCGGCGTATCGGTGCCGGTGGTGAGGAGCACGCCGCCCTCGTAGAGCATGCGCACCCAGTCGAGGAGCTTCGGCCAGGCCGCGTGCGCGCGGACGTACTGCGCCTCCGTCCATCCGCGCGTGAAGGCGCCGGCACGAAATCCCTTCACCAGGGTCGCGGGCAAGAGCAAGAGATCCGGATTGCGCTGCCAGCGGTCCGAGTCGCCGAAGAGCTTGGTGTGCATGGCGATGAGCGTGAGATCGACCGGCACGCGGCGGCGCGCGAGCGTGGCGACCAGCGCCTCGACGGGAAAGTCGCCGAGATCGAGGCGCTCCAGCCATTCGACCCGCCCGAAGAGATCGCCGTTCAGGTCGCGCGGCACGAGATCCTGTGTCCAGGGAGCGGCGTGCTCGATGCCGTCGATCCCGAGATCGACGGCCTCCCTCCAGGTGGTGGCATGCAGATGCCCGAACACCGGGAGGTGCCGGCCATGCGCCTCGTCCAGGATCGCGCGCAGGAGCTCCGGGCCGATGCCTGCGTACGCCTTGATGCAATCGACGCCGGCGTCCGCCTGCTTGCGGACCTCGGCGCGCGCCCCTTCCGCCGTTTCCACACGCACGAACGGCTCGGAATCGACCGTTCCGGTATCGAGGATCCGCCCGCAGGTCCACAACCGCGGTCCCGCGATCGTTCCCGCCGCGAGCGACTTGCGCAGCGCGACGGCGGCTTCCGTTTCCGCTCCGGGATCGCGCACGCTGGTCACACCATGGGCGAGGAGGAGCTTGAGCGTGAGCAGGGTGAGCGCGCGATCCGGCTTCGCCGCGAGGTGCCCCTTCGCATCGGTCGGATGGAGGAGCACGTGTGCGTGCAGGTCCGCGAATCCCGGCAGCAGGAACTTGCCGGTCAGGTCGACGGTGCGATCGCCCTTTCCTGCGCCCGGCGAAACGACGGCCGCGATCCGCTCACCTTCGATCACGACGTCGGCGCGGTGCGGGGAAGCGCCGGTCATGTCGAGCAGCGTCGCGCCCCGAAGGACGATCGTCGCACTCAGCAGAACGGCACCGGACATCGACGGAGAATAGTCGAACCGGCCTCAGGCCGCCCGGACCCGGCCGATCGCGACGAAAGCAAGACAGGCGACGGCGGCGGCGGCGAGGACCGCGCGCGGAATGCGCGGACGGAGCCTGCGGGGGACCGATTCCGGGAGCGCTCCCGCCTTCCGGATCGCCATTCCGGCGACCTGAGCGAGATGCACGCTCGCGCGTCCCGTCGCCTGCTCGACCTGCTCGCGGCAGGAGAACCCATCCGCGACGAGCAGGGTGTCGTCGCGCATCTTCCGCACCGCGGGAAGGAGCTTGTCCTCGCCGATGGCCATCGAGATGTCGTACTTGTCGCTCTCGAAGCCGAACGATCCCGCCATCCCGCAGCAGCCCGAGTCCACTACTTCCGCGTCGACGCCGAGGCGCTCGAGCACCTCTTTCTCCTTGGCGAATCCGAGGATCGACTTGTCGTGGCAATGTCCGTGGACCAGCGCGCGGGCGCCCAGGGCGGGAATCGCGCGCGGATCGCGCTCCGCGAGAAGCTCGGCGAAGGTGCGCGTCTGCGCGGCGAGCCGCTTGGCGTCCTCGTCGTGCGGGAAGAGGCCCGGTAGCTCGTCGCGGAAGGTCGCGGCGCAGGACGGCTCGAGGACGACGACGAGCGTCCCGCGAGAAAGCTCCTCGCGAAGCGCGCGGAGGATCTGGCGCAGCTTGCGCTTGGCGAGATCGAGCATGCCGTAGTCATAGAGGGGACGTCCGCAGCAGAGCCGCTCGGCCTGGATGCGGACGGCGTACCCGAGATGCTCGAGAACCGCGACCGCCTCCCTGGCCACCTCCGGGTGGAAGTAGTTGTTGAAGGTATCCGCCCAGAGAAGGATGCGAGGCCTGCCCGCATCCTCCCCGGCGGCGTCACGGCTCTCGAACCATCTGCGGAAGGTTTCCGGCGCGAAGCGCGGGACGCTCCGGCGCGGCGCGACTCCTCCCAGCCACTTGAATCCGGCGGACAATCCCGGCGCGTGCGAGACGAAGTTGGCGAGGCGCGGCGCGCGGGAGGCGATGCGCGCCCACCAGTGGATGAGCCCCATCGCGTAGGCGCTCCGCGGGCGCAGCCGGCCGCGATAATGGTGCGAGAGGAACTCGGCCTTGTACGTGGCCATGTCCACGTTGACGGGGCATTCGCCCTTGCAGCCCTTGCAGGCGAGGCAGAGATCGAGGGCCTCCTTCACTGCCTCGTCCTTCCATCCGCGGCGCAGCGGAGAGCCTTCCAGCATCTCGAAAAGGAGGTGCGCCCGGCCCCGGGTGGAATGCTTCTCTTCACGGGTCACGCGATAGCTCGGGCACATCGTGCCGCCGTGCTCCTTGCGGCACTCGCCGATCCCCACGCAGCGCCGGGTCGCCTTGGCGAAGCTGAAACCGTCGCCGGCGAAGGAGAAGCGGGTTTCCGGCTCTGGCGGCCGGTACGCCGCGCCGAGCCGGAGGTTCTCGTCGAGGCGATGAGCGCGGACCATCTTCCCCGGATTCATCTTCCAGCCGGGATCGAAGATCGCCTTGAACTCCTCGAAAGCGTGGACGAGGCGCTCTCCGTACATGATGGGGAGTAGTTCCGCCTTGCTCTGACCGTCGCCGTGCTCGCCCGAGATCGATCCGCCGTGGCGAGCCACGAGACGCGCAGCCTCCTCGACGAAAGCGCGGTACTTCGCGATCCCTTCCGCGCTGGTGAGGCCGAACTCGATCCGCGTGTGCACGCATCCCTGGCCGAAGTGGCCGTAGAGCGCGCACTGGTAGCCGAAGCGGTCGAGGAGCGCCCGCAGGTCGCGCAGATACCTCCCGAGCCGCTCGGGCGGCACCGAGGAGTCCTCCCAGCCCTCCCATGTCTCGGTGCCGTCGGCGAGGCGGGCGGTCGCGCCGAGACCCGCCTCCCGGACCCTCCACAGTTTCTTCTCCTCCTCGGGTTCGTCGAAGAGCTTGTGCGAAGGATTCCCGCCGATGCGGGCGACGAGGGCCCTCGCTTTCTCGTCGGCTTCCTCTTTGCTATCGCCGCCGAACTCGACGAGGAGCCATCCCTTCCCGTCCGGCAGGAGCTTCGTGTCCTCGGGATGGATGTGCATCCGGACCATGTCGCCGACGAGGACGTCGTCCATCCCCTCGCATCCGATGGGGCGCGCTTCCATCGCTTCGGTGATGTGGTCGCAGGCCGTGTAGACATCCGGATAGCCGAGGGCGAGCAGCGACCGGTACGGCGGCCAGGGAACGAGCCGGACCTTCGCCTCGAGCACCACCGCGCAGGTCCCCTCCGTGCCGACCAGCGCGCGCCCGACGTTGAAGCCTTTCTCCGGCAAGAGCTGGGTGAGATCGATTCCCGATCCGCGGCGCGGAATCTTCGGGAAGCGGGCGCGGATCTCATCGGCGTACCGGTCGCGCAGGTCGCGGAGCCGCAGGTAGATGTCGCCGCGCCGGCCGCCCGCGGCGACGATCCGAGCGAATTCCTCGTCGCTGGTCGCGCCGGCGGTGAAGCGCGTCCCGTCGTAGAGGAGGATCTCCAGCTCGTCGACGTTGTCGCTGGTGTTCCCCGCCATCACCGAGTGCACGCCGCAAGAGTTGTTGCCGATCATCCCGCCGAGGGTGCAGTGGGTATGGGTCGAAGGGTCGGGCGCGAAGGTGAGGCCGTGCGGGTACGCCCGGGCGCGCAGATCGTCGAGCACGCATCCCGGCTGCACGCGCGCGAACCGCCGCGCGGGATCGAGCTCGATCACCCGGTTCAGGTACTTCGAGGAATCGACGATCAGGGCGACGTTGCAGCACTGCCCCGCCAGGCTCGTCCCGCCACCGCGCATGGTAAGCGGCGCGCCGTGCTCGCGGGCGGCGGCGACCGCTTCGACGACGTCCTCCGGCGTACGTGGCACCACCACCCCGATTGGCACCTGGCGGTAGTTGGAGGCGTCCGTCGCGTAGAGGGCGCGGCTGCCGTCATCGAAGCGCACTTCGCCGCGGATGCGGCGTCGCAGGTCGGCTTCGAGAGCGAGGGCGTGCGAGATCATTGCTTTGAGCTCAAACTAAGTCGTGCTGGTGGAAATGCGATACCGCCCGGCCTCCTTGCGCGCGAGCGAGAGCCCGAGTCCCGGTCGATCGAGCTGGGGCCGCAGCATCCCCTGCTCGGGCCGGGGCGCGCCTTCGAAGAGGATCTCCTCGATCCGGGCGTGGTCGGAAAACCACTCGATGTGGCGCATGGCAAGGGCCGGTATTCGCCGCCCGCGATCTCCATCGCGGCGCGCTCTCGCAAGAGGCGCAACCCCGCGAGGTCCGTGCGCACGACCGGTTCCTCGAACCAGCTCACGCCCTGCTCGGCGAACTCTCCTGCTAGTCGTAGCGCCTCCTTCACGTCGTAGGCGCCGTTGGCATCGACGAACAGCCCGGCGCGTCCGATCGCCTTCCGCGCCGCGCGGACCCGCTCCGGGTCGCGGGCCGGATCCCGGCCCACCTTCATCTTGACGGAGGACATGCCCGAGTCGGCCCACCCGCCGAGCTGCTCTTCCAGCTCCTTCACGGTGAGCGAGGTGAATCCGCCGCTCCCGTAGGCGGGGATCGCGTCGCGCGCGCGGCCGAGCAGCCGCGAGAGCGGCACGCCGAGGAGCTTCGCCTTCAGGTCCCAGGCCGCGACGTCGATGGCCGAGATGGCCATGGCGCAGGCGCCACCGCGGCCGTGATTGCGCACCGCGGTCTCCATCGCCGCGAACAGGCGCGGGACGTCGTACGGATCCTTCCCGATCAGGTGCTGCGCGAGGACGTCTTGGGCGATGCGCGCCGTTCCAGTATCCGCGTAGGTGTACCCGAGCCCGGTCTCGCCGCGGCAGCGAAGCTCGGCAACGACGACCGTGGTCTTGCTCCACTCCGCGGTTCCGTCCGACTCGGGAGCGACGGTGGGGACGACGTAGGCGCTGATCTCGACGTGCTCGATCGCGGCCACTCTATTCCCCTTTGCCCTCTCCCTTCTTGCCGCCGAAGACGCCCGCCACCGCGGTCTTGATGGTCTCCTTCACCATGTGCTTCGCGTTCGGGTCGCCCTTGAGGACCGACTTCGCATACGCCTTCGCCTCTTCGAAGCTCACGTGGGGGGGCATCATCGGGAACTCGGGATCGACCATCGCCTCGATGACGCAGGGGCGGTCCGACGCCAGCGCGGCGTCCCACACCTTGCCGACCTCTTCCTTGCGATCGACGCGAATGCCGCGCAGTCCGAGCATCTCGGCGTAGCGGGCGTAGGGAATGTCCGGGAGCTCCTGGGACCCCTCGAACTTCGGCTCCCCGGCCTGCGCGCGAAGCTCCCAGGTGACCATGTTGAGGTCCTGGTTGTTGAGGATGAGCACGTAGAAGCGCGGGTCCTTCCACTGCTTCCAGTACTTGGAGACGGTGATGAGCTCGTTCATGCCGTTCATCTGGATGGCGCCGTCGCCAGCGAGCGCGAACACCGGCCGATCGGGATACGCGAACTTCGCCGCCACCGCGTAGGGGAGCGCGGGCCCCATGGTGGCGAGGTTGCCGGAGAGCGAGCCCATCATCCCCTTGCGGAAATCGAGATGGCGCGCGTACCAGGTCGCCGTCGATCCGGAATCGGCGCTGAAGATGGCGCGCTCGGGAAGCCGCTTGTTCAGCTCCTGGAACACGTACGCGGGATTGAGGGGCTTCGCGTCGACGGCAGCACGCTCCGCGATGAGCTTGCGCCAGTCGCGCACCTCCTGCTCGATCTTCTGCCGCCACGACCGGCCCTGCTTGCGCTTGAGGTGCGGCAAGAGCGCGCGCAAGGTCTCCGCGCTGTCTCCGACCAGGTTCACTTCCATCGGATAGCGGATGCCGAGCATCCGGCCCTTGATGTCGATCTGGACGCCGCGCGCCTGGCCTTCCTTGGGCAGGAATTCGGAATAGGGGAACGATGAGCCGACCATGAGGAGCGTGTCGCAGCCGACCATCATCTCGTAGCTCGGCTTGCTCCCGAGGAGGCCGATTGGGCCGGTGACGAAGGGCAATTCGTCGGGGAGCACGGCCTTTCCGAGCAGCGCCTTGGCGACGCCCGCGCCGAGGACGTCGGCGACGTGCACCACTTCGTCGGCGGCGCGCATGGCGCCCGCGCCGATCAGCATCGCCACCTTCTCGCCCGCGTTCAGCACCTCGGCGGCGCGGCGTAGATCGACGTCGCGGGGCACGATGCGAGGAGAACTGTACCCGGCGCTCGAATGGATGGTGTTGTGCTTGTGCGGCTCCTGCTCCGGCGCCTCCTCCTCCTGGATGTCCTTGGGCACGATGACGCAGGTGACGCAGCGCTCGTCGAGCGCGATGCGCATGGCGCGATCGATGCTGTGGCGGATCGCGCCTGGAGCGACCACGGTGGTGACGTAATTGTGGGCGACGTCCTTGAAGAGGCTCTGCAGATCGACTTCCTGCTGGTAGGCGCCGCCCATCGCCAGGGTCGCCGCCTGCCCGACGATTGCGACCACCGGCTGGTGATCCATCGCCGCGTCGTAGAGGCCGTTCAAGAGGTGGATGGCGCCCGGGCCGCTGGTCGCGATGCAGACTCCCGCCTCGCCGGTGAACTTGGCGTGGGCGCAGGCCATGAAGGCGGCCATCTCCTCGTGACGGGCCTGCACGAATTGCAATTCGCCCTGCGCGCGCTCGACGGCGGCCATGATCCCGTTGATGCCGTCTCCCGGGTAGCCGAAGAGCCGCTTCGTTCCCCACTGCAAGAGCCGCTGCACCAGGTAGTCGCCGACCGTGAGCGCCATCGAGGACCTCCAACTCGATCGTAGACATCGAGAACTTTGCGCGCTGCCGGACAGACGGCGGCTGCTCGCTTGCCTTGACCCCCCGGACATGGTTTCCGTCCGCCGGTGCGCCGCTGGAAGGCGGCGACGACCGCGACCTCTCGTCGCGCCCTGCCTCCGTCGCACGACGAATGCTTGCGTTGTCGCCTGGCAAGCGGTACTTCGCCCGCTCGTCCGACCGATAAGCTCAAAGAACCATGAGCCTGCTCTTCAAGCCCTGGACGAACACCGCATTCCGCGTCGCGCTCGTCGCGTTGGCGCTGGCGCTCGGCGGCGGCGTGATCGCGGGCCCGATGCTCTACGTACGTAGCCCGCTCTACACGCAGCAGCAGGACCCGATCGACCAGCCGGTGCAGTTCGATCATCGCCATCACGTCGGCGACGAGGGAATCGACTGCCGCTACTGCCATTTCACGGTGGAGAAGGGCCCCTTCGCCGGCATTCCGCCGACCTCGGTGTGCCTCAACTGCCATTCGCAGGTATGGAACAAGAGCCCCAAGCTCGCACCGGTGCGCGAGAGCTTCTTCGCCGACCGGCCCATCGTCTGGAACAAGGTCAACAAGCTTCCTCACTTCGTCTACTTCAACCACTCGATCCATGTGGCGAAGGGCGTCGGCTGCGTCACCTGCCACGGCCGCATCGATCAGATGGCGGCCGTCGAGAAGTGGGCTCCACTCACCATGGGCTGGTGCCTCGATTGCCACCGCGAGCCGGAGAGGTTCCTGCGGCCGCGCGAGGAAGTGGTCTCGATGACCTGGAAGGCCGGCGGCGACAAGGAGCAGTTCGCCCTCGGCGCGCGCCTCAAGCAGGAGTACGACGTGCACACCCGGACGAACTGCACCACATGCCATCGCTGAAGTCGCTCCCCATCGCGGACGGAGGAGCGGGCTCCGCCTGCGACGGGCGGAGGCCGCAGGCCGGAGCATCCGGTGACGCGCGCCCGCAGTGGCGCAGCGTCGAGGAGCGGAACCGTCCGCTCGCGCCGGAGGGCGAGTTCCCGGCCGGCGACCCGTGGACGCCCACCCGCCGCGAGGTGGTGCAGCTCCTCTCCGCCTCGGCCGCCCTCGCCACGCTCTCCGGATGCCTGAAGCAGCCGGACGAGAAGATCCTGCCCTACACGCGGCAGCCCGAAGAGGTGCTGCCCGGACGGCCGCTGCACTACGCCACGGCCTCGATGTACGACGGCCTCGCGACCGGTCTGCTCGTCACCGCCAGCGAAGGTCATCCCACCAAGGTGGAGGGGAACCCGCAGCACCCCTCCAGCCTGGGAAGCTCCGGCATCTTCGATCAGGCTTCCATCCTGCAGCTCTACGATCCGCAGCGCGCCGGCGTGATCCTGAACGGGGGCGTGCCTCGCTCCTATCGCGACTTCCTCGCCGCGCAGCACGACAAGGCGCTGGCGCTTCGCGCGAAGGACGGTGGCGCCGGACTGCGGTTCCTCCTGCATCCGACGTCGTCGCCGTTGCTCGCCGATCTGCGCGACCGGATCGCGAAGAATTTCCCGGCGGCGAAGTTCCAGGCCTTCACCGCCCTGCCGGACGAGGAGGCGCAGAAGGGAGCGCGTCTCGCCTTCGGACAGCCGTTCGACACCGTCTACGACTTCTCCCGGGCCACCGTCATCGCCTCCCTGGGCGGCGACCCGCTCTCCGCGCAGCCCGGGAATCTCCGGCACATGCGCACCTTCGCGGACAAGCGCGATCCGTCGAAGGAGATGAACCGGCTCTATGCGGTGGAGAGCACGCTCACGGTAACGGGGATGAGCGCCGACCACCGGCTGCGCGTGAAGCCTTCGCAGATGCCGAGCATCGCGGTCGCGCTGGCCGCGAGACTGTCGAACCGCGGCGGAGCGCTGGCGGGACTTTCCGGAGCCGCGCAGCGCGCGAAGCTCGACGCGCAGCAGCAGAAGTTCGTCGATGCGCTGGCGAAGGACCTCTCCCGAGCGGGGTCGGGTGCGGTGGTCGTCCCCGGGCACCGGCAGCCTCCCGTCGTGCACGCGCTCGCACATGCCATCAATGCCGCGCTCGGCAGCGACGCCGCCGCCCAGCAGAAGAGCGTCCTCGTCGACGCCGAAACGGGTTACCAGGGCCTGCGCTCGCTCGCCGAGGACATCCGCGCAAAGAAGGTGGACACCCTCGTCGTCACCGCCTGGAACCCGGTGTACACGGCCCCTTTCGATCTCAACCTGCGGGAAGCGTTCGCCTCGGTGCCGAACTCGATCTACCGCGGGCTCTACCTCGACGAGACGGGAACGAAATCCACCTGGTTCCTTCCCGCCACCCATCCTCTCGAGGACTGGGGCGACGGACGCGGCCACGACGGCACCACGACCTTCCTCCAGCCGCTCATCTCGCCGCTCTTCAACGGCATCGCCGAGGCGCAGGTGCTCGCCGCCTTCATCGGCGAGGGAGACCGGACGCCGTACGCGCTCTTGCGCGACTTCTGGCGCAAGCGTTCACCGAACGACTTCGATCGGATGTGGGACCAGTGGATCTCGGCGGGCCTCATCAAGGGCTCTTCGCCCGCGACAGCGGAGCGTCCCCAGGTGCGCGGAGACGCCATCGCGGCCGCGGTGGCGCAGGAGCGGCTGGACGAGGTGCCCGGGTACGAGCTCGAGATCTTCGCCGATTCAAAGGTCTGGGACGGCAGATTCGCGAACAACGCCTGGCTGCAGGAGCTGCCCGATCCGATCACCAAGGTCACCTGGGACAACGCCGCCCTGATCAGTCCCGCTACCGCCAGGGAACTGGGGGTCGAGACCCACGACCTCGTCGACCTCGGCCTGCGCGGCCCGCCCGTGCACGCCTCCGTGTACGTGCTCCCCGGACAGGCCGACGGAGTCGTCAGCGTCGCGATGGGATACGGCCGCACGAGCGCGACCGAGCAGCTCGCCTCGGCCACGGGCTTCGACGTCGCCCCGCTTCGCCGCAGCGACTCGCCCTGGTCGGGGCGCGGCCTCACCGTCGCGCGCACCGGTCGCAAGCGCCCTCTCGCCATCACGCAGGAGCACTGGACGCTCAACGGCCGCGAGCTGGCGCTGGAGACCACGAAGGAGAAGATCGAGAAGCACGAGACGGAAGACATCGAAAAGATGCGCGAGCCCATGGCCACCATCCACACCCCGTGGGACTACAAGCCGCTCACCTACAAATGGGGAATGGGCGTCGACCTCGGACGCTGTACGGGATGCTCCGCGTGCATGGTCGCCTGCCAGTCCGAGAACAACGTGCCTGTGGTGGGCCGCGGGAACGTCGCCAAGTCGCGCGAGATGCATTGGCTGCGCATCGACCGCTACTTCGAAGGCGAGCTCGACAATCCGAGCGCCCTCCCGCAGCCGATGTTCTGCCAGCACTGCGAGACCGCGCCTTGCGAGTACGTCTGTCCGGTCAACGCCACGGTGCACAGCGACGAAGGCTTGAACGAGATGGTCTACAACCGGTGCATCGGGACGCGATACTGCTCCAACAACTGTCCGTACAAAGTCCGCCGTTTCAACTTCTTCAACTACACGTACGATCTCGGCGACGTCGACAAGCTCCGCATGAACCCCGACGTCACCGTGCGCAGCCGCGGGGTCATGGAGAAGTGCACCTACTGCGTCCAGCGCATCGAGCGCGCCCGGATCGACACGCGGGTCGCGGGCAAGGGGATCCACGACGGCGATCTGCAGACCGCCTGCCAGCAGGCGTGTCCCGCCCACGCGCTGACTTTCGGGAACCTCAACGACCCGTCGTCGGAAGTCTCGCGCTGGCATGCGGATGGCCGCCACTACTTCGTCCTCAACGACCTCGGCACGCGCCCGCGCACCGCATACCTCGCCCGCGTCAGAAACCCCAATCCGGAGCTCGCCTCCCGATGATCGCCGTCGAGACGCGCATGGCGGCGAGGCAGGAGCTCGAGCCGCTTCCCCTCCTCGAGGGCGAGCAGGACGACGGGAACATCAACAAGACGCTCAACGACTACGTCTGGCGGAAGCCCGGCAAGGGCTTCATGGCCCTCGTCCTCATCGGCCTGATGGGAACGGGCTGGCTGACCTTCTGCATCGCCTACACCATCGGACGCGGCATCGGGGTCTGGGGCAACAACATCCCGGTCGCCTGGGCGTTCGGCATCATCAACTTCGTCTGGTGGATCGGAATCGGGCACGCCGGAACGCTGATCAGCGCCATCCTCCTCCTCTTCCAGCAGAAGTGGCGGACCAGCATCAACCGCTTCGCCGAGGCAATGACCCTCTTCGCCGTCATGCAGGCGGCCATCTTCCCCGTCCTGCACACGGGGCGGCCGTGGTTCGCCATCTACTGGCTGTTCCCCTACCCGTCGACGAACCAGATCTGGCCGCAGTTCAAGAGCCCGCTGATGTGGGACGTCTTCGCGGTCTCCACGTACTTCACCACCTCGCTGCTCTTCTGGTACCTCGGCCTCATCCCCGATCTCGCCTCGCTCCGCGACAGCTCGACCGGTCGCTGGCAGCGGCGCATCTACGGCATCTTCTCGTTCGGTTGGCGCGGCAGCGCGCGTCACTGGCAGCACTACAAGATCGCCTATCTGCTGCTCGCGGGCCTCGCCACCCCGCTCGTGCTCTCGGTGCACACCATCGTGAGCTACGACTTCGCCGTCTCCATCGTGCCCGGCTGGCACGAGACCATCTTCCCGCCCTACTTCGTCGCCGGCGCCGTCTTCAGCGGGTTCGCGATGGTGCTGACGCTGATGATCCCCGCGCGCCGCTTCATGAAGCTGACGCACGTCGTGACGTACCGGCACCTGGAGGCGATGTGCAAGATCATGCTCGTTACCGGCTCCATCGTCGGGTACGGCTACCTGATGGAGCACTTCCTCTCCTGGTACTCCAGCGATCGCTACGACTTCTTCCAGTACGCCACCCGTCGCAGCATCCTCATCGGCGACCAGAAAGACGCGTTCGGCGATCCCTACGCGCCGATCTTCTGGCTGATGGTGTTCTGCAACTTCGTCCTGCCGCAGATCTTCTGGTTCCGCTGGCCGCGCAGGAACGTCTACGTGATGTGGTTCGCCGCCGTCCTCGTCAACGTGGGGATGTGGTGCGAGCGCTTCATCATCGTCGTCGATTCGCTGCACAAGGACTTCATTCCCTCGGCCTGGGCGCACTACAGCCCCACCTGGGTCGACCTCTCCCTCCTCGGCGGCACGATGTGCTTCTTCGGCCTGCTCTTCCTGCTCTTCTTGAAGTTCCTCCCCGCCGTCGCGGTGAGCGAGGTGAAGGAGCTGCGGCACGAGATCCACAAGGCCCACGAGGAGCACAAGATTCCCTGGCAATCGCAGGAGATCGACACCATCACCGAGACGGAAGCAGGGGAGACCCTGGCATGAGACGCCTCGTCCTCGCGGAGTTCGAGACCCCCGAGAAGATGGTGGAGGCGGCACGCGCGCTTCGTACCGCGGGGCGCTCGGGGCTCGACGCTTTCTCGCCCTACCCCGTGCACGGCATCGAGTCGGCGCTCGGGTTGCCGCGATCGAAGGTTCCTCTCGTCGCCCTCATCGCCGGCGTCTCCGGCGCAGCGGGCGGCTACATCCTGCAGTGGTGGTGCAACGCGGTCGACTTCCCGCTCAACGTGGCGAACCGCCCGCCGCACGCGTGGCCGACGAACATCCCGGTGACCTTCGAATCGGGCGTGCTCATCTGCGTCCTCACCATCTTCTTCGGATCGATCTTCTATTTCTTCGGATTGCCGCGCACGTACCATCCGGTATTCGAGGCGGAGGAGTTCCGCAGCGCCTCGCTCGACGCATTCTGGATCTCCGCGGATCTCGGCGAAGCCGAGGACGCCGCGCCGGTGGAGAACCGGCTGCGCGAGCTCGGCGCGAGGCTCGTCCGCACCGTGCAGGAGGCGGCGTGATGCGCGCGCTTCTGGCCACGTGTCTGTTCCTCGTCGCCTGCGGCGACACCACCATCGTCGATCCGATGGAGCGCCAGCCGCGCGGGAGGCCCTACGCCGCCAACGCCTTCTTCGAGGACGGACGCGCCATGCGCCAGCCGCCCGCCGGCACGGTCCCGCGCGAGAGGACGGTGGGAAATCCCGCCCTCGCCGAGGGGAAGGTGAACGGCAAGGACGTCGAGGAGATCCCCATCGCCGTCACGGCGGACCTCGTGCACAAGGGCCAGAAGCGATTCGACATCTACTGCGCCACTTGCCACGGCAGGGTGGGCGACGGGCGCAGCCTGGTCGCGGCCAACATGTCCTTGCGCCCCCCGCCCAACCTCCACGAGCGGCGCGGCATGGCGGTCGGGCACTACTTCCAGGTGGTCTCGAACGGGTACGGGCTCATGCCAGGGTATAGCGCCCAGCTCGACGTCGAGGAGCGCTGGGCCGTCGTGGCGTACCTGCGCGTATTGCAGCTCAGCCAGAACGCGCCGCTCGCGCTCGCTCCCGCGCAGGAACGGGACCGGCTGCAGAAGGAGCCGAAGCGATGAAGGAGCTCGACCGCTACAGCGGCGGCCGCGTCGCGCTGGTCTGGTCCGCGGGAGTCGGGGCCGTAGGTCTCGTCCTGACCGCCGTCGGATTGGCCTTCGACGCCAAGCGGACGATGCTGAGCTACCTCGTCGCCTTCCTCTACTTCCTCGGCCTCGCACTCGGGATGCTCGGCCTCAACATGGCGAACCACGCGGCGCGTGCGCGGTGGCACGTGGTGATCCGAAGGATCATCGAGGTGATGCATTCGCCGCTGCCCGTCTTTGTATTGCTCTTCATCCCCATCCTCATCTTCGCGAAGCATCTCTTCGTCTGGATCGATCCGCCCGCCTCGCTGGGGAAGGAGATCCTGGAGAACCTCCACCACAAGAGCGGGTGGCTGAACTTCCCCTTCTTCATCATCCGCGCCGTCGTCTATTTCGCCGTCTGGCTCCTGGTTTCCGAGCTGCTCTTCCGCTACTCGGTGGCGCAGGACATCGACGGCGCGTCCCGCTGGACGCGGCTGCAGCGGCGCTGGGGATCGGCGGGTCTGCCGCTGGTCGGCTTCACCGTCACCTTCGCGGCCTTCGACTGGATCATGTCGCTCAACCCGACCTGGTACTCGACGCTCTTCGGCGTCTACTACATCTCGGGCTTCTTCCTCGCCTCTCTCGCCATCCTCACCATCGTGGTGACGATCACGCGCGACGATCCCGGCTCGTTTGGCGCCCACACGACGCCGGCGCACTTCCACAACCTCGGGAAGCTGCTCCTCGCCTTCACTGCCTTCTGGGGCTACATCGCCTTCTCGCAGTACATGCTGATGTGGCACGCGAACCTCCCGCTCGAGGTGCCGTGGGTGCTGGTGCGCACGCGCGGCGCCTGGCGGCCGGTGGGAGTGCTCCTCGCGGTGGGCCACTTCATCGTGCCGTTCTTCCTCCTGCTCTCGAGGGACCTGAAGCTGCGCCCGGGGTTGCTCTCGGTCCTCTGCGGCTGGCTCCTCTTCATCCACTGGGTCGATCTGATCTGGCTGGTGATGCCCACCGCGGAGCTCGCCGCCCTCGGAACCAAGTGGCAGCTGGTGCCGCTCACCATCCACTGGACGCTCGTCACCTCCTTCGCCGGCATCGGCGGTGTGACCGTCGCCTTCGCCCTCTGGCGCGCGCGCGGTCATTACCCGGTCCCCATCGGCGATCCGTTCCTCGAGGACTCCTTGCAGTACGTGCAGCCATGAGCCACGAGCCCTCCCATTCCACCGAGCACCTGCCTCCGCCCGAGGCCCAGGCCGACGAAAGGGTCGCCTCCGGCAAGGTCCTGCTCATCGGCATCCTCTCGCTGCTCGTGTTCGGAGGCGCGACCTGCTGGTCGACGCGCATCTGGCGGGAGACGCGGGTCCGTCTCGAGCCCACCGGCCCCATCGCCCCCGGAGCCGAGATCGGCAAGGCGGAGATCGGCATCGTCGATCAGCCGCCCTTCGAGACCCTTCGCGCCGCGGAGCGGACCCGGAACAGCGAAGTCGAGCGGCTCTCGAGCTACGGGTGGGTCGACCGCGACAAGGGCGTCATCCACGTTCCCATCGACAAGGCCATCGAGCAGTACGTCGCCGAGAAGGGAAAGAAGCAGTGATCGCGCACGCGCTGGCAGCGCTGGTCGCAGCGTTTCCCATCAAGCCGCCGACGCCCCCGGCGGGGGTGAGCGAGGTCGACGTGGTGGAGCGGCTCAACGAGCCCGTCCCGGGCGACCTCCGCTTCGTCGACGCCTTCGAGAACCACGTCCGCCTCGACGAATTCCTCGGGCGCGACAAGCCCGTCGTCCTTTCGCTCGTCTACTTCGACTGCCCGATGCTCTGCAGCCTGGTCGAGAAGGGGCTGGTGAAGGGCCTCTCGGAGAGCGGCCTCGCCCTCGGCAAGGACTACACCGCCCTCACCGTGAGCATGAACCCGAAGGACACGCCGCGGCAGGCCGCAGGAGCGCAGGCGGGCTACGTCGCGCATCTGGCGAATCGCCAGGCGGCCACGGCGCGCGACTGGGCCTTCCTCACCGGGGCCGAGAAGGACGTCCACGCGCTCGCCGGCGCCCTCGGGTTCAAGTACCGGTGGGACGCGTCGACCCAGCAGTTCGAGCATCCGGCGGTCGTCTTCGTGCTCACTCCCGACGGCCGCATCTCCAGGTACCTCTACGGGGTCGAGTTCCTCGCCCGCGATCTGCGCCTCGCGGTCGTCGAAGCGTCGCAGGGCCGCGTGGGCACCACCCTCGATCGGGTACTGCTCAAGTGCTTCCGCTACGATCCGGTCTCCCGCCGCTATCGCGTCGTGGCGGTCAACTTCGTGCGCGGCGGCGCGTTCTGCGTCTTTCTCGCCCTCGCGACGGGGCTCGCAATCCTCTGGCGCCAGGAGCTGAAGCGGCGGAAGTCGTCGGACCCGCAAGGGAGGCTCGCGCCGTGAACGAGTTCCTCCGCCGGTGGCTCTTCCTTCCCGAACAGGCGTCGACCTTCGCCTACGACATCGACCGCCTCCATTACTTCGTCATCCTCACCACCTTCGTGATGTCCACCGGGGTGGGGCTCACCACCATTCTGTTCTTCATCCGCTACCGCCGCCGCAGCGAGGCGCAGACCACGCCGCACATCCAGCCTGGCCTCCTCATGGAGGGCGCGTTCATCTTCATCCCGCTCTCCTTCTTCCTCTTGTGGTGGGCCATCGGGTACCGGATCTACGTCGAGCAGACCACGCCGCCGCAGGGCGCGATGGACGTCTACGTGCAGGCGAAGAAGTGGATGTGGAAGTTCGCGTATCCGGGCGGTCCCAACGCGGTGAACGTTCTCCGCGTCCCGTCCGGTCGCCCGGTCCGGCTCCTCATGACGTCGCGCGACGTCATCCATTCGTTCTACGTGCCGGAGTTCCGCATCAAGCAGGACGTGCTGCCCGGGCGGTACACGGAAACGTGGTTCGAGGCGGTGCAGCCGGGGCGGTACCAGATCCTCTGCGCGGAGTATTGCGGCGCAGGGCATTCGGTGATGCGCGGCGAGGTGATCGTCTTGAAGCCCGAGGAGTACGAGGACTGGCTCTCGTCGCAGCACCGCGGCCTCGCCAGCCGCCAGGACGGCCAGCCCACCGCGCTCGACTTCGCGCCGGCCCTCGGCAACCTGGTCGACCAGGGCAGGAGGCTCGCGCAGGAGCAGGGCTGCGTGAAGTGCCACAGCATCGACGGGACGAGGCACATCGGGCCCACCTGGCTCGACCTCTACCACCGCAAGGAAAAGCTCCAGGACGGCAGATCGATCGACGTCGACGAGGCGTACATCACGGAATCGATGATGGACCCGCTCGCCAAGGTGGTGGCGGGGTTCCAGCCGGTGATGCCGAGCTTCGAGAACAAGCTCGCAGGACCCGAAGTGGCCGCCATCGTCGAGTACATCAAATCGCTCCAAAGCGACGCGGTCCGCACCGGAGCGTCGGAGGGCCCGGCCTATGCGCCAGTCCGTGGAAGATAGCCGGCTCGCGGCCGCTGCGGTTCCCGACAACTACCTGGTCGACGGCACCACCGTCGGGTCCTGGCTGAACACGCGCGACCACAAGCGCATCGGCGTGATGTTCCTCGCCGCGGTGCTCTTCTTCTTCTTCCTCGGCGGCGTCTTCGCGCTGGCCCTGCGGATGAAGCTGCTCTTCCCGGGACCGTTTCTCTTCGACGCCCTCACCTACAACCGCCTCTTCACGCTGCACGGCGTGACGATGATCTTCCTCTTCCTCATCCCCTCCATCCCGGCAGCGTTCGGGAACTTCATGCTCCCCCTCATGCTCGGCGCGCGGGACGTGGCATTTCCGCGGCTGAACCTCGCCTCCTTCTACGTGTACCTGACGGGGGCGACGCTCGCGGTGTGGGGGTTCGTCCACGGGGGCGCCGACACGGGATGGACCTTCTACACGCCCTACAGCTCGACCACGCCGACCGATGTGCTGCCGCTCCTCGTCGCGGTGTTCATCCTCGGCTTTTCCTCGATCCTGACCGGGATCAACTTCATCGTCACCACCCACACCATGCGCGCGCCCGGGCTGGGCTGGTCGCGACTGCCGCTCTTCGTCTGGAGCATCTACGGAACGAGCATCATCCAGGTGCTGGCGACCCCGGTGATCGGATTCACCGTCATGGTCGTGGCCGCAGAGCGGGTGTTCGGCTTCGGCATCTTCGATCCGGCCCGCGGGGGCGATCCGGTGCTCTTCCAGCACCTCTTCTGGTTCTACTCGCACCCCGCCGTCTACATCATGATCCTGCCGGCGATGGGCGTGATCAGCGAGTGCGTCGCCGCGTACTCCCGCAAGAACCCCTTCGGCTACAAGGCCATCGCTTATTCCTCGCTCGGCATCGCCTTCGTCGGCTTCTTCACCTGGGGCCACCACATGTTCGTGGCCGGCCAGTCGGCCTTCAACAACGGTGTCTTCGGCGTGCTCTCGATGTTCGTCGGCATCTTCACCGCCATCAAGGTCTTCAACTGGGTCGGCACCATGTATCGCGGGGCGATCAGCTTCCGCACGCCGTTCGCGTACATCTGCGGGTTCCTCTTCTTCCTCGTCTTCGGCGGGATGACGGGCATCGCCGTCGCCACGGTGGCGCTCGACGTCCATTGGCACGACACCTACTTCGTGGTGGCGCATTTCCACTTCATCATGGTGGGTGCCGCGATCATGGCCTTCCTCGCCGGGCTCCACTACTGGTTCCCGAAGATGTTCGGCCGCACCTATCACGAGGGCTGGGGACTCGTGGCCGCGTCCCTCATCATCCTCGGGTTCAACGCCACCTTCATTCCCCAGTTCCTCCTGGGCAACCAGGGAATGCCGCGCCGCTACTACCAGTACCCGGAGCAGTTCCAGGCGCTCAACGTCGCTTCCACGGCGGGAGCGACGCTGCTCGGCTTCGGCTTCCTCATCATCCTCATCTATCTCGTCATCGCGCTCCGCTGGGGTCCGCGCTGCGAACGCAATCCGTGGGGGTCCAAGGGATTCGAGTGGCTTACCGAGTCGCCGCCTCCGACCCATAATTTCGACGTCATCCCGACGATAACCCAGAGCCCGCACGATTACCGAACGCACGCGCCGTCCGGGATCTACAATGTCTGAGGCGGCCGTCCACGGCCACGCCGGCGCTCATGGCGAGCACCGGTTCCTCGCCCATCACTTCGCGAGCCTCGAGCGTCAGGTCGACGCCTCGCGGCTCGGGATGTGGCTGTTCCTCTCCACCGAGGTCCTTCTCTTCGTGGGCTTGTTCGTCGCTTACTCCGTCTACCGCTACTCCTTCCCCAACGCCTGGGCGCAGGCGAGCCGGCACAGCGAGATCTGGGCGGGGACGACCAACACCTTCGTCCTCATCACCAGCTCCCTGACCGTCGCGCTCGCCATCCATTTCGCGCGCGAGAACAAACCCCGCATCGCCGCGCTGATGCTCGCCATCACGCTCGTCTTCGGCCTGGTGTTCATGTGCATCAAGGGGATCGAGTACTGGAACCACTTCCACGAGGGAGCGCTGCCGGGGAAGTACTATCACCTGCACGAGGTGACGCTCCCGGGCGTGTCGATGTACTGGTCGTTGTATTTCCTCATGACGGGTTTGCACGGACTGCACGTGCTCATCGGCATGACGGTGCTCGCCGTGTGCATGTACCGGGTGCTTCATGGCTACTACGACTCGGGCTACTACGTCGGCCTCGAGCTCGGCGGGCTCTACTGGCACCTCGTCGACCTGATCTGGATCTTCCTCTTCCCGCTCCTCTATCTCGTCTGAGGGATTGCCTTGTCCTCCGAAGACACCATCCGAAAGGCGCACGAGGAGGAGCACAAGTCGCACTCCGCCCTGCCCTACTTCATCGTCTGGGCGCTGCTCGCCTTCTTCACGGCGCTCACCTACGTGACGGGGCGGATGCACCTCGGCACCTGGGCGCTGCCGCTCGCGCTCACCATCGCCATCACCAAGAGCATGCTGGTGGTGCTCTTCTTCATGCACCTCTACGAGCAGAAGGGGGCGAACCGGCTCGTCATCCTCACCTCGTTCATCTTCGTTGCCCTCATCATCACGCTGACGGTGTCGGACGTGGCGACGCGGTTCCACCTGGCGACGCCGGCGGGAGCGCCGTTCGGGACCGACCTGCCGGCACAGGTGGAGGAAGGCACCGCGCCGGAGCATTTGCCTGCCCCGGGACAGCGCGTCGGGGAGCCGCCAGGACCGGAGCCGCGCTAGGGAGGCTACGGTTACGGGTGTTGCGTCGGGTCCACCCGGTTGATGTTCTCCCGCTTCGGCCCGTCGGCCCGGTTCGACATCCCGAAGCGCCGCTCCGCTTCGGCGAAGTCTCGCAAGGCCGCCTCGTAGGAGTCGTAGCTCTCCTTGGGCAGGCACTTCAGGAAGTTGATGACCTCGATGGGCGCGTCGTTGTCACCCGCCGTCTCGACGATCTCGTCGCGGGTCGCCGGATACTCGATCTGGCGAAGGTGCTCTGCAGGGCTCAGCGCCG
>VBKL01000243.1 GCA_005879805.1 Deltaproteobacteria bacterium | reverse complement strand
GACCGCTTCGTTCCACCGTCGGATCCTCTCGAACGGGTCATCGACCTCGGCATCAGCGCGCCGCGCCTGTACCCGCTCACCGACGCCTTGCGCGGCGGCATCGACCTCATCCACGAGCGCGACGTGCGGCCGAACTACCAGCTCACCAAGTACTCCGGACAGGCGTCGGTCGATCTCGCCCGCCGGCGTCCGATCGCGGCCGGCATCGCCTACGAGGTGGGCTATCAGGTCTTCGCGAAGGGCAACCAGTCGATCGACGACGTGCTCGCGGGCGTCGATCGTCGTCTCTTCCGCCTTCCCGCCGGGGAGATGATCTTCGGCTCTCTGCGGCCGACCATCACCCTCGACCTGCGCGACGATCCCGCTCGGCCGCGGTCCGGAATCCTCGCCCAGGTCTCCGGCGACTACGTGCGCTCGTTCGCCATCAGCGAGATCACCGCCAACCTCCTCAAGATCCAGGGTCTCGTCGCCGGCTATCTGCCGCTCCCCGGGCTCTCCAGCCTCGTGCTCTCCGCTCGCGCGGGCCGGATCACCCAGCTCAGCGCCAATTCGAGGACGCCGGGAGACCGGGCTTTCTACCTGGGCGGCGCTACCAGCCTGCGCGGGTTCCACGAGGACGCCGTGCAGCCCGAGGACCAGCGAGTTGCGCTGCACCGCGAGGTGGCGAATTGCCAGTCGGTGGTGTCGGGCGTCGCCTGCTCACAGGAGGCGCTCCTGCTCCAGGCGGGCGCGGTGAGCTCCGGAGGCGATCAGTTCGTCGCCCTCGGCGCCGAGCTGCGCGTTCCTTTTGCGCAGTCCGTCGAAGCAGCTTTCTTCTACGATGCGGGCAATCTCTGGTCCGCGCCGCGGAGCTTCTTCCGCGACATCGTCCTGCGCGACGCCGTCGGATTTGGACTGCGGTGGCTGACGCCGATCGGACGCCTCGCCATCGACATCGGGATCAACTTGAACCGCGACGAGCTTCTGGGCGAGCCCCAGTTCGGACCTTATTTTTCTATCGATCCGTTGTAAGCAGGTCGCGTTTCCTTACCTCCGATCGGGACGCTCTTCGATCCGGCGCCTCCGGCGCCTCTACGAGGGGGGAGCTCGCTCCCCCCTCGACCCCCCAAGAGCACAAGCGTCGATGGCTGGTCCTGCATGTAGCGGCGAACGCGTACTTCGTAACTATCTTCGCCCATGAACAATGTCGCCGCGGTTTCGGGTCCCCGGCGGCTCGCTGACTTCCTCAGGGAGCGACGCGGCGCCATCCTGGACCGCTGGGAAGCGGCCGTTCGGCAGCTCCGTCCCGCCCAGCGGCTGCGCCGGCCAGCGCTCCTCGATCACATTCCGCAATTCCTGGAAGAGCTCGAGAACTTCGTCGGCGACCTGCGCGAGCACCGGCCCGCCGCCCCGCCCGAGGACGTACCCCGGATCCACGCCGTGGAGCGCCTGGAGATGGGCTACGAGCTCGCCGACGTGGTCGAGGAGTACTCGATCCTGCGGGCCTGCATCATCGAGATGGCGGCCGAGGAGCGCGCCCCGGCCGTGCGCTCCAACGAGCTGCCGAGGTTGCACCGGGCGATCGATCTCGCCATCGCCCTCTCGGTGCAGCGCTACCAGCAGGCGGCTGCCGAACAGCGCAGCCAGCTCGGCGCCGAGCTGAACCGGGAGCGCACCCGCGCCGACGAGACGCTCGCCGACGCGCAGAGACGCGCGGCCGAGCTGGAAGCAGTCATCGAGAGCATCCCCGACGCCGTCTACATCGGCGACGAGACGGGCATGAAGCGCATCAACCAGCGGGCGCTCGATCAGCTTGGTTTCGACTCCCGCGACAAGCTCGCCCGGGACATCCCCACCCTGGTTTCAGAGCTGCAGATCCGCGACGCGGCGACAGGGAAACCGATGCCGCCGGAGGAGCAGGTCTTCACCAAGGCGCTCGCCGGCGAGACGGCCGTCAAGGAAGTGATCGTACGCAACAAGAAGTCCGGCGAGGACATGGTCCTGCGCTCGGCGGCGGCGCCGATCTGCCTCGGAGACCAGCTGATCGGCGCGGTCGCCATCAACACCGATATCACCGAGCGCATCCGCCAGGAGCGCGGGTTGCGCGAGGCGCTCGAGGTCTCCGAGCGACTCGGCGGAGTCCTCGCCCACGACCTGCGCAATCCGCTCGGCGTGATCAGCACCTCTGCGTCGCTCCTGCAGCGCGAGGCGCTGGAGATGCGCCACGCCCGGATCGTCGGACGCATCTCCTGCAGCGCGGAGCGGATCGATCGCATGATCCACGATCTGCTCGACTACACCCGCGGATCGCGACGTGACAGTGAGCGTCCACAACGACGGGCCCGCCATTCCGCTCGAGGCCGTCGGCACCATCTTCGAGCCTTTCCAGTGCGGCCCTTCGGCGGGAACTTCGCGGTCGGGCGGCCTGGGCCTCGGCCTCTACATCGTCCGGCAGATCGCGCTCGCCCACGGCGGGACCGTCGAGATGACCAGCGACGACGCCGTCGGGACGACCTTCTTCCTGCGCTTGCCCCGCAAGCGATGACTCACCGGGCCAGCGGACCCCAGGCCGGATCGAAGGCTCCCTGCGGCTCGTCGGTGACCTGCCGCGGATTGGATCCGTCGGGAGTCATCGTCCACAGCTGCCGCTTTCCCGTTCGCGACGAGCTGAAGAGCAGGAGCTGGCCGTTCGGTGCCCACGAGGGCTTCTCGTTGGTGCCTTGATTCTGCGTGAGGCGGGCGATCTTTCCCGTCTGCGCATTCACCGTGTAGACGTCGAAACTGCGCTTCTCGTCGCGGCCGGTGAAGGCGATGAGATCGCCCTTCGGCGACCAGGCGGGTTCCTGGTTGAAATTGCCCTGGAAGGTGAGGCGGCGCACACCCGATCCGTCCGCGGCCATGAGGTAAATCTGCGGAGAGCCGGCCCGATCGGAGACGAAGGCGATCTGCTTTCCGTCGGGGCTATAGCTGGCGGAGACGTCGATGCCGCGCGACTCGGTGAGCCGCCTGGTGCCGGATCCGTCCGGCTTCGCCGCATAGATGTCGGTGTTCTCCTCGACGCTGGAGGTGAAGAGCAGGCGCGAGCCGTCCGGCGCGAAGGCGGCGCCGGTGGCGAAGTCGCCCGTGGACACCAGCGTGCGCAGCGCGCGGTTGGATGGATCTACTGAGTAGATGTGGGCGCCGGTTCCGTCGCGGAAGGTAGTGAAGGCGATGGCGCGGCCGTCAGGCGTCCACGCCGGGAGCAGGTTGATCGATGCCGTGGTGAGCTGCTGCGGCCCGAACCCGTCCGAATCCGCGACGACGATCTGTTTGCCGCTCGCGGTCTCGCGCACGTAGGCGATGCGGGTCTGGAAAGCGCCGGGGTCCTGGGTGAACAGCCGCACCACGTCGTCGGCGAACCGGTGAGCGAGCTGGCGAAGCTGCGAGCGGGGCAGCGCGTATGTCTTCTGCAGGACCTCCCGCGCGCGCGGAGCGTCGTAGAGGTGGAACTCGGCGGCGAGTCGATCCCCCTGCGCCTGGACGACGGCTTTGACGAGGCCCTGCGCCCCCACCGACGTCCAGCGCGAATAGTCGATCGATTTCTCCCCGACACCCTCGTCGGCGGGCGCGAGGAAGGACCGCGGGTCGAGCACCTTGAAGAGCCCGCTGCGGTCCAGGTCCGCCTGAAGCACGGCGAAGATCTCCTGGCCCGCCGCATCTCCTTGGGGCGGCGCGAGGGCGATGGGATACGCCTGCACCCGCGCGCCCGAGATGTCGATGGTGGGCCTCTGCGCCATCGCGGAGGAGGCGCCGAGGAAAAGACCTGCGCACAAGGCCGGACGAAAGATCACGCGGGCACCTCGGAGGGTCGGATCATCGGAGGAGGTGAGTCGAAGGCTCGGCCGGTTTCAAGGGCGGAAGTCCAGCTGCAGCCCGTCGCGGGCCAGCTTGCGCAATTCGGGCGGTGGAACGGGAAGCTTGGTGCGCTGGATGGCGAGGACGAGCGCCTGATCGAAAAAGGAGTTGCCGCTCGGCTTGGTGAACTCGCTCTTCACGATGCTGCCGTCGGGGGCGACGTAGACCGTGACCGAGGCGGTCAGGTACATCCTTTCGCGCTCTGAGATGACGGAGGGCACGACGTAGTTGGCCTGGATGGCGTCGTGGATCTCGGTGAAGTACTTGTCGCCTTCCTCGGCCGTGGCCGAGGTGCCCTCCGGGCTGCCAGTCGGCGAGCCTTCCCGATCGGGATCGGGCTTCTCCTCGGTCGGGTTGGCGCGGCTCCGTTTCGATACCCCGGCCAGTGCTTGCTGCATCAACTCCGCCCGGGACGGTGCCCTCGGCGGAGTCACGCTCGGCCTGCGCCCAGGAGCGGTCTTCACCGCGGGGGCCGGAGCTTCGGGACGCGAGGGCGCCGGAGCCGGCGCAGCTGCCGGGGGCGGCGGGGATTCCCGCCGGGGAAGGAGGTTGGCCTCGCGCGGCTTGCCCAGCGCGACCAGCCGGGCGATGACGGGCTTCCGCAGCGGATGGGGCTTGTCGAACAGCTGTGGCAGGAAAACGGCGGAGCCGATCACCAGGACATGCAGCACCACCGCCGCGACGAATCCTTTGCCCGTTCCACCGGATCGCGGATCCGGCTTGAGCAGGCTGCGGTACGGCTGCGGCGCCCCCGTCATCGCATGGCGCGGCGGCGGCACCTCCTTCGACTTGAGCTCCTCCGTCACCGCTTCGGCAGCTCCTTCTCCTCCTCGGTGATCATGCCGAGCGACTCCACTCCGGCGCGGCGCGCCGCGGCCATGATCTGCACGACGAGTCCGTAAGGCAGGGAGCGGTCCGCCTGCAGATAGACTTCCTTGTCCTTCTGCACTCGCGAGTTGGTGGCGAGCTTCGCCTCCAGCTGGTCCGGCGGGATCTGGGCGTCGCCGAGGTAGATTTTCCTCTCCCGGGTGATCTTGAGCACGAGCTTCTCTTCCGCGTGCTCCATCTGCTGCGTCTGCGCCCGGGGCAGGTCCACCTTCACCCCGCTCTGGATGAGGGGAGCGGTGACCATGAAGATGATGAGCAACACCAGCATGACGTCGACGAGCGGCGTCACGTTGATGTCGGTCATCGCCCTGCGGCCCGACCCGGTATCTCCGCCCGAGAAGGCCAACTCACGCCGCCTTCTTGAAGATGTGGCGCTTGATGATGTTGAGGAAGTCGGCGGAGAAGTTGCGCATCTCGTTCTCGAGGACGCGGATCCGCGAGTTGAATGCGTTGTAAGCGACCAGCGCGGGCACCGCCGCAAAGAGTCCCACCGCGGTGGCGATCAGGGCCTCGCTGATGGGCCGCGCCACGGTGGCGAGATTGGCGTTTCCCACCTGGTAGATGTCGCGGAATGCCCCCATGATCCCCCACACCGTGCCGAAGAGGCCGACGAAGGGCGCCGCCGCGGCGGTGGTCCCGAGGAACGGGATGCTCGCTTCCAGCGTGGTCAATTCGGCGTTCGCGGCGCGGCCCAGGGCGCGCTCCACGTTCTCGAATCCGGAGAGCTGGTCGTGCATGGAGGCATCGGCCTGGGGCTGGGACTGCGTGACCTTCGACAGCTCGACATAGCCGGCGCGAAAGACCTGCGCGATGGGCGAGAGCGGCAGCTCGTCGGCGACCTTGTAGATCTGGTCGAGCCGCTTGCTGCGCCAGAACGTCTCCAGGAAACGGCTGCTCTGCTCCCGCGCGCGCCGCAGCTGGAGGAGCTTGCGGAAGATGATGGTCCAGCTCCCGAGCGAGGCGGCGACGAGGAGCGCGAGCACGGCGGCCACCACCGGACCGGAGTGGGTCACCATCTCCAGGTAGTTCAGGTTCTGCGATGGACCCAACGTTTCTCCTCGCTCGCAGGACTGGTTTTACCTGCTTGCTTCCGGGCCGTGTCCCTCGCACGGCGGTCCAAGAGTGTCAACGCATGACGGCACGAAAGAGCTCTAGCCTGCGGAGCTTTTTTCGTTCTCCGTGAACGCATGCCGGCGGGCCGGGTCTTCGGCGGGAGGCAAACGCAAGCACGCTTGTTGCGCAGTGAATCGCAGGACGGCAGTTTCAGTCTTAGACTCGGGAGAGAGCCCGAATGCGTACCCTGGTCCCCGCCGTCGTCCTCTGTCTGGCCCTTGGCGCTTCTGGCTGCGCGGATCCCGTCCGCGCCCCGCTCGATGTGAACTGGAGCTTCGGTGGGCTGGACTGCGACCAGGTGGGTGTCGCGACCATCCACTTGCAGATGAACCGCGAGCTGCTCAACCCGAGCGACTTCTCCTGCTTCGATTCGCGGGGCAACGTCACCACCGGTGCGCACCTCGGGAACTTCCTGCTCGGCGACTATCAGCTCACGGTGATCGGGCTCGACGTTTCGGGAACGGAGATCCTGCGGGGCACCCGGACTGCCCACGTCGCGCGCGGCAACAACCTCGTCGAGGTGGACATCGGCGGATCGGTCACGCTGCGGTGGACCTTCGGCGGCGGCCTCTCCTGCGCGCAGGCCGGCGTGTCCGTCGTCAATCTGAGCGTCGACGGAAGCGTCATCACCGATGCAGCGGGCAATCCGGCCATCCCCTGCACGCAGGCCGGACAGGATGCCGCGCAGATCTCGCCGCTCCTTCCGGGACCGCACTCCTTCGATCTGGTCGGACTCGTGCGCGGCGTTCCCTCCTTCAACGCGCAGGGGCTGTCGTTCAACGTGCAGGATCTTCTCGACACCAACGCGCCGGTCGATCTGCCGAGCGGATCGCCCACCGCCGCCACCGCCGACGTGTTCTTCTCCTTCGCCGGCGGTCTCACCTGCGACGAGGCGCAGGTGGACCAGGTGCAGGTCTTCGTCGACGTCAACCCGGACGGCTCGGGCGGGTTCGATCCCATCGGACACCCCGTTCCTTGCACCTCCGGCGGCGTGGACGGCGTCGAGTTCCCCATCGCCGGCGGCACGCATACCTTCGCCCTCGACGCGCTTCGCGGCGCCGTCTCGCAGCAGCTCGTCTACTCCACCATCCGTCCCCCCGCGGCGCTCTTCGAGGTCGGCTTGCACACCGAGATCACCGTCGACGCGGCCTCCTCCGGGGCCTCGCCGCGGGGCGGGGCGAACCTCACCTGGGACTTCGGGACGCCGGGAGTCTTCTGCCAGGGTGGCTCGTGGTCGCTGACCGATCCTTCCGGGGTCGTCATCCCGCAACCCGACGCGACCTGCGCGGGCGGCCGGACCGGCGTCTCGCTCGTCAATCTCACGCCCGGGTTGTGGACGTTCAACGGGACCGCCAACGTCTCCGGCCTGCAGTACCGGTCGACCACCCTCTTCGGCGTGCCGAATGGCGCGACCAACAACTTCAACATCCCGTTCACGAGGTAGCGTCCCCGCCCCGGCGTGGGCATCCTTCGCCGCCGATGGACTCCACCGGGCGGAGCGCGCAGCGCGAAGCGGCAATCGGCGTGTTCGACAGCGGTGTCGGGGGGCTCACCGTCCTTCGCGAGCTGATCGCGCTCTTGCCCTCCGAGAGCACCGTCTATCTCGGCGACACGGCGCGGGTCCCGTACGGCACCCGGTCGCGCGAGGTGGTGACCCGCTACGCGCTGCTCTGCGCGCGCCATCTGGCAGCCCGCGGGATCAAGCTCCTCGTCGTCGCCTGCAACACGGTCTCCGCGGACAGCCTTCCTGCCATCGCCGAGGCACTGCCCATTCCCGTGTTGGGCGTGATCGAGGCCGGCGCGCAGGCCGCGGCTGCTCGAACGCGTGGAGGAGGCATCGCCGTGCTCGGCACGCCGGCGACCGTGGCCTCGGGCGCGTACCAGGCGGTGCTCGCCCGCATCGCCCCGCTCGCGAAGGTCGCCGCCCGGGCCTGTCCTCTGTTCGTGCCGCTGGCGGAGGAGGGATGGATCGACGGAGAGGTGCCGCGCCTCGTCGCGCAGCGGTACCTCGGCGACCTCCGGCGCGCCGGCGTCGACACCGTGCTCCTCGGCTGCACGCACTATCCGCTGCTCGCGGCGACCATCGCGGAGGTGGTCGGGCCGGAGATGGCGATCGTCGACGGAGCGCAGGCCACCGCCCGGGCCGTGGCGCATCTCCTCGAGGTCCGGGACCTACGTCGCTCCGGCGGTGTCGCAGAGCATCGCACCTTGTGCACGGATGTACCCGACCGCTTCCAGAAGATCGCGGAGCGCTTCCTCGGGAGGCCGGTGGGAGCGGTCGATCTCGTCGACCTGACGCCTTGACCTGCTCGAAGGGCGTCGCTTACACAAATACTGTCGGAATTACGTCAATCTGGAACACTGGCGAGGTCCCGATCGTTCTGCTACCACCGGGAAGGCCGCGAGGAGGGCCCTTCCGTCTCGATTGAGAGTCCCTTGTGAGCGCGCGCAGCACTGCCCCGGTCGTCGGGTTCAACCACAACGTCAAGCACGGGCAGCGCGTCTATCACGTGCAGACCGAGGACTCCGGTCTTCCGCACGCGCACTTCATCACCCACCTCTTCCTCGGCGGAAATATCGTCGCCACGCAGAAGTCGAGCTATGCCGACCGCGCGGGCGAGCAGGATCTCGCCAGGCTGGTGCGCGGGATGATGGAAGAGCAGCACAAGGGAATGCTGCGCCGCCTGGTGGCGGGAGAGTTCGGCGAGACGGCGGATCGCCTCTCCGCTCCTCACTACGAGCCGGGCGTCCTCGCCACCGGCCAGACCGGCCCCGCCGCCGTCAACGTCGCCAAGACGGCTCCTGCCGCGGGGGCCATGTTCTCCAGAGGGCCTGCCGCGCAACCTGCGGCCAATCAGGCGCCGCCGAAGCCCGTCGCTCCCCGTGCGCCGGTCATGGCGGCGCCCGCGGCCACGCCGCGCGCTCCCGTCAAGGCTCCGCCGGCCGTCGCCGCGCAGGCCCGACCGGCCGCCGCCAACGGGAAGGCCGCGGTCGCTCCCAAGCCCGTCGCGCCGAAGGCGCCAGAACCCTGGCAGCCCGCACCGCCGGGAGCCTCCAATCCCGCGAGCCGCCGCATGCCGGGAGCGCCGCTTCCGCAGACCACGCGGGTTGCGCCGGCCGCGTCGCGGTCGGCGGTGTCTCCGCCGAAGCTCACTCCGTCGGGGCCGGTCCGTCCGGTTCCGGCGCGCGCGACGTCGCCGAATCTCTTTGCCGATGCGGCCAAGCCCGTCGAAGCGCCGCACGAAGATCTGCCCACTTTGTTCGCCGAGGAACTGATCAGCGAGAAAAGCCTCGACGAGGTCATCCTTGCGTTCCTCTCTGCCGACCTAGAGAAGTAGTAGGAGGACTCCATGCGCGTCCGCCTTGTTCTCGCCCCAGCCGTCGCGTTGGCGATCGTCTACGCTTGCATCGGAAGCGATCACTTCACCGGTACTGGCACCGGCACCGGGATCGGCGGCCAGCCGGGCGATGCGGCGACCCCGGTGGTCGACGCCGGACCTGTTACTGACGCCGGACCCGTTACTGATGGCGGTTGCATCCTGCAGAACTTGCCGGCGGGTCAGGTCACCGCGAACGACAGCTGCGGCCCGGGAGGCAACGGTCAAGTGGCAAGCATAAACGCGGTCAGCTGCCTCGACGTCACCATCATCGTGTCGCCAGACGGCGAGAGTTGCCATGGGACGCTCACGGGGCCAACGAACGCGTTCGATGGAGGCTGCAGCAACAC
>VBKL01000242.1 GCA_005879805.1 Deltaproteobacteria bacterium | reverse complement strand
CTCCAGCCGGCCGCCATCCAGGAGGTGGAGGGCGCGCTCGAGGGCGTGGACGAGGCGCTCGCGGGGAGCGGGGAGGGAACGCCGGCCGTCGAGGCCCGGGCCCGGCTCGACGGCGCGCTCGAGCACCACCTCTCCTTCGCCCGCAAGAGCGCGGCGCGCGAGTACACCGAGAGCATCGGCGGTGCCATCCTCGTCGCCCTGCTCCTTCGCGCCTTCGTCTTCGAGCCTTTCCACATCCCCTCGGGCTCGATGATCCCGACGCTGCTCGTCGGCGACTTCATCTTCGTCAACAAGATGGCTTACGGGCTGCGCATCCCGTTCACCGACCCGTCCAAGGTGCACAAGATCTGGGAGAAGGCGCCGAAGCGCGGCGACGTGGTGGTCTTCATCGTTCCGCAGAAGCCCGACGTCGACTACGTGAAGCGCGTCGTCGGGTTGCCCGGCGACCACATCGACATCCGCGACAACGTCCTCTACATCAACGGCACCGAGCAGCCGCGGACGGAGGCGGGCGAGTACACCTATACCGATCGCAGCGAGTACACGGACACCGACGTAGAGGTGACCACCAAGGAGTACATCGAGGACCTCTCGGGCGTGCCTCATCCGGTGCTGCAGCGCAGGGATCCCGGATTCATCCGCAACATGTCCTTCGACGTCGAGGAAGGCCGCCTTTTCATGATGGGCGACAACCGCGACAATTCGGCCGACAGCCGCGTCGAGGGCGGAATCGGGCAGATCCCTTTCAGCTACGTGAAGGGGCGCGCGAGCGTGATCTGGATCTCGTTCGGCGGCAAGGCGGGCATCCGCTTCGAGCGCATCTTCAACCGGGTGAAGTAGGAGCGGAGCGCACCGCGCCCCATCCGGCGCCGTGCGAAAACCCTCCAATCCACCCCGGGTTGCGCGTTACCATCGGAGGCATGAGAGCGCATCGCGGTTTCACGTTCGTCGGCCTCTTGTTCCTTCTCGCCGGAGCGGCGGCGATCTACGGCATCGTCGCCTTCGGCCCCGCCTATTGGGACAACGTCCAGCTCAAGAGCACCATGCACGAGGCGGCCAACATGTGCATGGGAAAGAACGACGCCATCGTCCAGCAGTTCATCCAGACCAAGCTCGCGGAACAGTTCTACACCGGCGCGATGGACGAGCGCGGCAACAAGATCCTCTCCATCGACTACGATCCCAACCAGGACGTCCGCATCGAGCGCACCGAGCAGCCGCGCTACGTCAACATCTGGCTGACGTACCAGCGGCACGTGTCGCTGCCCCTCATCGGCGGCGAGCGCATCGTCACCTTCAACCAGCACGTCGAGCAGGACCTCTCGCCCGTCAAGTGGTGACGATGCTGAGGTGAGTCGCGAGGCGCGCAAGCGAGAGCGCCCCGGACTCCTCGCAGATCGCAACCGAGCCATCGTCCGCGAGCGCCGCGCAGCGCACCGGACGATCGCCGATCCGCGCCAGCGCGAATCCTTCCTGCGCGTCGAGCACGACGGGCGCGCCCTGCAAGATCAGCGCAAGGCGGCGGGCGATCCGCGCCGGCGGCGAGGGCGCCGTACCTTCCGCGGGCAACGACCAGGCGATGTTCCCGCGCTCTCCGATCCGGGCGCAGGCTCCTCCCGGGCCAGTGGCGAGGAGCAGCGTCGCGCGCGCATCGTCCTCTTCGGCGCAGGCGAGCTCCGCATCGCCCGGGAACGGCAGCCCGGTCTCGAACCGCAGGGTGCCGTCGGACAGACGCGCGGCGACGACCTTCCCGCTCGAGGCGACGACCGCGCAGTCGAAGGCGGAGGGGATGGCAGGCCGCGGGTCGCCGGCCAACGGTCTCGTCCACAGGGACTTCCCCTGCTGTGGCGAGAACGCGAGCAGATGCGCTTTCCCCTTGCGGCCAGCGCAGAGCACGACCACGCGTCCGGCGAGGACCGACAAGGAACGCGGCGCACCCGGGAGCTTGCGCTTCCAGAGAAGGCGGCCCTCGGCTGCATCGAGGGCGGCGAGGTCCTTTCCGGCGAGGAGCAGGATCCCCTCGGCTTCCGCGCAGATCTCCGGCCGGCCTGAGGGAAGCCGCGCCTCGAAGACGACACCGCCGAGGTCGGAAACGCAGACGATCCCGTCATCGGTGGGGCGGACCAGGCCTCTGGCGACCGGCCACAGCGGCGCGGAGGAGCGCATCCGCCGCTGCCAGCGCCGCTCGCCCGTCGAGGGATCGATCCGGGAAAGCATCGCCTGAGAAGCGAGGAAGAGATCGTCGCCGTTCGCCGCATGGGCGAAGGCTTCGCAGTCGGCACGGAAGATCTCGCGGCCGGTGGCCGCGTCGAGCGCGCGTACTCCTCGCTTCGATCCCGCTATCAGGGCGCCACCGCAGAAGGAGAGCGCTTCCGGTGGATCGCCGGGCTCGGTCTTCCAGGCCTCACGATAGACCAGCCGGCGGACGCGCCCGCGGGAAAGCGGACCCTTCTGCGGCGGTGCTTTTCTCGGCGGGGGCACGAGCGCCGCGGAACGGGTGCGCCGGAGATTGCCGGAGGCGAGGTCCTTGCAGTGGATCTCGATCCGGCGGGCGGAGTCGCGCAGGTCGGACAGTTCCTCCGCCTCGCCGCCGAGAGCGAGGGCCTTGGTCGCGTAGGCGCGGGCCGCTCCGGCAAGCGCAGTGGCCAGCGCCGGCGCCGGAAGCGCGACGGGTCCTCGCCAGCCGTTGGCGCGCACCTCGTCGCGCGTGAGATCGCAATGCAGATCGGCGGCGCCGAAACGAAGGGTGAAATCGGCGTCGCCCGCCTCCCAGGCGGAGACCACCCCGGAAGCCGAACGCACCAGATCGCGGAGGGCGAGATAGGGAGGCGACTCCCAGGAAAGAGCCGGAGAGCCCCCGACGCGCAAGGCGAGCGATCCGGTGCCGAGAAGCGCAGCGAGCGGCGCATCCGGGACGTCTGCGCGCCCCGCCAGCCGCCACGCGCTCTCCTCTGGCACCTGGATCTCGCAGCGCACTCCGCGGGCGGCGCCGCGGGCGACGAATCCGCGCCCCGGAACGGCCGGTGGCCAGGGGGCCGTGCCTTGCGCCGCGCCCTTGCGCAGCGGAGCGCGCAGGGGTCCCCGGAGCCGCGCGAGCAGTGGCGAGCCGGAAAGCGCGGGACTGATGGAGAGCAGATCGTCGGCGAGCGCGCGCGCGGCGCTGGCGGCCGCGGCCCTCAGCCTCTCGCCGTCGAGGAGCAATCCGGAAGCGAGGAAGCGGGCGGGAGGGGCGAGCGAGACGAGGGCGAGGAGCACGTCCGCTCCGCGCGCTTCGAGGAGCAACTCGGTCGGGCCGCGGCCGACGGTGGCCTGGGCCGCCGGACTTCCCGAACGGAGCCGCGCGAGCGCGCGGCAAACCTCGTCCATGGCGACGAGGATTTCCGCCTCGCCCACGCCGGCGGCGATGTCCACGCCGTCGACCTCGATCCCGAGAACGTCGAGGATCCCGGAGCCCTCGAACCGCTGCAGATGCGGGCCCTCGAGCCGCCGCAGCTTTCCGACGTAGCCCGGGTTGTGTCGCCAGGATCGTCCCGGCCGGATCCGGATCATCGGCCGGATACTACGGCCTGTGGCCTTCGGCCGTCGCGCCGGAGCCGGTTCAACGCGCCGGAAGAAGCGCGTTGACAGCCGCCATTCAAGCTCCTACGATTGCGCGCTTTTTTCCACCGGCCCGAGGGAAGCTTCGTCCAGCCCCGAAGGCAACTGGAGAGTTCGACATGACGTTTACGGAAGCGGCGGTAGAAGTGCTGCGCCGCGCGGCGAAGCCCCTGCACTACGCGGAGATCGCGGAAGCCGCCGTACGCGACAACCTCCTCAGCCACGTCGGGCAGGATCCCGAGGTCACCATGGGCCAGCGCCTCGCGGCGATGGCCAAGCGCGAGGACGAGCGCAGGGTGGTGGCGGTTTCGCCCGAAGGCACCTTCGCGCTCCTCGAATGGAGCGTACCGGCCGAGCAGATTGTCGAGCCGGTCGCGCCGCCGCTCCAGCCAGCGGAGGATCCCGCGGAGCCGCTCTACCGCGCTCGCGAGCGGGAGCCGCGTCCGATCCACGCGCAGGCGCGCCGCCGCCTCGAGGCGCTGCAGCCAGGACCGGAAGAGAGCGAGGAGGAGAAGCGCCGCGAGCGGCCGCGCAAGTTCCCGCCGCCCGCCGAGGTGGCCTTCGAGTGGCTCGCGCAGCGGCAGTCGGGAGCGCCGATCGCGGAACTGTGTACCGCGCTCTTCAAGAAGGGCCTCCTCAGCGACGCCCTGGTGCGCGATGCCCCGTCGCTCGTGCAGGCGCTTCTCGAGGACAACCGCCGCCGCACCGAAGCGGGCCGCAAGCCGGCCTTCATCGTCGACGGCGACCGCGTCACCCTGGTCGAGTTCCCGCCCCCCTCCGCGGTGCTGGAGGAGGCCCGGGCTCCGCACGGCGTCGGCCGCCCGACCAGCGCTGCGCAGCTCGCCGCCGAGAGCCGGCGCGCCGTGGTCCGGGCGCTCCGCCGCCGTCTCGCCGATCTCGAAACGGCAGGTTTCGAGCGGCTCTGCGCCCAGCTGCTGGAGAAGATGGGAATGCGCGACGTGCGCGTCGCCAAGCGCAGCAAGGAGGGGCCCCTCTACCTCTGCCGCCAGCGCCGCGGCGTCTCCGACCTCCGCACCGCCGTGAAGCTGGTGCGCGGGTCGCGCGAGATTTCCCGTACCGACGTGCAGGAGCTGCGCAAGGATCTCGCCCACTACAGCGCGCAGATGGGGCTGGTGCTCGCCCCTGGCGAGGCGGGCCGCGACGCCCGCGCCGAGGCGGCGGCCGCCGGTCTTGCTCCCGTAGCGCTCTACTCGGGCGAGTGCCTGGCCGAGGAGTTCTGCACCCTCCGCGTCGCGGTGAAGGTGCAGGTGGTCGAGCTCGCCGACATCGACGAAGCGATCTTCGCCGAAGCGGGGCGGCCGCCGCACGCCGGCGATCGCGAGCGGCGCGAGCGGTTCCCTCGCGAGGAGCCCCAGGAGGCGGAGGCCGCGAGAGCAGAACTGCCGCAGCCGCCCGAACCGCCTCCGCCCCCTCCGGTGGAGGAGGCAGCTCCCGTTCCGGAGCCGGTACCCGAGCCCGCACCGGCGATCGCCGCGCAGCTGCCCGCGACGCCTGCGTCCCCCGTGCCCCTCGCTACGTCGCCGGAGGTACCGCGCGATGCGGAACGGGAAGGGCGGAAGCGCCCCGGACGCCGCGAGCTCCAGCGGGCAACGAGCGCCGCGGAGCAGGCCTGGGGACAGCCCATCGGGACTCCCCGCCGGGCGCAGCCGCCATCTCCGCTCGTTTTCGAGCCGTCGCCCGTGGAAACGGAACCGTCGCCGCCGTCCTCCTCGACCGAGGTACCGGCGGCGACGCCGGGCGACGACACGCCGGAGACGGACTAGCATCTCCTTTGACCGTTCGGGCACCTGCCTCTAGCATCCGTTCACGTTGCGCCTTCTCTGGACAACGCTCTTCCTCGCGGTCGCGTGCAACCGGATCCCGCCCGGCGCGGTGCCGGTCGGATCGCTGGCCGTTTCGGAGGCGAATCTCGCTGGAAACCCAGAACTTGGCGTCGCTGCCGAGGGCGCCCGCCGGGAGCTGCAGCGATCCGTCGAGGCGACGGGGAAGTTCGTCTTGCGCCAGGAAGCGCCTGCCCGGATCCGGCTCGCGGTCGAGTCGGCGCGTCGGGTGTCGCTCGTCAGCTCCGCGGGACCGGAGGTTGCCAGCGTGGAATTGACGCTCGAGCTGACGTCACCCGCCGGTCCGGGGGAGATCGAGAAGATGCTTTCGGAGGGGTCCGGCAGGGTCCCGACGGAGGCGGAGACCTCCACCGATCCGGAGGCGCGCCTGTCGGCGTTCCGGTCGGCCTTCCGGGCTGCCCTTGACGATGCGAGCCGGGGTCTCGTCTGGCAGGTGGAGGCGCGCAACAAGACCGACCGCGAGCTCGTGCAGGACCTCACCGCGGAGGACCCGCGGCTGCGGGACTATGCCATCCGCGCTCTCGCCGATCGGCGGAACCCCGCCGTCGTGCCGCAGCTTCTGAACCGGCTCTCCGACGAGAACCCGGTCGTGGCCCTCCGGGCGGTCGGCGCGCTCGTCGCGATAGGCGATCGCCGCGCCGTCGATCCGCTCATCGAGATGACCCGCAAGACCAAGCCGCAGGTGACGGTGCAGATCCTGTACGCGCTCGCCACGCTCGGCGGTCCCACCGCCGAGGCCTACCTGTACACGCTCGAGAGCGGCGGCCCCGACGACGAGGTGCGGCGGGCAGCCACCGACGCGCTCCTGGAATTGCGCCGCAAGACCACCGAGCCGACGGCCCACAGGGGCCCGACCGAGCCGCTCCCGGGCGGCGGAGGTCATCCTTGAGGGCAACGATGCTCGCTTGCGCCTGCGCGGCGTGGGTTTCCTGCAAGGGTGCGGAGCCGAGGCCGGCAACGGCCGCCCCGGCGGCACAGGCGGCGAACGCAACGGATCCCGCGCTCTACTACCCGCTCGCGGTGGGCAATTCCTGGACGTACCAGGTGACCGACGGCAGCGGCGCGCACGAGGATACCATCCAGATCGTCGGTCGCGACGGTCCCTGGTTCATCGACGATCACCGCGGGCGGATCCGCGTCGACAGCGAGGGCGTGCGCGACGCCGACCGCTACCTGCTCCGCTCGCCGCTTACGCCCTCCGCTCGCTGGAGCGCCGTGGAGAACCTGGTCGTGCAGCGCTTCGAGGTCACCACCACGGAGGCCAAGGTGGAAACGAAGGCCGGCGGCTTCACCAACTGCGTGGTGGTGCGCAACGAGCAGCCGCTGCCGAAGAACCAGGGCAAGCTCGTCACCGAATGGACGTACGCGCCGCGCGTCGGCCTCGTCCAGGTCCTCACCCAGACGGTGGGACCTTCGGGCACGCGCGACCAGGTCCGCCTCGAGCTCGTCGCCCATCATCTTCGCTGAGAGCGTTGCCCGCAGTGTGCTACACGAATTCCCGTGGAGCCCTACCGCCACCGCGTGCTCTACGGCGACACCGACCAGATGGGAGTCGTCTACTACGCGAACTACCTCCGCTTCTTCGAGGGAGCGCGCGGCGAGTGGATTCGCGGGCTCGGCATGAGCTACGCGGAAATCGAGGAGCGCGGCATCTTCCTGCCGGTCCTCGAGGTGGGGGTCCGTTACCTGAAGCCCGCCCGCTACGACGACCTGCTCGAGATCCCGATGGTCGTGAACCACACCCGGGTCAAGATACGATTCGACTACAAGGTGCACCGGCAAGGCTCGCCCGAAGTGCTCCTTCTCGGGCATACCGTGCACGCCTGCGTGGGCCGGGAGGGCCGGCCGACCCGGGC
>VBKL01000002.1 GCA_005879805.1 Deltaproteobacteria bacterium | reverse complement strand
ACGTCCGTTCGGAGCAGATCCCCATGGTCCAGAAGAAGTCCTCCGCCGCCCGCGAGACGAAGCCGAAAAAGCGGCCGGCGAAGACCGCAGCGCATGCCGCCCACGCTCCGCACCCGGCGCCCCATGCCGAGAAGCCGGCGGCCAAGGGCAAGGCCGCCAAGGCACCGAAGGCCGCTGCGAAGGCAGAGTCGAAGCTCGCCAAGGGCGAGAATGGGCTCGCGCCCGGGACGGAAGAGCGCGCTTTGCCCGCGACCGGCGCAGCACGTAAGGAGCACGGCGGCAAGGCCACGCCGGCGAAGGGCGTGAAGGCGGTCAAGGCTGCTTCTGCGGTCGACGAAGAGGAGGTCGCCCCGGCCCCCGAGGAGATCGAGGGCGAAGAGGTGGTCGCCGTCGAGGACGACGACGATTTCGCCGACGACGACGAGGACGAGGTTCCGGCCAAGAAGTCGGGCTCCAAGGCCACCGAACGCAAGGAAGTGCGCGACCTGCTCGCCATGGGCCGCGACAAGGGCTTCCTCACCTACGACGAAGTGAACGACGCGCTCCCCGCGGACATCGTCTCTTCCGATCAGATCGACGACGTCATGTCGATGTTCGGCGACAACGACATCGCCATCGTCGACGAGGCGAACAAGGTCAAGCTCCCGGAGACCAAGCCGCCGGAGCCGGAGCCGGTCCACGCCAAGGAGCACGAGGACGCGGAGGAGAAGAAGGAGCAGGAGGAGGAGGACGCCTACGCGAAGTCGAACGATCCCGTGCGCATGTACCTGCGCAAGATGGGATCGGTCTCGCTCCTCACTCGCGAGGGCGAAGTCGAGATCGCCAAGCGTATCGAGGAGGGCGAGAAGGAAGTCCTCGACGCCGTGCTCCACTCCTCGATCGCCATCAAAGAGATCATCCAGATCGGCGACCGCCTGCGGAAGGGCAAGATGCGGGTCCGCGAGGTCATCCGCGACGCGCCGGACGAGGACGACGAGACTTTCGACGAGCAGGGCCGCGCCGAGCAGGTGGTCAAGCTGACGGACAAGATCCGCCGCCTCGACCGCGACAACGAGAAGCTCCGCGAGACGATGGACAGCAAGACCAAGAAGCTGTCCGGCCAGAAGCTCAAGGAAGTGAAGGACGAGATCGACCGCAACGAGCAGGAGCTGGCGGAGACGCTGGCCGAGATCAAGCTCAACAAGCGGCAGATCGA
This sequence comes from Deltaproteobacteria bacterium, assembly GCA_005879805.1. Classification (GTDB taxonomy): domain Bacteria; phylum Myxococcota; class Myxococcia; order Myxococcales; family 40CM-4-68-19; genus VBKO01. The sequence goes on along the minus strand of VBKL01000002.1, from coordinate 1,245 downwards.
GCGCATCATCGAGAACCTCAAGAAGCTGATCGAGCGCGTCGACGACGTCGAGCGCGAGATGCGCCGGATCGAGCGCCGCGCGGGCATGCCGCTACGCGACTTGAAGCACGTCCTCCGTTCCGCCGAGGAGGAAGGGAAGGGCGGCCAGAAGGCGCGCCAGCAGCTCCACAAGATGACCTTCTCGGACGACGAGATCGGCGAGATCGGCCGGATCATCGCCGCCGCTCCGCGCAAGATGAAGCGCGTCGAGGAGGAGGCCATGCTCCCCGTCGACGAGCTCAAGCGCAGCTACGGCGCGATCATCGCCGGCGAGCGCAAGGCGGAGAAGGCCAAGGCCGAGCTGGTCGAGGCGAACCTCCGGCTCGTCGTCTCCATCGCGAAGAAGTACACGAACCGCGGCCTCCAGTTCCTCGACCTCATCCAGGAAGGCAACATCGGCCTGATGAAGGCGGTCGACAAGTTCGAGTACAAGCGCGGGTACAAGTTCTCCACCTACGCCACCTGGTGGATCCGCCAGGCCATCACCCGCGCCATCGCCGATCAGGCCCGCACCATCCGCATCCCGGTGCACATGATCGAGACCATCAACAAGCTCATCCGCACCTCGCGCTACCTCGTGCAGGAGATCGGCCGCGAGCCGACGCCCGAGGAGATCGCGGAAAAGATGGAGCTGCCGCTCGACAAGGTCCGCAAGGTCCTCAAGATCGCCAAGGAGCCCATCTCGCTCGAGACTCCGATCGGCGAGGAGGAGGATTCGCACCTCGGCGACTTCATCGAGGACAAGGCCATCACCTCGCCCTCGGATGCGGTCATCAACATGAACCTCGCCGAGCAGACCCGGAAGGTGCTCGCGACGCTCACGCCGCGCGAGGAGAAGGTCCTCCGGATGCGGTTCGGCATCGGCGAGAAGAGCGACCACACCCTCGAGGAAGTGGGCCAGGACTTCGAGGTCACCCGCGAGCGCATCCGGCAAATCGAGGCCAAGGCGCTGCGCAAGCTGCGCCACCCCTCGCGCAGCAAGCGGCTGCGGAGCTTCGTGGAGAACTAGCTCTCTGCGCGATTCTGTCTTTCACGCGGGGCTCGTCCTTCGGGATGGGCCCCGCGCCGCTTCGGTATGTTGTCGGCGATGAAGCTGACGATCGCGGCCATCCTCATGGCCTCATGTGCGAGCACGCGATCCATCGTCGCTGTCCCGTTGAGCCATGTTTCCGCGAACTACCCGGAGGACAAGGCGACGGTGGTGTT
>VBKL01000001.1 GCA_005879805.1 Deltaproteobacteria bacterium | reverse complement strand
CGCACTTCAAGCTGCCCGCGGTGATTCCTTTCAACAAGGGCCTGCCCGGCAAGGGAAACCGGGTCGGTTTCAGGGGGCACAAGGGTGGCCTTCTCAGCGTGAGCGCAAGCGACACCGTCGTCGACCCGACCATCGTCATGACGGTGATGGGCTTCGGCCAGATGGAACCCAACCCCATCGCCCCGGCCGTCGGCTTCTTCCCCGGGCTCCCGAACTACCTGCTGAAGGTGACAGGGCTCGGGTTCAACCCGCCGACAGGCCCGGACGGCGTCACGCCACAGGTGACGGTCCACTCGAGTCACGGCGGCGAGATCACGATCCCGCTCGTCATCAGGTGATTCCTTCTCGGTCCGCCGGGGCCCGTCGTGAAGGCCCCGAACGTCCCCAATCATTACCGACGGGCGCCCGGCGGGCCGAACCCACCATTCGATACTCGATTACCCAAACCCTTTTGAATCAGAGAAACCGATGAACTCAAACAAGATGAAAACAGCGGTCTGGGCGGTGCCGCTCGCGCTCCTCTGCGCAGGTACCAGCGCGAGAGCCGCGGGCACCACCGTCAACCTGACTGCTCCCGATTCCCTCAAGACCCTCAAGGTGCCCGAGCCCGCGGCACTCATGACCATCGTCAAGGACCGGAAGGCCGCCATCACCCTCGGCAAGGCTCTGTTCTGGGACATGCAAGTCGGCAGCGACGGCGTCCAGGCCTGCGCGAGCTGCCACTTCCACGCGGGAGCGGATAGCCGCAGCAAGAACGAGGTGAACCCGGGAGGCGACAACGCCTTTCAGCTCGTTCCCGGTCCCAACAGCACGGTGGCGGGGGCGAACTTTCCCTTCCACCGCCTCGCCGATCGCGACGACCGCCTCTCCAGCATCCTCGCGGACAGCAGCGACGTGATGGGCTCCCAGGGCGTCTTCCAGGGGGACTTCGTCGGGTTCATCCGCGGGTTGGCCGAGGAGATCGGGAATACCTCGCCCGATGCGGTCTTCCACGTCGGCGCGAACAACACCCGGCGCGTCACCGGCCGGCAGGCGCCGAGCGTGATCAACGCCGCCTTCAACTACAACAACTTCTGGGACGGCCGCGCCAACTTCATCTTCAACGGCAACAACCCGTTCGGAGATTCCGACGTGAACGCCCGCGTCTTCTCCGACGACGGAACCGGCGCCCTCAAGGCCGTCGCCGTCCATCTGGAGAACTCGAGCCTCGCGTCTCAGGCGGTGGGCCCCCCGGGGAGCGGCACCGAGATGTCGCTCAACAACCGGACGTTCCCGGACATCGGCAAGAAGCTGCTCAGCCTGCGGCCGCTCGGGAAGCAGATGGTGCACGCCTCCGACAGCGTGCTCGGGACCCTGGTGCGAAAGAACGCGCGCTGGACCCGCCCGGGCCTCGACACGACCTACACCGAGATGGTCAAGGCCGCGTTCCGCTCCCAGTACTGGAACGTGAATAGCCAGGTGGTGAGCTTCGACGCCGGCGGTGCGCACCTCGTCTCCAGGCCGGCCGCGAATCTTGCGAGCAACCAGTACACGCAGATGGAGGCGAACTTCTCGCTCTTCTTCGGCCTCGCCGTGCAGATGTACGAGGACACGCTCATCTCGGACGACAGCCCGTTCGATCGCTTCCAGGAGGGCGACACCTCGGCGCTGAGCCGCTCGGCGCAGGAGGGACTGAACCTCTTCCTCACGCCCGCCGATCCGGCCTTCGCCGGCGGTAGCTGCTTCAACTGCCACTTCGGTCCCGAATTCAGCAAGGCGACGGTGAGCAACGTGGGCCGGGTGAATTTCACGGGCGATCTGCCGGAGCAGATCATCGAGCGCATGGACATGAACGACGGCCACGGCGCCACCTACGACTCCGGCTTCTACAACATCGGAGTGCGGCCCACGGAGGAGGACCTCGGACGCGGAGGAGCCGACCCGTTCGGATACCCGCTCTCGTTCACGGCGCGCGCTTTGATGCTGCAGAACGGCACCAAGCTGCCGTTCCCCAACCCGGCCAACATCTGCGGCGACGGCAAGACCCAGCCTTGCCCCATGAATCGCGTGGCGATCGACGGCACCTTCAAGACGCCTTCGCTGCGCAACGTGGAGCTCACCGGCCCGTACTTCCACAACGGCGGTCAGGCGACGCTGATGCAGGTCGTCGACTTCTACACCCGCGGCGGCGACTTCCACGAGCACAACATCGCCAACCTCGACTCGGACATCGATCGCATCGACGGGATGAACGAGGTCGGCAAGCAGCACATCGTGGACTTCCTCCTCTCGCTCACCGACGAGCGCGTCCGCTGGGAGAAGGCTCCCTTCGATCACCCCGAGCTGCTCGTCCCGAACGGCTCGCCGGGCGACAGCGCATCGGTGAGCTGCGGCACCGCAAGCACTTGCAGGTTGCGATCGGGCGGAGCCCATCTTCAGCCAGAACGGCTCTGCAACCGGCGCCGCAAAGGGGTTCCTGGCGCGGATGGCCGGCGGGCTCGCCTTGAAGAAGGGTGACCAGCTGTCGTTCCGGATCGACCTGAGCCCGGACGTCCCTCCTGGCCAGCCGTTCCGGGTCGAAGTGTCCTACCGCAACTCGGCGGGAGACCTGATGGACGTCTCCGAGCGCGTGGAGATCAAGCTGAACAAGAACCCGGCGGGAGCGAGGCTCGGCGGGACGCTCAGCCGAGCGACGGTGAAGGGGGTCGTGACGTTCAACGACCTCGTCATCGACAAGGTGGGTGAGGGCTACACGCTCAACGTGCACGGACCGAAGGCGCCCGATGTGACGTCGGCGGCTTTCGCGGCGGCTTTCTCCGTCGTCGAGCCGCCGCAGACCGCCCCGCCGCCGCCGCCGAATGTCCCGCCAACGTCGGCGCAGCCGATCAGCCCGAACGTGCCGCTGTTCGCGTCTCTCGTTCCTGGCCACGTGGACTACTACGTGTTCCACGCCCAGGTCGGGGACATCCTCAGCGTCTCGAGCTTCGCCAACCGGCTCGACATCAACAACTGGGACACCTCGGTGCGGCTTCGCCTCTTCGCTCCGGACGGGACGACAGAAATCGCGCGCAGCGGAGCGACGAACCCCGACGCGAAGGGCGTGGACAACGGCTTCTCCATGGTGCGGCTGCCGGTGGAGGGCGATTACTTCCTCGCCTGCGACCTGGACCAGCAGGGGTTCCTCTCCGGAGCGTACGGCGTCCTCATGAGACTGCTCCCGAATCCGGGCGCGATCGTGCAGACGGAGAACGAGCCGGCGGGCAGCACCGGCCAGAACGACAGCCAGGCCACCGCGCAGCCGCTCTTGCCGGGCCTCCTCTACGGGCACTTCGACACGCCGGCCAACAACGCGACGGCATCTGACTTCTACAAGATCGCCCTTGCCCGTCCGTCGCGCGTTCGCATCGACCTGACCGCCGCCCGCAACGGCGCGGCCTATGGCGACGTCACCTGGGATCCGCGCCTCGAGCTGCAGGACGCGAGCGGCGCGGTGCTGTGGTCGAACGACAACACGTACGGCCTCGACCCGGCCATCGATTACATCGTCACGGGCCCGGGGACCTACTACGTGCGCGTCACGCGGGCCGATTCGCCCTCCAACACCGGCGCGAGCCCCTACTTCCTCTCCTACCTGCCGATCCCGTACTTCCCGGTTGCGCAGGGCGGCGGTGCCAGCGCCGCCACGGCGACGCCCATCAGGTACGGCGCCGAGGTGAGCGGCTCCTCCGCCGTGGCCGGCGATCAATACTTCGCGTTCGGCGGCACGGCAGGAGACGTCGTCGCGCTGGCCGTCGAGGATCGCACCCAGCTACAGGGCGCAACCCTCCTCATGACCCCGTCCTCGGGCGCCGATGCGGTGCTGCTCGGAACCGACGGCGTCACCGCGCTCGCCGCCGGCTCCGCCTTCGGAACCGCGGCAGAGAGCAAGTTCAACGTGCGCCAGACCATCCTGCAGGCGACCGGGACGTACTTCGTGCGCGTGAGGAGCGCCACCAGCGGCCGCTTCGGGCTTCGGCTCGAGCGCCTGGCGGCCACCGAGCGCGAAGCGGAGCCGAACGATTCGGCGGCGCAGGCGAACGCCATCGCGCCGAGCGGCTGGATCTCGGGCGCCATCGGGGCGGCCGGCGACCGGGACCACTTCCGCATCCACGCCGAGGCGGGTCAGCTGATGACGGTGTCGCTGCTCGCCGCGCCCGGGGCTGCCTCTGGAACGTCGCTGTCCGACTGGGGCTCGGCACTGATGCCGAAGCTCGAGGTGCGTGGCGCGCAAGGCGAGGTGCTCTCCTGGAGCGCGGCCGACCGCAGGGGAGGGTTCAACTTCGCGGAGTCGGCGCAGCACCCGCTCCTGCCGCTCCTCGATCGATCTCCGATGATCCAGACGTCGTTCCGCGCCGCGGCGGCGGGCGACTACGAGATCGTCGTCTCCGATGCGGACGGACAGGGCGGACCGACCTACTTCTACGCCCTGAACGTGAGCGGCAACCAGTGAGACGCGCCCCGATGCATACGCGTCTCGCCCTCTTCGCGGGGCTGTCGCTGGCCGTCGCCGCCGTGCTGCCTTCGCGGGCGGCCGGCGCCGGCCCGGCGGCGGCCCGCGCGAAGGGGGTGTCGCTTGCCCCGCTCTTCGACACCCAGACGAGGTTCAAGGTGAAGAAGACCGCTGCTCTCCGGTTCCGCCTGGAACCCTCGGGAACGCGGGTACGGTCGAGCGACGTCTCGTTCTCGCTTCGCCACGCACCGAACGGGCCCGGCATCGAGTTGCCC
>VBKL01000241.1 GCA_005879805.1 Deltaproteobacteria bacterium | reverse complement strand
ACGGGCGATGGAGATGTTGCCGGCGCCCGATTCCAGCTCGGCGAGGAACCGCTCCGAGACGCCGCAGCGCTCGGAGAGCGCCCGGCGGGAAAAGCCGCGCTGCTCCCGGGCCGCTCGCACCGAGGCGCCGATGCTGGCGAGGAGGGCATCCTTGGAGCGGGTCGCCGTGGTGGGCCGGGCAGTCACGTGGCCATGCACTATACTGCACGGAAATGGCGTGCGCAACCGCGCACTAGGCACTATACTGCTTTGCGAATCCGCCGCCCCTGGGGTACCTTCCGCGCCGATGGAAGCCAAAGCCGCTCCCCCGACCTCGAAGACGCAGTTCGAGACCCATCCCGACCGCTACCGGCACTGGACCCTCGTGGTCGAGGGCGACATGGCGCGCCTGACCATGGAGGTCGAGCCATTCGCGGGCCAGGACGACAAGATCCAGCTCAAGAGCAACTCGTACGACCTCTCGGTCGACATCGAGCTTGCCGACGCCGTCCAGCGGCTCCGCTTCACCCATCCCGAGGTCAAAGCCGTGGTCGTCACCTCCGGCCACGACAGGATCTTCTGCGCCGGCGCGAACATCTACATGCTCGCCTCCTCGACGCACCCCTTCAAGGTCAACTTCTGCAAGTACACGAACGAGACGCGTCTCGCGATCGAGGAGGCGAGCGCGCAGAGCGGGCAGCGCTATCTCGCGGCCTGCAACGGGGCAACGGCGGGCGGCGGATACGAGCTCGCCCTCGCCTGCGACCAGATCGTGCTCGTCGACGACGGGTCGTCCACGGTGGCGCTTCCCGAGGTGCCGCTCCTCGCTGTGCTTCCCGGCACCGGCGGGCTCACGCGGGTGGTGGACAAGCGCAAGGTGCGGCGCGACCTGGCAGACGCGTTTTCGACCCTTGCCGAGGGCGTGAAAGGGAAGCGGGCCGTCGAGTGGGGCCTCGTCGACGCCGTCGTGCCGCGCAGCAAGTTCGCCGACGGCATCGCCGAGCGCGCCAGGGCACTCGCCGCGAGCGCGCAAGAGCTCGATCGCGGTCCGGGCATCGAGCTTCCGCCGCTCGAGCCGAAGATGAGCGACCACGCTGTCGAGTACCGGTATGTCACTCTCGACGTCGATCTGAAGTCGCGCACCGCGCACCTCATCGTCCGGGGACCGGAGGCGATCCCCAAGAATGCCACCGAGGCGCACCAGCGCGGCGCGGAGGCCTGGGGAATTCGCGCGGCCCGCGAGCTCGACGATGCGCTCTTGCGCCTGCGCTTCGAGCACGAGCAGGTCGGCATGGTCCTCTTGCAGACCGAGGGGGATCGCGAAAGGGCGTACGCGGCCGGCGAGCTCATGTCGGGTCCCGAGTGGATCTTCCGCGAGACCCGCTTCCTCTGGGGACGCGTGCTGCGCAGGCTCGACGTCACGGCGCGCAGCTTCTTCGCGGTGGTCGATGACAAGAGTTGCTTCGCGGGACCGCTCTTCGAGCTGCTCGTCGCCGCCGACCGCTCGTACGTGCTCGACGCGGAAGGTGTTGCGGTCCGTCCGGGCAGCCTGAGCGGCGGCGCGCTTCCGGGATGGAACGGGCTTTCGCGCCTGCAGACCCGGTTCCTCGCCGATCCCAAGCGGGCCGACGCGATCGTCAGGGCGGGCAAGGAAGGCCCCATCGACGCCGGCCGCATGGGAGAGCTGGGGCTCGCGACCGTCCTCGCCGACGAGATCGACTTCGAGGAGGAGCTGCGCGTCGCGGTCGAGGAGCGCGTCTCGCTCTCGCCCGACGCGCTCACCGGGATGGAGGCGAGCTATCGATTCGCCGGCCCGGAAACGCTCGCGACCAAGATCTTCGGGCGGCTGTCCGCCTGGCAGAACTGGATCTTCATCCGCCCGAACGCCACCGGCGAGACGGGCGCCCTCACCTTGTACGGCGAGCCGGAACGCCCCAAGTTCGATTGGAGAAGAACCTAGTGTCCCAGTCCCTCGAGACCATTCCGAACAACGTCGACCTGGGCAGCGACCGGCGCCTGCAACGGGCGCTGGAGCAATGGCAGCCCAATTTCCTTTCCTGGTGGCGCGACGTCGGTCCGGAAGGCTTCCAGCAACACGACGTGTATCTGCGCACGGCCATCAGCGTCGATCCCGAGGGGTGGGCCACCTACGACTACGTGCGCATGCCCGACTACCGCTGGGGCATCTTCCTCGTCCCGAAGAGCGGCGAGCGCACCATCGGCTTCGGCGACAATCTCGGCCAGCCGGCGTGGGACGACGTGCCGGGCGAGCACCGCAACGCCCTCCGGCGGATCATCGTAACCCAGGCCGACACCGAGCCCGCCTCGGTCGAGCAGCAGCGCCAGCTCGGCAAGGTGGCGCCCTCGATCTACGACCTGCGCAACCTGTTCCAGGTCAACGTCGAGGAAGGCCGGCACCTGTGGGCGATGGTCTATCTGCTCCACCGGCACTTCGGCCGCGACGGTCGGGAGGAGGCGGAGGAGCTACTCGCGCGCCGCTCGGGCTCGTCCGACAAGCCGCGCATCCTCAACGCCTTCAACGAGCCGATCGACGACTGGCTGAGCTTCTTCATGTTCGCGATGTTCACGGACCGCGACGGCAAGTACCAGCTGGCTGCGCTCGCCGAGAGCGGATTCGATCCGCTCGCGCGGACCACGCGCTTCATGCTCACCGAGGAGGCGCACCACCTCTTCGTCGGCGAGATGGGCGTCGATCGCGTGGTCCAGCGGACCGCCGGGTTGATGCGTGAGGGAAAGGAGCCGCGCAAGGAAGGCGCGATTCCTCTCGACATCATCCAGCGATACCTCAACCAGTGGTTCACGCTCTCGCTCGATCTCTTCGGCGGCGAGGTGTCATCCAACGCGGCGGACTTCTTCGCGGCGGGGCTCAAGGGCCGTTTCCGGGAGGACGACCTCGCCGAGCACAAGGCCATGGGGCAGAGCTACCGGCTGGAAGTGCCGGAGAACGGCAAGCTGGTCGAGGAGAACGTGCCGCTGCGTAACGCCATGAACGAGGTCTTGCGCGACGAATACGTGAAGGACTGCCAGCGCGCGGTGGATCGCTGGAACAAGACCCTGGCGAAGAACGGGGTGCAAGGGCTTTCGCTCGCGCTTCCCCATCGCCGCTTCCACCGCGGCGTCGGGCCGCATTCGACGGCGAAATTCGATCCGCAAGGAAGGATGATGTCCGAGGCGGAGTTCGAGGCGCACAAGGACGAATGGCTCATCAACGAGGCGGATCGGAAGTACGTGAAGTCGGTGATGAACGGGGTGTTCGAGCGGGGGAAGATGGCGAGCTTCATTGCGCCGCCGGCGAAGGGGATCAATGGGATGCCGGTGGACTTTGAGTATGTGAGGGCGCCGGGCTCCTGAGCGATGAAACGGCCAGAGCTAACGTTGACGTTGACGTTGACGTGGTCGTTGACGTTGACGGCGACGTGAACGTGGACGTCAGTTGTCGTTGACGTTGAGGTAGTGGGTTGACGTGGGCGTTGACGGCCGTCAACGTCGACCCACTACGTCAACGTCAAAGTTTTTCGTCAACGTCGCCGTCGCCGTCAACGTCAACGTCAACGTCAACGTCAACGACCACGACCACGTCAACGTCAACGTCAACGGATCTCACAGCAGCGTCCCCCTCAGAATCGCGCTAGCCGTCGTGAAGTAGATGATCAGCCCGGTGACATCGACGAGCGTCGCCACAAACGGCGCCGACGCGCTCGCCGGATCGAACCCGAGCCTGCGCAGCACGAACGGCAACAGCGACCCCGCCAGCGTCCCGAACGTCACCACCCCGATGAGGCTCGCGAACACGGTGAGCGCCACCAGCACGTGGTGCTCGCCATAAGTGTGGAAGGCGTGCTGCCAGATCTCGATCCGCAAGAACCCGATCGTGCCGAGGATCGACCCCAGCGCCGCTCCGCTCGCGAGCTCGCGGCGGATGACGCGGAACCAGTCGCGCAAGCGCAACTCGCCGAGGGCCATGGCGCGGATGACCAGGGAAGTCGCCTGCGACCCCGAGTTGCCGCCGCTCGAGATGATGAGCGGGACGAAGAGCGCGAGGACCACGGCGCGGTCGATCTCCTTCTCGAAGAACCCCATCGCGGTGGCGGTGAGCATCTCGCCGAGGAAGAGCGCGGAGAGCCATCCTGCCCGCTTCTTCAACATGCGCCCAAAGGCGATGTTGAGGTATGGCTCGCCGAGGGCCTCGCTGCCGCCGATCTTCTGGATGTCCTCGGTCGCGACCTCGTTCACCACCTGCACGATGTCGTCGATGGTGACGATTCCCTTCACCCGCTTCTCGGCGTCGACGACCGGGATGGCGAGGAGCCCGCTGCGAGAGAAGAGCTGCGAGACCTTTTCCTGCCCCATGTCCTCGGTCACCGTCACCACGTTCCGCTCCATGGTGTCGCTGACCCGCGCCTCCTTCGGGGCGGCGATCAGCTCGCGGAAGGAGACGACGCCGAGCAGCCGCTGCTCCTTGTCGAGAACGTAGGCGTAGTAGAGCGTGGCGAAAGCCGATCGTGGCTGGGCGCGCAGGTACGCGATGGCCTCCTCGGCGGTCATCTCCGGCCGCAGCCGCGCGAAGCGCGGATCCATCAGCCCACCGGCTTCGTCCTCCTGGTACGCGAGAAGCCCGCGCACCCCCTTCTGCGTCGGATCGTCGAGCAGGGACAGGAGCATCTCGCGCTTGTCCGGGGGCGCCGCCTGGATGAGGTCCGCCGCGTCGTCGGGCGGGAGCAGCCGCATCCAGGAACGGCGCTCCTCGGCGGGAATGGTGAGGACCAGGGCGGCCTGCTCGCGCGAGGGAAGCTCGAGGAGCAGGTCCTCCGCCACATGGCGCGGCAACAGGTGCAATGCCTCGACGCGATCGGCGACCGAGAGCAGAGGCCAGGCCTCGCGGACGTCCTGCGCCGAGAGCGTCTCGGCGTGCTCGCTCATCGCCGCGCGTAGACGGGGACGCCCGCGGGCGTCGCGACCAGCCGATAGTTCTCGGCGATGTACGAAGCGAGGGCGGTCACCTGCGACAGGGGCAGCCGGTCCCAGTCGTGGATGGCGGCGGCGGACGAGGTATCCACGACGAGGCCCACCCGGTTGCGCTCGAGGTCCGCGATGGTGTTCTCCACGTCGGAGTGGGAGACGTGCGAGGCGACATCGAAACCGCGCGGTAGATGCGAAGGATCGAAGTTCCCCACCTCGACGGCGCAGTTGAGGTACCGCGTGCCCGGCTTGCGCTGCGAAAGGTAATAGACCGTCGTGGCGTCGCCCCAGACGAAGACGCGCTGGTCGGGGCGCGAGTTGGCCGCCAGCCAGCGCGACACGTCCACGACTTTCTGGTCCTGGCCCGGGAACCCTCCCCGGAAGCCCTTCGTCAGCGTGAATGCCAGGTAGAGCGCCGCCGAGACGTAGAAGCCGGCCGCCGCGAACGCGCGGACGCGACGGGGCGCGCGGCCCGAGAGCAGCTCCGCGAGCCGGGGAGCGGCGGCGCGAGAAGGCCGAGCCTGCCGCGCCCTCCCGCGCGTAGAGGAAGTTGCGGACGAAGACCCAGTCGTAGAGCTCGGAGACGTGTCCTCGCTGTGCGTAGAAGGCGAACGTGGCGGCCCACGGGATCAGGAACCCGAGAGCCATGAGCGCGGAGCGCCGGAAGCCTTGCCGGCCTCGCCAGGTCATCGCGATCGCGATCCCTGCGCCGAGGGCTACGGCCTGGTGCTTGAAGAGCGAGGCGATGGCGACGCACAGGCCACAGAGGACGTCGAAGCGAAGCCTCGGTTCCGCTGCCGGCGCGCCGCGGCCGTAGCCTTCCGCGCGGACGGCGCAGAGGAGCGCCACGGCCGCGGGCAGGTTCATGAGCATCTCGGAATTCACCGAGGGCACTTCGCACAGGCTGCCGAGGAGCGCGATCCACGCCGCCGCCCATCCCACATCGTCGCTGCCCGTCCATTGCCTCGCCGCCTCTCGCAGGACGAGGCAGGTACCGACGAGCCACGCGACGCCGAGCAGATGGACTGGCCAGAGCGACATGCCGCCGAAGATCCCTCCCGCCGTGTACGCGAGATAGGTGAGCGGGGGCTTGATGTCGATGGCGTCCACGTAGGGCAGGCCGCCGTCGAGGATGCTGCGGCCGACCAGCCCGAAATGGACCTCGTCGAGATTCTGGATGTCGAACAGGAACGAGGCGCTTCGCAATGCGAACGCCGCGGCGATGAGTCCAAGAAGGGAGCGCGGAAGAAGCCGCACTACCCAACGTCCTCCTGGACGTCCCCGACGGCCGGAGCGAGAGCCTTCGGCACCCGGGCCATCTCCGCGTTGCGGCGGAAGCGGGCGAGCACGAGGTGGATGCGGAAGAGCTCCCAGCCCAAGAGGGGAAACTGCAGCGGCCGGAGCCGCGAGCCTGCAACGTCCACCCACCGGCGCAGCGGCACCTCGATGAAATCCTCTGCCGTAAGGCCAGCCGCGAGAAGCCGGCCGATCAGCTCGACGTCGAAGGCCCATCGGGCGTGGAAAGGCGTCGAGAGGGCGGCCGCCAGCGCGGGCCCGGCGCGAAAGGCCTTCGCGCCGCATTGTGTGTCGTACACCGGCAAGTGAAGGATGAGCGAGGCGACCGTCGCGAAGAAGCGTCCGAGATAGTGCCGCGTTGCGCTCCGCTCGATGTGGGTACCGAGCACCGCCACCCGGGAGCCGAGAGCGGCATGGACGCTGCCGCTTTCCAGGACGCCCAGGATGCGCAGCATCTCCTCGCCCGGAGTGGCGAGATCGGCATCGAGATAGGCGACGAAATCGCTTCCCATCTCGAGGGCAGCGAGGAGGCCGCGGCGGACGGCCTCGGCCTTGCCGCAATTGCGCTCGAGGACGAGCAGGCGCGCCTTCCCGAGAGGCAACGCGCGGCAGATGCGCTCGAGCGCGAGAGACGTGCCGTCCGTCGAGCCGTCGTCTACGAGCACGAGATCGACTGACGGGTGATGTCCGAGCGCCTGGATGCGCTCCGCCGGCAGCCGCCGGGCCTCGTTGAAGCAGGGGATGACGACGGTCGAGTGGGCCAACGAATACCTGGAGCGTCGCTACATAGCATGCACCGCGGAACGGCAGAAGTTCCCGGTCCGGGTGGACCCGCCAGCGCGAAAAACGGCCACCGGCGGCTTTCGCACGGCCGTCCGGCCGGGCTACGCCCAGGCGGCGGAGTCCTCCGCGACCTGCCCCTCGGACCGTCCCTTTCGTCGCACGACGAGCATCACGAGGTTGCCAAACGGCAAGCGCCACTTCTGGTGGGAAACGAGCCGCGACAGGCGGCGCGCGGCCCGGAAGGACAGCCCGGCGAGGAACGGGGTGAACAAATGGGTGGTGGTCTTCAGCTCCACGGTGAAGTCGCGTTCGAAATCCGGATAGAGATCGCGAAGCTGCCGCTCGATGCGGAAGTAATCGAAGCGGGTGACGTGCTGTTCTTCGTAGGTGACGTCGGAGAACCGGTTGAGGACCGCCTCGAGGATCGGCCATGCGCTCGTGTAATTCGGCGTGGTCATGACGAGGCGGCCGCCGGGCGCGAGCCTGACCGCGATCTGCCGCAGCAATTCGCACGCCTCGTCCGGCGCCAGATGCTCGATGATCTCGATGGCGGTGATGCAGTCGAAGGTCTCCTGGACGGTCGCGAGGCCACGAAGGTCGGGGAGGTGCCGGAACTCGCGGAATCCCGTTCCGTAGCGCGCCCGTGCGTACTCGACCTGCGAGTGCAAGATATCGACGCCTAGCTGTCGCGCGAACCTGGTTTGCGAAACGAGCGACAGGAACGATCCCGCAAAGCAGCCGATGTCGAGGAGCGATCCGGCGTCGCGAGGCGGCAGGCAATCGAGCACCCGCTCGAACTTCGAGAGGTGCCACAGACGGCGAACCGGGTTGCCGCCGCGGAAGACGGCGTCGTAGAAGCCCACGGGGATGCCTTCGTAATCGTAGGCGCTAGACCCCATGTTTGCGGTTGGCTGCTACAGGCTGCCACGGTTCCTGTCAACAATTTTGGCAGGTGCTCGTCAACTACCGGAGAGCGCATCTACGGTTTGCGCGCACACCGCCGCCTGCGTGCGCAGTAGCCGCCAAAGGAGGACCCACGTGACCATATCGATGGCCACATAGGTCACGGGGTCGAGCGGAATGCCGTACTGGACGAGGAGCAGCACCGAATAGGCTCCGACGAGCGCCCGCCAGCGCGGGTCGGGCTGGGCGAGGGCGAGGGGCAAGAGCCAGAGCGCATACCAGGACTGGAACCAAGGAGCGGCAACCAGGTCGTAAAGGAGGTAGAAGACGAGGCCCTCGCGGAGGACCTGCGCCGCCGAGCGAGCCCGCATTACCGCCCGGATCCCGACGCCCGCGAGAAGCACCGTCCCCAGCGCCACCGCTACGCGATAGAGCCTGTGCTGGGAATCCGCCCCCAACGGTCGGAGCACCCAGAGGCCGAAATCCGTGAGCGAGCGCGCGGTCAGCGTGTCGTTTGCGACCAGCGTTGCGAGAGGCCCCTGCAACGTCCCCGGTCCGTCCCACCAGGGTGCGACCAGCGCAACGCCGAGCGCGGCCGCAGCGCCGGCCATCGCCAGCGCTCGCAAAGGCCTGCGCCGGGCGACGAAGCACAGATAGAGGCCCAGGAGCGGAAGGAGGACGATCTTGGATAAGACCGCGCACGAGGCGCCGAGGACGGCGAGCCATTCACGGCTGCGCAAAGCGGCCCAGACGAACACCAGAAGGCCGACGAGGACGAGGCCCTCGGAATGGGCCTGGCCGCTGATTTCCCAAGCGAAGAGCGGATTCCAGGCGAGGAACACGAAGGCGCTCTGGGCGGAGCCGGGAGGCGAGCAGGACCGGCAGAAGCCGTACGCGAGCAGCACGGCGGCAAGCGCGGTGAGCAGCATGTCGAGCTTGAAAGCAACGATCGCGGCGCAGAGGCTCTCGATCCGGCCGACCGGCCGCGCCACGAGCGCGGTGAGCGATCCGTAGACCATCGGCGTGTGCAGCCATCTCGCGTCGACGAGGCCCCTACGCGGATCGCCCTCGGGGAGATCGGCGGGACCCGTGCGGTACGGGTTCTTCCCGAGCTGCGAAAGCCGGGCGTACGATAGATGAGAAAACAGATCGCTCGAGGTGAGTGGCAGCGCGGGCAGCGCAGCGAGATGGATGGCGAAGGCGCCGGCGAGGAGGTGGGGCCACGGGTACCGCGGGGTGCTGCGCAATACTTGCAGAAAGCGCCGCCCGGCGATGGCCGCAAGCACCCCGAAAGCGACGAACGGCCAGATCCGGTATCCGACGGGCAAGCTCCGGGTGTCGAGTCCGAGCGATCCGGCCAGGATGTCGCGCGCCCAGGAGAGGGCGGCGGCGAGAAGAAGGCAGGCGGCGATGGGCAGCGCGGCGCGCAGGCCGATCGGCAGCTCGAAGGCGGTGCGTTTGCTCAAGTCCGGGGGGCCTGCGGCTCGCGGAACTCCTCCGCGGCGCGGAAGTCGTTCTCGCTCAGGTCCTTCATCGGGCTCTGCGTCTCGCCGCGATGCTTCTTGAAGGTCTCCAGCACGTGGAGCTTGTGGGGCCTCGCCGCGGAGAGCGGGCAGTTCTCGTAGGCCTTCAGCTCCTCGTCGCAGTAGCCCATCCGCCGCTCGCCGCACTTGGGCTGCAGATACTTCGCCAGCTCGGGGACCTTGCGCATCAGCTCGGCGCGCATCTTCGCCACCATCTGCCGGATCTCCCACTGCGCGCGGGTACAGAGGCGCAGGTCGGCGATGTGCAGCAGCTCGGCGAAGTTGACCATGATCTGGAAGTTGGTCGGAGCGGCGTTCGGGAGCACGAAGCGGGCGTCCTCGGCGGGAATGCCCGCCGCCACCGCCTCGCGGTAGACGCGCGTGATCTCCGACATGAGCGACTCGAATTCCTTCTCCCTCCCGGCGTCGCGCCACGAGTCGGGCATGACGAACTCGAGCCGCTCCTCGTTCTTCCCCGTGAAGCGCACGTAGCGCTGCGACTGCTGCTCGAAGGAGATGCCGATGCGATGGCGCACGAACTGGTGCGAGAGCGAGCGCGACACGCCTCCGATGCCGAACCAGAAGACGACCTGCTCGAGCGGCGACACGTGGCCGGTGCGCAGGCGGTCGTCGACGAACTGGGCGATCTTCTCCTTCGGCGTCGAGCCGCTTCGGATGTCCTCCCAGACCTCGCGGGGCGTCTTCGGCGTGTAGCAGGTACGGTAGGCGCCGTAGAGCTTGGAGAGCGGATCGTTGGCGATGTCGATGAGTACGACGTCCATCCGGTCCTTCTACCCGTGGAAGTGGGATATTGTCAGCCCGCGCTTGATCCTCTACGTCATCTCCGACGTTCACCTGGACGGCGAAAGCTCGGAGGGGACGCTCTTCGACGATCGCAAGAACGGTCCGGCCGTAGCCGCGCTCTGCGACCGCATCGCGAGGGAGGACGCGGAGCTCGTCCTGGCGGGCGACGCCTTCGACCTCACCAGCATGACGCCGCCCAGGAAGGGCTTGGGCCGCTTCTACGAGAAGATGGACATGCGCGCGGAGCCGCCGCCGCGGCTTCCCGTCGCGGATCTGTTCGTCCGGGCTCGCGGGGCCAACCCGATCGCGGTCGAGGCCCTCGCGCGGCTTTCGTCCCGCGTGCCGATGACCGTCATCCCGGGGAACCACGATCGCCATCTGGGCGAGCCAGGCGGTGCGCAGGCGCTCTCCAGCATCGGCTTTCGCGTGCACATCGAGCGGTCGGTGGCCCGGAAGATCGGAGAACGCACCGTGGTCGTGCAGCACGGGCACGAGCTCGACGAGGGCAACCACGAGCGGGAAGGGAGGGGCGAGGTGATGACCCACGTGCTCCACCACGCGGTCATCCCTTTCCTGCGCGAGAAAGGTCCGAGGCCCGGCGTGCGCATGAATCCTTCCCGGGTGGTCGCCTTGCGGCCCGAAGAGGCCGTCGTCTCGGTCCTCGAGCGATGGCTCGACGAGAAGACCTTCCGCAAGTTCTTCCGCAACCTGCTCTCGCTCCTCGCCCAGAACGGCTACCTTCCACGCGTCGCCGGAATCCTCTCGCCGCTCATCACCGCCAATCGGGTGCGCCGCGCCATCGAAGATCAGGATCGGCTCTGGGAGTCGACGGCCTTCACCGCCTTCCGGGCGCTGCAGGGGCGGCGCAAGCTTGCGTACGACGCTCCGCGGCCGGACGTCCTCGTCTTCGGCCATACCCACATCCTCGACTGGGCCGTGCAGGAGCGTGGCAAGCGCGGCGACGGCCTCTACGTGAATCTCGGCACCTGGACGGAGCGCTGCTTCGACGCCTCGAGTCCTCCGGATCTCTCGCTGCCCTTGCTGCGCATCGACGACGAGCAGGGACGGCTGCGCGTCTCGCTCGTGGATCTCGCGGACCAGGGCCGCGAGCTGCAGCGGTTCGAATCGGCATGAATCGGCTCCGGACCCGGCCGCTCATCCTGCCGGCGACCGCGACGCCCGACGCAGCCCGGCTGGTCACGACGCGCGCCCTGCGCGGTCTCGCCGACGGCGCGGTGAGCGTGGTGCTCGCGAGCTATCTCGGGCGCCTCGGATTCTCGCCGCTCGAGGTCGGCGCTCTCGTGACTGCGACGCTGCTCGGGTCGGCCGTGCTCACCCTCGCGCTCGGCCTCCTTGCCCATCGCATGGAGCGCCGGCGCATCCTCCTCGGGGCCTGCGGGCTGATGGTCGCAACCGGCCTGGCCTTCGCCTCCATCACCGCCTTCTGGCCGCTCCTGGTCGTCGCTTTCGTCGGGACCATCAATCCCTCGAGCGGCGACGTCACCTTGTTCCTGCCGACCGAGCAGGCCGTGCTGGCGGAAACCTCCGAGGCGCGCGACCGGGTGGCGCTCTTCGCCTGGTACAACGTCGCCGGCACGCTTGCGGGCGCGCTCGGCGCCCTTGCGGCGGGGCTACCGGACATCGCCTCGCGCAAGTTTGGATTGCCCATCGCCGAGGCGGAGCGGGCGGTCTTCTACGCCTATTCGGCGGTGGGACTCGTCTCCGCCGCCGTCTATGCGGGACTGTCCCGGACGGTCGAGCAAGACGCGACCGCGCCGGGGCGTCCCCTCTCGCGCTCGCGGCGGGTGGTGCTGGAGCTTTCCGCGCTCTTCAGCCTCGATTCGTTCGGGGGAGGATTCGTAGTGCAGTCGCTCCTCGCCCTGTATCTCTTCCGGCGCTTCGCCCTCTCTCTCGAAACGGCGGCCGCGTTCTTCTTCGCCGCGGGTACGCTGGCCGCGTTCTCGCAGATAATGTCGGCGAGGCTGGCGGCGCGCATCGGGCACATTCGCACCATGGTCTTCACCCACCTGCCCTCGAACCTCTTCCTCATCCTCGCGGGCCTGATGCCCACCGCCCCTCTCGCCATCCTTTTCCTGCTCTTGCGCATGGCGCTCTCCCAGATGGACGTCCCCGCGCGCCAGGCGTTCGTGATGGCGGTGGTCCCGCGCGAGGAGCGAGCCGCCGCCTCCAGCGTGACGAACGTGCCGCGCAGCCTCGCCGCTGCACTTTCGCCGTTCGTGGCCGGCTACCTCCTCGACCAGACGTCATTCGGCTGGCCGCTCATCGTGGGAG
>VBKL01000201.1 GCA_005879805.1 Deltaproteobacteria bacterium | reverse complement strand
GAGATGGCCGCTGCGACCCCGCCGGTCGCAACGGCGCCAAAGGCCGACGTACGCGTCGCTCCCGCGGCCGACAAGGCCGATGCCGCCGCCAGCGAGCCCGACGACGAGGACTCGCAGGCCGAAGTCGACAAGAGCGCCGCCGAGCTCGAGGCGGTGCGCAGGGCCGAGGAGAAAGCCGGCCTGCTTCCCGCGGCGCCCGGCACCGGCCCCCGCGACGGTCTCGCGGTCGGCCTCGGCGGCTGGGATCCGGTGGCCCGCGATCTCTCCCTCGCCCAAGGCTCCTCTCTCGACGGAACTCCGCTCGCCGATCCCGCTCCCGCGGGCGGCGCCCAGGCCCGGCTCCCCGAGCTGGCCGGCATCACCGAGGAAGAGCTGCGCGCCAAGTACGACATCCCGGTCGAGCTCAATGACGCGGTCGTCGCCTACATCCGTTTCTTCCAGACCGACGCCCGCGAGCACTTCAGCCGCTGGCTCGCGCGCTCGACCAAGTGGCTTCCCTCGATGCGCGGCATCCTGGAGAAGCAAGGCGTTCCCGTCGATCTCGTCTATCTCTCGATGATCGAGAGCGGCTTCAACGCCTACGCCTACTCCCCCGCCAAGGCGGCCGGACTCTGGCAGTTCATGGTCGGCACCAGCCGCCGCTACGGGATCAAGACCGACTTCTGGCTCGACGAGCGGCGCGATCCGATCAAGGCCACCGAGGCCGCGAGCAAGTATTTGAAGGACCTGCGCGAGCGGTACCACGGCGACTGGTATCTCGCCTGGGCCGGCTACAACGCGGGCGAGGGCAAGGTCGACAAGGCCATCCGCCGCGAGTCGACGCGCGACTTCTGGCGCATGATGACCAAGGGCCGGACGCTCCGCGCCGAGACCAAGCACTACGTTCCCAAGCTCATCGCCGCTGCGCTCATCGCCAAGCACCCGGAGCGGTTCGGCTTCCACGTCGAGTACGAGGAGCCGTTCGATTCCGACGAGGTGGTCATCCCGGACGCGACCGATCTCAAGGTCATCGCCGATGCCGCCGGGATCAGCGTGGAGAAGGTCCGCGAGCTGAATCCCGAGCTGCGCCGCTTCTGCACGCCTCCGGGCGAGTTCACGATGCGGCTGCCGAAGGGCTCGAAGGACCAGTTCGCCGCCAACTTCGAGAAGGTCGGTCCCGAGGAGCGCCTCCGCTTCACGCAGCACAAAGTCGAGAAGGGCGAGCCGCTCGCCAAGATCGCCCGCGCCTACGGCGTGAGCGAGGCGGCGATCATGCGGACCAACGGCCTCAAGAGCTACCGCCAGGTGAAGGTCGGCAAGGTCATCGTCATCCCGGTCGGCAAGGCATCGCGCGGGCTCCTCGCCGGAGCGCAGCTCGAGGACCGCCGCGGGCGCGGTTATGCGCAGGCTCGCACCCCGGTGCAGAAGTCGGTCGCTGCCGCCACGGCTGCCGCGGTCCGCGCCAAGGACGCCGAGCGGATGAGCATCAAGCACGCGGTCTACGTCGTGAAGCCCGGCGACACGCTGTGGGGCATCGCGGCCAAGTTCTCGACCACCGTCGCTCGCATCAAGCGATTGAACGGCATGTCGGGACGCCGCGGGCGCGGGCTGCAGGCGGGTCAGCGCCTCTCGGTCCCCGAGCAGTCGTAGGCGCGGTCAGGCGCGGAGTTTCTCCGCCAGATCGAGGAAATCGCTCGCCACGACGTCCCAGTCGCCTTCGGGCATGAGGTCGCTCTTCTGGCCGGGCCCGTACTGCGTGGGACGGATGACGTAGGCGGTGCGCAAGCCCGCCTTGCTCGCGCCGCGCAGGTCGCTGTTGTGCGCCGCGACCATCATCACCTGCGAGGGCTCGAGCTGAAGCAGCGATACCGTGGTCAGATAGGCCTGCGGGTGCGGCTTGTACTGCTTCGCGACCTCCGCGCCGAGCACCGTGTCGAACGGCAGCTTGCCATGCCGGGCGAGGTCCACCGTCAGCGCGATGTTGCCGTTCGAGAGCGTCACCACGACGTACTTGCGCCTCAGCCGCGCGAGGCCTTCGGGCGCATCGGGCCAGGGATCGAGCCGATGCCAGGCGAGATTGAGCCAGCGCAGATCCGATTCGCTCAACCCTTCGACCCCGAGACGTTTCGTCGTGGTGAGCAGGTTTTCGTGATGAAGCACATCGAGGTTCACCCACGGACGGGTGCCCTCGCGGATGGGCTTCATCGAGGGCGCATACTCGCCCCGCCAGGCGTCGGCGAAAGCGCCCCAATCGGTTTTCACGCCCGTGCGCCGCGACAGCTCCTCGCCGTCCCGGATCAGCGATCCGCGCCAATCGACGACGGTTCCGAAGACGTCGAAGGTGAGCGCTTTCACCTGGCCGGAGACGGCAGCGTTCATCGCGCTAATGGGGCTGGGCGCCCGAGCAGTGCCCGCTCGGCTCGCAAACCGAGCCATGCCTCTTGTCGCAAACGGTGTGGCCGGAGGTGCAGGGCGGAATACAGCCGCCGGATCCCACCGAGGGATCGCAAATCGATCCCTCCGCGCACGCACCGCACGTCGCCGCCACCGACCTGCCCATGTCGCACGCGAGGCCGAAGGACCGGGCGGCGGGATCGAGGGGACCGTAGTCGGGTCGCCCCCCACACGACGCTGCCAGAAGCGCAATCGCAGCGAGACAAGGTGCGCGACCCATCCCCGACCTCCAACCCTCGGGAGCACCCTGGTCGCGGCTTCGCGACGGGTCAAGGCAGGAGCGCCGGCAACATCCGATATTCCGTCTTCAGGGTCCCCGCTTGCGCGCTCCCTCGAGGAGGCGCTTCTCGTCGATGACGGCCCTCTTGTGGACGCCGCGCATGCACTCGCCCGCGGGGTCCTCGACCACGACGTCGAAGGCGAACAGCTTCCCCTCGCGGCCCGTGTAACGCGCTGTCGCCTTGGCGAGCGCACCGACTGGCGTTGCCGCGGTATGCGTCACGTTCACCACCACTCCGACCGACAGCTCTCCCGGCGAAAGGAGCGGCGCGAGGATCCTTCCCGCCGCCAGCTCGCAAAGGGCGATGCAACGGGTCGTCGCGAGCACTACCGGGTACGATTCACCCGTCACCGGAGAGACCGCGGCAGCGGTGTCTTCGTGGCGGACGATCATCTCGACGTTTGCGCTCGCGCCAGTTTCCGGGTCTCGCGTCATCATTGCTCCGACAGCAGGAGTTTGAGCTCGCGGATCCGCCGGGTCACGTCGTCCCTCGGCTTCTGCCGGTAGCTCTCCGGTAACAGCTCTCGCGAGGTGCACTCGCTCA
>VBKL01000200.1 GCA_005879805.1 Deltaproteobacteria bacterium | reverse complement strand
GCGGGAGCGGGCATCTATCTGTGGTGGCCGAAGTGCCTGAAGGCGGTGAAGCACTCCCTCAAGCCCAATCCGCGACTGCGCGGCCGGGAGCGCACGATCAATCTCCACAAGGTGGTCGGCATCTACGCGAGCCTCGTCCTCGTGCCCACGGCGCTCACCGGACTTCCCCAGTCGTTCGACTGGTACAGGGACGGGATCTACCGGATCGCCGGATCGCCAAAGGCGGCCGCTCCGGAGTCGACGCCGATCGCCGGCAACAAGTTACTCGGAATGGAAGCGTACTGGCGCAAGCTGCAGTCGCTGGTGCCGGACCCCGCGGAAGCCCTCATCCACTGGCCAGAGAAGCCGCGCGACGCGGTCGAGATCTACGCCATCGAGCGCGGCGCGCCCCACGCCAACGCGCGCAGCATGCTCTACCTCGACGCGTACACGGGCGACGTGCTCCGTTTCACGCCGTACGCGCAGAGCAGCCTTGGCCACAAGGCGTACTTCTGGACGCTCTCGTGGCACACCGGGCTGGTGGGCGGACTCTTCGGGCCCGCGCTCCAGGTGAGCGGAGCGCTCGCCCTCCTCTTCCTCGCGTGGTCGGGTGTGACCAGCTTCGTCCGCCGGTCGCTCCGCAAAGCGCGCCGGACCTGAACTCGAATTCAGAATCGGGTCAGAAACCGTTCAGCGTGCCCGCGTACTCTGCGACGCACGGGATGATTACCGAATCGAAAGGATGGAGATGCTTACCCCTGCAGAACGAAAAGCGAAGATCCGTTCCGTCGTCCGCGTCGCGAGCGGGAACTTCCTCGAGATGTTCGATTTCATGGTCTACGGGTATTACGCGAAGGCGATCGCGAACGCCTTCTTTCCGAGCCATGACGAGTTCGCCTCGCTCATGGCCGCGCTCGCCACCTTCGGAGCGGGATTTCTCATGCGGCCGCTCGGAGCGATGGTCCTCGGCGCCTACATCGACCATCACGGGCGCCGGAAGGGGCTCATCCTCACGCTGATGCTGATGGCGGCCGGGACCCTCTCCATCGCCGTGGTCCCCGGCTACACGGTCATCGGGGTAGTCGCTCCGATCCTCGTCCTCCTGGGAAGGCTCTTGCAAGGGTTCTCCGCCGGCGTCGAGCTGGGCGGGGTGTCCGTGTACCTGTCAGAGATCGCCACTCCGGGCCACAAGGGCTTCTACACGTCGTGGCAGTCGGGCAGTCAGCAAGTGGCCGTCGTCTTTGCCGCGACACTGGGCGTCCTCCTCAATAAGTTCATCGCCGGTCCGCAGATGACCGCTTGGGGCTGGCGCATCCCGCTCCTGGTCGGCTGCGCCATCATCCCGTTCGTGTTCCTCATCCGGAGGTCCCTGGCGGAGACCGAGGATTTCCTCAAGCGCAAGCACCATCCGACGTCGATGCAGATCTTCCGCACTACCATCGCCAACTGGCGCATCGTGCTGACGGGAATGATGCTGGTGACAATGACGACCGTGTCGTTCTACACGATCACCGCGTACACCCCGACCTTCGGCCAGCAGGTCCTGAAGATGAGCTCGACGAGCAGCTACGTCGTCACGCTCTGTGTCGGTCTGACGAACCTGTTCTGGCTGCCCCTTTCGGGAGCGCTCTCCGATCGCATCGGCCGGCGGCCGATCCTCGTCGCCTGCACGCTCCTCGCGCTCGTTTCGGCATATCCCGCGATGTCGTGGCTGGTCGCCGCGCCTTCGTTCGGGCGACTCCTGATGGTCGAACTGTGGCTTTCGTTCCTGTTCGGCTGCTGGAACGGCGCGATGATCCCGTTCCTCACGGAGATCATGCCGGCCGAGGTCCGCACCTCCGGCTTCTCGCTCGCCTACAGCCTGGCGACGGCGATCTTCGGCGGCTTCACTCCCTTGATCGCCACCTGGCTCATCCACGCGACGGGCAACAAGGCGATGCCCGGCGTGTGGCTGTCCGTTGCCGCGCTCTGCGGCTTGCTCGCCACTCTCGCGACCCTGAGCATCCAGCATGAGGGGCAGGAGCATGCTCCCCCTGCTCTGGCGCCTGCCGTTGCGGCTCCTCGGGCTGCCGCCTGACCTTCGCCCCTGCGACCGCCCGCGGCCCGGGTCTCTCCCCCAGGCCGCGGACGCGTCGTCAGAATCGTTTAGGGGGTAGCGCTGGCGAGCGTTACCGTGGATCGACGCGAAACGTCCTTCACCGCGTCGCGCCGAACCGCTCTTCAGAACAAGGAGGCGCTGCTATACGGCAGGGAGTTTCGCGTCAAGAGTGGCGACGCGCGCCATCTCGGCGACAACCCAGCGACCGTGCATGACCGTGCTTCGGTGTACCTGCCTTGACGGGTCTTGCAGGGTGCTTGACGGACCTCGGCAGAGGGAAGCTCCGTCTTTCCCGACGGGCTAGAAGAGACTGAAAATCCCCGTGTCGGTGGTTCGATTCCGCCCCTGGGCACCAATAACCGATCAGGATCCGGCGAGAATTTCCGAGGCTAAAGTCGCTTCAGTATCCAGACCGTGCTTCGGCGTACCGAATCGCGCGCGATTTCCCGATCGTCGGGATACGTCAAATCAGCTACTTGCGATCGACCGAAGAGTG
>VBKL01000240.1 GCA_005879805.1 Deltaproteobacteria bacterium | reverse complement strand
GGCATCGCGCGGCACATCAAGAACACCCGCGATCGGACCTTCGTCGCGAAGAATGCGCGCGGCGAGGTGGTGAACCGCGCGCCGGGCATCGCCTGGATCGGCGGCTGCACCGATACCAACGAGTTCAACTACCTCCAGTGGAAGGCGATCAGCGCCTTCGGGGTGCCCTACCGGGACTCACAAGCAAGAGTTTGACACGGTCCCACGGTGGCCAGTTTGGCCGCCACTTTCGGCCGCGGCGCGATGACCAACGGCTGGGTCGACATCAAGAACACCGATGTCGTTCTCGTCATGGGCGGCAACCCCGCCGAGAACCATCCCTGCGGATTCAAGTGGGCGATCGAGGCGAAGAAGACCCGGAACGCGAAGATCGTCTCGGTCGATCCGCGGTTCACCCGCACCTCGGCGGTGGCCGATCTCTACGCCCCGCTGCGGCCCGGCACCGACATCGCCTTCCTCTACGGCATCATCAAGTACGCCCTCGACCACAAGCGGTTCCACGAGGACTACGTCAAGATCCACACCAACGCGCCCTTCATCGTCGGCGAGAGGTACTCGTTCAACGACGGCCTGTTCGCGGGATTCGACGGCGCCAAGAAGGAGTACGACAAGGCGAACTGGAACTACGAGCCGGATCCGAAGACGAACTCGTATCAGGTCGATCCGACCCTGCAGAATCCGCGCTGCGTCTTCCAGCTCTTGAAGAAGCACGTCGAGCGCTACACGCCGGAGATGGTCGAGAAGATCTGCGGCACGCCCAAGGACCAGTTCCTCAAGGTGGCGGAGGTCGTCACCTCGACGGGCAACGCGGAGCGGGCCGGCACCATCCTGTACGCCCTCGGGTGGACGCAGCACTCCACCGGCGTGCAGATCATCCGCACGGCGGCGATGCTGCAGTTGCTCCTCGGCAACGTCGGCCGGCCGGGCGGAGGCGTGAATGCGCTCCGCGGCCATTCCAACATCCAGGGAGCGACCGACATCGCCGGCACTTTCGAGATCCTCCCCGGCTACCTCGCCACTCCTCGCGGCGGACTCAACAACCTCACCGAGTACCTGGAGAAGGTAACGCCCACGACGCTCAACAAGCAGTCGTGGACGACGATGAACTACTGGTCTAACTACCCGAAGTTAGCCGTCAGCCTCCTCATGGCGCTCTACGGGAAGTCCGCGACCAAGGAGAACGACTGGAACTACCAGCTGCTCCCCAAGGTCGATGGGAACTACTCGTGGATGTACATCTTCGACGACATGTACCGCGGGAAGTCGAAGCGGGCGGGCGGGGAGGAGTCGGGTCCCGAAGGCTTCATCACTTTCGGCATGAACCCGGTCGGCATCGGACCGAACTCCGACAAGATGATCGCCGCCCTCTCCAAGCTGAAGTGGATGGTGGTGGTGGAGAACGTCGAGATCGAGACCGCCGCCTTCTGGAAGGCGCCGAAGGACCAGTACCAGACGCCTGACGCCAAGGACATTCCCACCGAGGTCTATCTCTTGCCGGCCTCGGGCTTCTGCGAGAAGGACGGGACGTTCACCAACTCCGCGCGCTGGATGCAGTGGAAGTGGAAGGCGATCGATCCTCCGGGCCAGTCGAAGACCGACCAGGAGATCGTCAGCCGCATGTTCCTCGCCGTGCGCGATCTGTACCGCAAGGAGGGTGGCGCCCTCCCCGAGCAGGTCACGAGCGTGACCTGGAACTATACCAATCCGATCAATCCCGATCTCGACGAGGTGCTCAAGGACATCAACGGCAAGGCCCTCGTCGACATCAAGGACAAGGACGGCAAGCTGGTGAAGGCGGCCGGCCAGCAGCTCGACAACTTCGCGCAGATCATGGACGACGGCACCACGATGTGCGGCAACTGGCTGCACACGGGCGTGTACTCATCGGCGGGCAACAACGCCAAGCGGCGCAACAACGCCGACCCGACGGGTCTCGGCATGTTCCACGAGTGGGGTTTCTCGTGGCCTGCCAACCGCCGCATCATGTACAACCGCGCCTCGGCGGACGCGGACGGGAAGCCCTGGGATCCGACGCGGCCGGGCATCGTCTGGAACGGCGAGAAATGGGTCGGCGACGTACCTGACTTCAAGCCCGACTCACCGCCCGGGCAGTTCGGTGCCTTCATCATGCTGCCCGAGGGCGTCGCCCGTCTCTACGCGGCGGCCCTGAACGACGGTCCGTTCCCGGAGCACTACGAGGCGATGGAAGCCGCGGGCGACAACCCGCTCCATCCGAAGGTCACCTCGAATCCGGTCGGCGTCCGCTTCAGCTCCGACAAGGACAAGTACGGGACCGCAAGCGATTTCCCCATCGTCTGCACCACCTACCGCCTCACCGAGCACTACCACTACTGGACCAAGCACCACGGCAACGGCCGGCTCAATGAGGTCCAGCCCGGCTTCTTCGTCGAGATCCCCGAGGGTCTCGCCAAGGAGAAGGGCATCTCCAACGGCGGGCAGGTGAAGGTGACCTCGGCGCGCGGCAGCATCACCGGCGTCGCGATGGTTACGAAGCGCCTGCACCAGATGCAGATCGGCGGCAAGCAGGTCTGGCACGTCGGGGTCCCGCTCCACTGGGGCTTTATGGGCGCCGCGGGACATACCGGGCCGCTCGCCAACAAGCTCACTCCCACCGTGATGGACGCGAACACCTGGACGCCCGAGTACAAGACCTTCCTCGTCAAGATCGAGAAGGCGGAAGGAGGTGTCGCGTGAACTCGCCCGGGTTGCAGATCCGGCAGTCCTCCGCGTCCCTCCACGGCGACACGGGGCAGCGCAAGATGCCGGTGGTGTCGAAGTACATCGACACTTCCACCTGCATCGGTTGCAAGGCGTGCGAGGTCGCCTGCCAGGAGTGGAACGACCTCGGCAACGTCGACACCAAGCAGGTCGGCAGCTACCAGACGATGCCGCAGCTCAACGCGGACTTCTGGAACCTGATCAAGTTCAACGAGCAGACGCTGACCGACGGCGGATTCGCCTGGCTGATGCGCAAGGACCAGTGCATGCACTGCGCGGATCCGGGCTGTCTGCGCGCGTGCCCGGCGCCGGGCGCCATCGTCCAGTACGAGAACGGCATCGTCGACGTGAATCCCGACGCCTGCATCGGGTGCGGGATGTGCGCGACGGGCTGCCCGTTCGACGTGCCCAAGTATCACAAGGAATCGGGCAAGATGGCGAAGTGCACGCTCTGCGTCGACCGCGTCGACGTGGGGCTCGAGCCGGCCTGCGTGAAGGCCTGCCCGACGGGCTGCCTGCACTTCGGGACCAAGGACGACATGCGCGCCCTCGCCGACCAGCGCGTCGATCAGCTCCGCGCGAACGGGCTCGCCCAGGCCGCCGTGTACGATCCGCCGGGCGTGGGCGGAACCACCGTCGTCACCGTCCTCGCTCATGGCGATCACCCCGAGTGGTACGGATTGCCGCGCGACCCGCACGTACCGACGGGAATGCGGTTCTGGAAGAGCGTGCTGCGTCCGGTCGGATTCATCGCCATGGCGGCGGCGGTGTTCGGAGCGATCGGCCACTACCTCAGCTACGGTCCGAAGAAGCCCAAGGAAGACGAGAGCGGTCCTGCTGCCCTATGACCTTCGTTGCGGAGGCGTGACATCATGAGCGAGCTCTCACCGCCGTACGCAGGCAGGGGAATCGTCCATTCCGGTGTCGATTCCGGCGTGGTCGGCGCCCAGCGAAACCAGGACATCGTGGTCGGCGACGTCATCGTGCGCCACCGTCTGATGGTTCGCGTGACGCACTGGCTCGTGGCGCTGGCGTTCTTCTTCTGCCTCTTCACAGGCCTGCCCATCTGGTCGCCCGTGTTCGGCTGGCTGGCGGGGTTGTTCGGCGGGCTCAATGGATGCCGCGTGGTCCATCCCTGGTCGGGGGTCGCCTTCTTCGTCTTCACCTTCTGGATGGCGCTCCACTGGGCTTCCGAGATGCGCATGACCAAGGAGGAGCGGGCCTGGATCGGTCCGCGCCTCGTCGAGTACATGCGCTACCAGGGCGACGACTCCGAAGTGGGCAAGTACAACCCTGGCCAGAAGCTCTTCTTCTGGGCCGTCATCGTCGGAGCGATCGGCGTTCTCGTCACCGGCATCGTGATGTGGTTCCCGCTCACCTTCAACGAGATCTTCCGCGAGGCGAGCTACGTGATCCACGACATCGCCTTCATCCTCTTCTTCGTGGCGATCGTCTTCCACATCTACCTCGGCACCGCCGGCGAGCCGGGAACCTTCCGCTCGATGACGCGGGGGACTGTGACGCGGGCCTGGGCCCGCCTGCACCATCTCTTGCGGGCGGCGCCTGCGGTCCTGCGGCAGGCGGAGGGCGGGCCACCAGCGCTGGCCGAGGTGGCGCGGATGCGCCTCGACGACGATCCGGACACGGCGCGATCTCGATTGCGCATCTATTGGGACGGAGGCCCGGAGGCGCGCGAGGACTACCTCTCCCGCGCGATCCTCCAGCCCTGGGTGCGGATCCTCGCGGCCGAGCATCGCCCGCCCGACCGCCCGCGGCGGGAAGGTGCCTGCCCGTTCTGCTCGGGACTTCCCTGGATGGTCACGCGGCGGACCGAGCAGGACTCGCACGGAGCGCAGCGCAACCTCTGCTGCGCGCTTTGCGGGGGCGAATGGCCGTTCTCGCGCATCCGCTGCCCGGGATGCGGCGAAGCGGATCCCGAGAAGCTACCCAACTTCCACGACGAGACGCGCAGTGCCGTTCGCATCGAGGCTTGCGACACCTGCAAGCGGTACGTGAAATCGATCGACCTGACGCTCGACGCGAGGCCCATCGCGGAAGTGGACGACCTCGCGACGCTCGCCCTCGATCTCTGGGCACAAGACGAGGGGTACACGAGGCTCGAGCCCGGGCTCGCCGGGATCTAACTACCCGAGCTGCGGGAAATCTAGCTCCGGCTTCTCGGGGGGCGGCAAGAGCGCGCGCCAGGCCGCTTCCAGCCGAGGCTGCGGCCAGCCGAGGAACACGCCGTCGCCGCGATACCAGGACGCGTTGTGCTCGGCGAGGACGATCCAGCCCGCGCCGCGCGGCGAAGCCACGTCCATGCGCCAGGCGGAGAGCGTCACGCTCGCCTCGCGCACGCGAATGTGCTGGCGCGAAGGGGCTGACGGGGTCACGGAGCCCAAGCCTTCGATCTCGACCGGCATCAGGCCCCTTCATCGCACGAGCCCGGCGTGCAGAGCAAAGGCGCACGGTCGCTAGAAGGATAGCTTTTTGAACAATTTCTCTGGAAGTAGCCGGACTACCAGCATGACGAGCCGCCAGATGAGCGGCGTGTAGACCACGTCGGCGCCGCGCTCGAGCGCGCGCAGGATGTCTCTCGCGACCCGATCGGGTCCCACGGCAAAGGGCATCTCGGGCAGGTGCGCCGTCATTGGCGTGTCGACGAAGCCAGGCTTCACCGTCAGCACCGAGACCCCCGAAGGGGAGAGCCGCTGGCGGAGCGCGGACAACAGCGCGGTGAGGCCCGCCTTTGCCGCCCCGTAGACCGGGTTCGCCGCCCGGCCCCGGTCGCCCGCGACCGAGGAGATCGCGACCAGGGTACCGGCGCGACGCGCCTCCATCCTCCGCGCCGCCTGCAGCAGCAGGGAGGTCGGCGAGACGAGATCGGTGTGCAGGATCGCGGGCGCTTCTTCCGGCCCCGCCTCCCGCGAGCCGAGGACGCCGTGGGCGAGGAGGACGACGTCGGGCGGTCCCAGCGCCGCGTCGGCGGCCTCGAACAAGCCAGCGTGGGCGCGCAGGTCGTCCAGATCCAGTACTGCCGTTTCAACCTGGGTGGCGCCCCGCGCGCGTGCGTCGGCGGCCACCGCGGCCAGCCTCTCCGGGTTCCGCGCCGCGAGGAAGAGCGAGGCGCCCTGCTCGGCGTAGAGGCGCGCGACGTGCTGGGCGATGGCGGAGGTCGCGCCCAGGACCACGACTCGCTTCATGCGCGCGCGACCCGCCGCCAGAAGGAGGAGGAGAAGCCGGGGTCGACGAACCGCTCGAACTCGGCGAGGCGCGGATACGAGGCGGCGAAGGTGCGCGGGCTCATCGTCGCGTCCTTGGCGGGATAGAGGGCGCCGCCCGCGGCGCGCACCACCTCTTCCAGCTCGCCGAGCAGGCGCAACGTGTCGGGCCCGCGATTGGCGAAGTCGAGCGCGAGCGTGATGCCCGGCCGCGGAAAGCTGAGCAGCCCGGGCGAGGGCATGTCCCCGAACGTCTTCAGCACCGTGAGGAACGAGCCCTGTCCGGAGATGCGGACCCGGCCGAGCAGGTCCCGGACGTGGTCGCGGGAAGGGACCACGCACTGGAACTGGAGGAAGCCGCGCTGCCCGTAGATCCGGTTCCAGCGGCCGATCCGGTCGAGGGGAAAGAAGAAGGAGCGGACGTTGGTCTCGCGCTGCCGCTTCGCCAGACGAGCCTCGAGCGCGACCAGAGCATTGAAAGCCCGCACCGCCGGGCCGCTGAGCGCGAACGAGGGAAAGTCGGCCGGAACCTCGAGGGGCCGCTTTCCGGGCGCGGCGCGGCCGGGGCGCTGCGAATGATCGCCGCGGTAGTAGATCCCGCGGACGTCGCGAGAGAAGGCGTCGATCCAGGCCACCGTGTATTCGAAATCGCGCGAGCCTGCGTCGATGTCGAAGAACTCGTCGAGCGTGCGGAAGGGTACCCGCTGCTCGATGATGAAGGGGCCCGAGACTGGCACGAGCTGGATTTCCGCCGCGGTGATGAGGCCGGTGAGGCCGAGCCCCGCGACCGTGGCCGCGAAGAGCGGATCGCCCGGCACGCATTCCTTGCGCTCGCCGTCCGAGCGGAGCAATTCCAGCCAGCGGACGTGCCGGCCAAAGGTGCCCGCTCGCCCGTGGTTCTTGCCATGGATGTCGTTGGCGATGGCGCCGCCGACCGAGACCAACTGCGTGCCGGGTACGACGGGAACGAAGAACCCGCGCGGCAATGCGAAGGAGATGAGATCGGCGAGCGTCATTCCCGCCTCGCAGCGGACCACGCCCGATTTCTCGTCGAAGGAGATGAATCGGTCGAGCCTTCCCGTGGTGAGCACCGTGCCGCCGTCGTTCAGGCACACGTCGCCGTAGCTGCGTCCCTGACCGACCGCGAGCACAGGTCCCGAGCGGGCGGGCAGGGCGTCGCTGCGCCAGGCGAGGGGCAAAACCCTCTGCGTCGCCTTGGGATAGCGGCCCCAGGACTCGAACATCGCCGCATGATAGCGGGTAAGATGAGCGCATGTTCCGCGTCACCCAGGAGCTGCGCTTCTGCTACGGGCACCGGCTCCTCGGACATCCCGGCAAGTGCGCGCGCCTGCACGGCCACAACGCCCGTGTCTTCCTCGTCCTGCGCGCAGCGAGCGTCGACGCGAAGGGAATGGTGATCGACTTCGACGTCCTCGAGCAGCGCGCGCGGCGCTATCTCGACGAGGCCCTCGATCACCGGATGCTCCTGCAGCAGGGCGATCCCGCCTGCGCCGCGCTGGCCGGGATCGGCGAGACGTTCGTGGCGCTGGAAGTGCCGCCCACCGCGGAGAACCTGGCGAAGCTGATCTTCGAGCAACTGCTCCGCGCCGGCCTTCCGTTGGCGGAAGTCCGCCTCGAGGAGCAGCCAGGCAGCACGGCTTCCTACGGAAGCCCGTAGTCCGCGCGCGCGATCAGGCAGCGCGCATCTCCAGGCTCGATCTTGCGGCACCCCGCCGGGCGATCGCGGTAGATGGCGCAGCGGACGCGCTTTCCCAGCGAGCCTTCCAGCGCGGCGCAGCGCTCGTCATTGCCGGCGAGCTTCAAGTGCCGCTCGCCCTGCGCGTTCACGACCGTGTAGCGATCGAGGATGCGCAGCCTGCGCAACAGGCGCGCGCCCGGCTCGACGAGGACGTAATCGCGATAACCCTCGGCCCGGTTCTCCCGCGGGTTGCAGCAGCAAGCCCCGCAGGCCTGGCAATCGAACGTCACGCCGCGGACGTTGCCGGCCCCGGCTCCTCCGCGCAAGCGCTTCGCAGCGCCATCCGGCCGAGCGTACGGACGGTGCGCGCCCCAGGCTCTTCGATTCGCAGGGCAAGGGCAGCGGCGCCGATCCGGAGCGCGCCGCTTGCGAGGAAGAGCAACTGCGCCGCATGCGCGGGCGCGCCGAAGAGCACGGTGTGGCCCGGCAAGGCATGGACCAGCGCTCCGCCCGCGATGGAGGCGACCGCCGTCGCCGCACCGGCCGCGGTGGCGAAGCCGGCCAGCTGGAACGAGCGCGCCTCCACGGACGAGACGGCGAGAGGAAGCGAGAAGGATGCCAGCGACTGACCGGCGAGGAGCGCGCCGCAGAAGACCGCGTCGATGGCGATGGGCCAGAGCATTCCATCGCGCGCGACGAGCCAGAGGATGGGCGAGAGCGAAAGGCCGAAGCAGCACGCGAGCAGGACCGGCTTCGAGCCGGCGCGATCGATCGCCTTCCCCCACAAGGGAGCCGTGACGATGCGGAGCACCGCCAGCGCAGTGTAGTAGACGGAAAGCTGGGCGAATCCTGCGTGCAGGTTCCCTACCAGGTGGATGTTGTAGAAGGCGGGCGTCGCGAGCCCGCTCGCCGCGGCCCAGGCAGCGTGGAAGGCGAGCGCGCGGCGCACGCGCCGGTCGGACCAGGCGCGGGAGAAATCGCGGAGCTGCGGGCGCGGGAGCGGAACCGCACGGCCTTCTCCCTGCCGTTGCAAGAGCTCGAGCGTGACGACGCCGAAGACAAAGGACGCGACGGAGAGTGCGCAGAGCATCCCGCCTGCAGTCCCGCGCGGACGCGCCGCGTCCAGGACGAGACCTGCGCCGAGCGATCCGAGAGCGCTCCCCGCCGCGCAGAAGGCCGTCCGCAGGCCGAAGTAGCGGCCACGCACGGCGGGGGGAACGAGCGCCGCCATCCAGGTCGTCCAGGCGTTGTTTCCGGCGACACCGAGCAGCGCCCACAAACCCGCGAAGACGAGGAGTACGATCTGCTTCGCCGCGAGCGGGAGCGGGACGAACGGCAACGCCGCGAGAAGGAGCGGGAGCGAACGCGAGGCCCGGAGCGCAGCCACCGCGGTGCGCTTGCTGCCGCGGACGTGCGTGACCCAGGCGCAAGGGAGCTGCGCGAGCTGGGCCGCGAATGGTAGCGCTCCGAGCACGCCGATGAGGAACGGCGAGAGGTCGAGGTAGAGCGCCCAGGCCGTGAGCACGCCGCCCGTGACGCAGGCGCCGACCAGCTCCGCAGCGATTCCTTCCCAGGTCGAGATCCGTAGCGACGACCGTACCGGCACCGTTCCCAAGCTCGATCAGCTCCCGTGCAGCCAGGCGGCCGCCGCGAGCACCGTGCCATGTGCCCCCCGCCGTCGCGCAAGGACTACAAGGCACCACGTCCCTGGACGGGTGCCCGCCCGCCTGCCTGCCGGGCCGGAGCGGCCGGCCGACGGTAGGAACTCGCTGCGGGGAGGCACAGATTGTTTCGGAGAGGAGGTGTGCGATGCTCTGGACGATCACGGTCATCCTGCTGGTGTTGTGGGTGTTGGGCCTCGTTTCCGGTGCCTCCATTGGCGCCTGGGTCCATATCCTTCTCGTTCTCGCCGTAATCAGCCTGATCTTTGCGGTCCTTCGCCGGGGCACCGGCGCAGCGGTTCCATAGCTTTCGCGTCCCTTGCGGGGCGCGGCCGGCTACGGCTCCTGTGACCAGTTCCTGAGGCGGGTCTCGCTGGTGGTGCGGGGCTCGCCTCAGCTTTTTTTCTGAGAAAGTCGCGGCAGCGATTGCCGGAGCTCGAGCAGCGGCGCGAAGAGGTCGCCGCGCTTCTCGATGCGGGCGAGGACCGATTCCGGATCGAAGGCCAGGCGCGCGGCATCGCGACGGTCCGCGCACGCCGCCACCTCCTCCCAGGTCACCGGTGTCGAGACCGTCGGGTAATCCTTCGCGCGAAGCGAATACACGCACACGGTCGTCTTATGCGGGTCGTTCTGGCTCCAGTCGACCAGCACCTTCCCGGTCCGGAGCGTCTTCTTCATGTTGGAGACCACCAGCTCAGGCTTCTCGCGCTCGAGCAGCTCGGCGACGGCGCGGGCGAAGGGCTTGGTGTCGTCGTACGCGACCTTGGCCTGATTGAGCGGCACGTAGACCTGGAGGCCCTTCGATCCGCTCGTCTTCGCAAAGCTCTCGAGGCCGAGCGAATCGAACATCCCGTGCAGCAGGACGCCGACCTCGCAGCAATGCACCAGGTTCGCGGGCTCGCCGGGATCGAGATCGAAGACCAGCTGCGTGGGACGGTCCATCGCCGGCGCCTTGGCGAGCGGCACGTGCAGCTCGAGGTCGGCGAGGTTTGCCGCCCAGATCAGCGTGGCGACGTCGTTCACCAGGCAGAACTGCATGGTCCGGCGGTTGCTCTCGCTGTAGACCTCCGCCGTCCGGACCCAGGGCGGGCGGTGCGAGGGGCAGTTCTTCTCGTAGAAGTACGGCTGATCGACGCCGTTCGGATACCGCTTGAGCGTGAGCGGCCGGTCGCGCAGATGGGGCAAGAGCGTTTTCGAGACGCGCAGGTAGTAGTCGATAACCTGCGCCTTGGTGAACCCCGCCTTCGGGTAGAGGACCTTGTCGAGGTTCGAAAGCTTGAGACGCTTTCTTCCGATCGCGACTTCGGCGTCAGACGATCGGGCCATGGAGCGCGGAGTCTACCGTCGCGCTGCCCGCCTGGGGCGCGCCGCCTTCCCGGCGCCGCGCCTGGCCCGCGCGGTGCGCGCCGCAGCCCGGTGCTGGGGCCCGTGCCGGCGCTCGCCGCTCTCCGCGGGCGCCTCGCCCTTCTTCGCCGCCGCAAGCGAGCGCTGCAAGGCCTCCATCAGGTTCACCACCTTGCCACGAGGCTCCTTCTCGGGCTCCTCGGCCACGATCTCCTGGCCCTCGGCCTTCTTTTCGAGCAGCGCCAGCACTTCTTCGCGCCAGGTGTCCTTGTACTTCTTGGGATCGAAGTCGGCGGCCAGCGAATCGACGAGCTGCTCGGCCATGTGCAGCTCCTTCTCGCGCGGCTTGGCCTCGGACCCGGGCAGTCCGTCGAGCTCGCTCTGATCCACTACCTCGTCCGCGTAGAGCATGGTGCTGATGGCGAGCGCCTTCCCGAGCGGCCGGACCGCGGCGAGGTACTGCTTGGTCCGGAGCACGAACCGCGCGACGCCCACCCGGCCCGTCTTCCTCATCGCTTCGAGGAGGAGCGCATAGGGCTTCTGCGCACCCTTGTCGGGCAACAGGAAGTAGGTGGTCTCGTAGTAAATGGGATCGATCTGCGACAGCTCGACGAAGTCCTCGATGTCGATGGACTTGGTGCCCTTGGGGTCGAAGGCGGAGAGCTCTTCCCGCGTGACCGAGACGTAGCGGCCCTTCGAGACCTCGAAGCCTTTGACGATGTGCTCCCAGGGGACCTCGTGCCCGTCGATCGAGCAGACCCGCTTCTGCTGGATCCTGCCGCCGTCCTTGTCGTGAAGCATGTGGAAGCGGACCTCCTTGGGAGAGGTCGCCGAGTAGAGCTTCACGGGTACGTTGACGAGGCCGAAGCTGATGGAACCGCTCCAGATGGGACGTGGCATCGAGGACTCCTCAGTGGCGGGCGTCCCCGTCGGCAGGCGGGGGCGCGAGCGGATTTCCGGTCTTTCTTTCGTGTTCCAGGACGCGCTCCGCGACGGCCGGGCCGTGCTTTCGCTGCACGACTTCGACGTGGGAGCGCTGCGCGGCGGTCTGAT
>VBKL01000199.1 GCA_005879805.1 Deltaproteobacteria bacterium | reverse complement strand
GAAGATCGAGACCGACGAATCGGATACCTTCCTCACGACCGGGTCCTTTCGCATGTAGCTTTGCGCTACAGGTCTCCCGATCCGTGGCGTAACCTACGCCCGCGAATCTGGGTCGGTCGTACCATCCTGACTAGTCCGAGTCCGTCGTTAGTACGCCTGAAGCGCTGTCTCCGAGATGCGGATCGCATTCGAGACACGAACGTGCCCCAACTTCCCCTCGGCGCATAGCTTGTAGATCGTCGATGTAGAGACCCGTAGAAGGTTGGCAGCCTCGCGAACGGAGAACAGCCTGAACACGGGACGGCGCGGGTCCGCGTACTGTAACCCAGGTGTAACTCGCGGCTGCCCAAACCCTCCCAAACCTTCCGAAGACTCCGCTCGCGGGGCCGGCCCGGTTCCAATGTTTCCGAGAGGTTGCGAAGGGTTGCCAGCCTCTGCCACACCGTCGTCGCTGCCTGTCACGCCGGAGGCCACGGGTTCGAGTCCCGTACACCCCGCCACGCAGCTACGCGGCGCCGTTCAGAGCGCCCACGTCGCCCAACACCCTCGAGCGTTGCAACGTGGCGCGCAGCTCGAGTCCCAACGGAGTGAGGCGCAAACCGAGCTGCATGGCGCCAGGCGCGCCCTCGCGAGCTTCGAGATATCCATCGGCCTTCAGTCGTGCGGCGGCGTTCGCCCGGGCGGAATTCGCGGTGACAACCGCGTACTCGGCCTGAGGAAGTGAAGCGGCGCGCAGGACCTCCGCAAGGACGATGGCGTCTCGAACCATGGCGCAACCTTACAACCTCGTAAGGTCGCGCAGGAACTCCTACTCTGGAGCCTAAGCCTAAGGTCGGCGAACCGCAGGGAGAGCGGGATGCCGCTCCTCTCGGCGAGGGCAGGGAGTTTCCCGTGATCCGTCAGGCTGCTGCAGCGCCCATCTCGCGGAGCCAGCGCCAGTTCGCGGCGAGCGCGCTGCGGAACGTCGGCTCGGCGCGATACCGGACGGAGTGCGCGCGGCAGGTCTCCTCGACGATCGGCGCCAGCGAGCGGTAATGCACGTGGCAGATGCGCGGAAACAAGTGGTGCTCGACCTGGAAGTTCAAACCGCCGCGGTACCAGCTCAGGAGGCGATTCCCGCGCGCGAAGTCCACCGTGGTCGAGACCTGGTGCTCGGCCCAGTCGGGCTTGGTCGGTCGCGCGGGATCGACCTGGCAGAAGTCCGCTTCGCCAACGCAGTGCGCGAGCTGGAAGACCCCGGCGAGCACGATCCCCAACGTCGCCGAGCCGAACACCCATAGAGGGATGAGCGCCCAGGTGGGATGCAGCAGGGCGGGAACGACGAACGCCCACGTCACGAACGCGGTCTTGAACGCCACGGCGCGTGCGAGGGGCAATCCCCGCGGAGGCGCAAAGGGCCGGCCGCCAACCCGGCCGCTGGTGAGCTCCAGCACGTCGTCCACGAACCACCACTTGAGCGGGAAGACGGCATAGAGAAACCAGACGTAGAGGTGCTGCAAACGATGAAACCGGCGCCGCGGCTGCCAGGGCGCGAGCCGCAGATGCGGACTACCCGACTCGAGATCGTCGTCGAGGCCGGAGACGTTGGTGTACGTGTGGTGCATCACGTTGTGCTTGAGGCGCCACAGATACGAGCTCGCTCCGAGCAGGTCGAGCGTGACGCTCATGATGCGGTTGACGCGCGCGTTCGAGGAGTACGCCCCGTGGTTGGCATCGTGCTGGACGCTGAATCCGATTCCGGCCATGGCGAGGCCGATGGAGGCGACGAGCAGCACCGCTTGCCAGGACGACACGTGCGCGAAGAGCAGCACGGCGTAGGATCCGATCAGCCAGGTGAACAGCGTGGCGGTCTTGAGCCACATCCGAAAACC
>VBKL01000239.1 GCA_005879805.1 Deltaproteobacteria bacterium | reverse complement strand
CGTGAAGCTCGACGAGCGCGGCAACGTTTGGACCGACGGAACCAAGATGACGAGCGTCCCGGGCGTCTTCGCCGCGGGCGACATGTCGCGCGGACAGTCGCTCGTCGTGTGGGCCATCCGCGAAGGCCGGATTGCGGCGCAGTCGGTGGATCGGTACTTGTCTTACGGCGAAACGGTGCTCCCGCCTTGATTCAGGGACGCCCGGATGCTGCGAACCACGGTGGTTTTCAGAACCACGGCTTTCAACACCACCACGCAGAAGCCGTACTTTCTCAACCCCGGCTGCTTCGGTGATGACGTTTCGCGATGGATGATCGCCGCGCTTCGACAACGCGGCGTCAAGACTGCAGAGGAGCCGGGGCAGGAAGACTTCGGATGGTACGTGTTGTTCGAGGTGGACGGACAGGAACACTGCTTCGTACTCGGATACCGACCCGGTGACACCGAGCATGAGGGTGACTGCATTGGGACGCTCGAACGGTCCCGGGGGCTGGTCGGATCGCTGCTTGGCCGCCGGCAAATTGGTGTGAATCCGAAGGCGGTGCAGCTCGTTCACGAGCTCGTTTCGGGGCTTCCGGATGTCTCCGACATCTGCTGGCATCATGAGAAGAAGTTCAAAGCCGGCATCGAAGACGAGGGCGCGACCACGCCAGGTGCCGGGTAGTAGCGTCCGCGCGCGAGAGGTGTGCGAAGGCTCGTCTTGAAAAGGGAACAATTGCGGACGCGCAACCGGTATTGGTAGAGCCGCGCCGCTGACCGATCTCGTGACTGCTCAGAGGCACCGGCCTTGAGGATGTTCGCGGAATCAAGATCAAGGCACGGCGAGAGATAACCAGGGTCCTTCCAGCGTCATGTGGATGAGGAAGAGCTTCGGACGCACGGTCAACCCCGAGGGGCCGGGCATGAACGCCGCGGAGGAGCACGGATCGGTGGAGCCGTGCCACCTCGAGACCCCGTGCTTCATGTGGTTCCCGAGCACGTAGCGGATCGCATACGCCACCTCGCGTGGGCTCTTCAGCGCGCGGGAGTGGAAGCGGTCGGGGAAAACCTGGCCGATCATCCCATGCGCCTTGTTGAGGCCTCGCGCCATGCGCACGGCGAGGCCCTTCATGCCGCGGGTCAACGCGATCGCGTCCTCCGCTTCAACGAGCATGTGCAGGTGGTTTCCCTGGACGCTGAAGTGCGTCACTCGGATGCCGAACCGCTCCTTGCCACCGCGGAACGCTTCCTTGAGCGCGCGGAAGCTGCCGGCTCCGCGCAGGCTAGGACGACCGCCCGCGACTCGCATCGTCACGTGGGCGGGCGTTCGCCGCGGCTGCTTCCGCGGAACGTGCGGCGCTCCGGCTCGCGATCCTTTCGGCTTCCGCCCGGCGCCTTTGCGATTCCCACCCCAGCTGCGGAACTTCATTGCGAGCTGCTTCATGCTGCATCCCCTTGGTCGAGCGCAGACATCAGCGTAGCGTGCCGGTCTGACATTCAGTGTGAGGCCCCCCACTCGCTACGAGATGTTGGCGGAATCAAGATGCCCCGCGAGCGGCGGAAAAACCGAGGAGGCGCTCGTCCAAGGTCATGTGCTGCTTCCGCCCCGACGAAGGTCGGCGCGAGGAACCCCTCCAACAGAACGTCGCGGCGGGTTACGCTCCGAACATGGTGCTTCCCCGGCTACGGATCTCCCGGATTTACTGGCGTGACCTGCTGGTCACGGTCCTGCCCTTCGTCCTGGTCGTGGTCGCGGCGTTCTGGATCGCCTTGCACTACGTCCGTCCTGCTCCACCGAAGACAATCGTCATGACCAGCGGGGCGCCGGGCAGCTCGTTCCAGAACTCGGCGGAAAAGTATCGCGCGATCCTCGCGCGCCAAGGCGTCACGCTGAAGATCCTGCCCTCGCAAGGATCGCTGGAGAACCTCAGGCGCCTCAGCGATCCGAAGGTCGACGTGGACATCGGATTCGTCCAGGGCGGCCTTTCCACGCTCGGCGACCCGAGCAAGGTGATGTCGCTCGGCAGCGTCTTCTACGTGCCGGTGTTCCTCTTCTACCGGGCGCCGAAACCGCTCCGGCTCATGTCCGAGCTGGACGGCAAGCGGATCGCGATCGGCCGCGAAGGCAGCGGAGCGCGCGTGCTCGCGGAGACGTTGCTCAAGGCGAACGGCATCGAGGCGGGCGGCCGATCGAAGCTGCTCGACCTGGAGGGCCAGGCGGCGGAGGACGCGCTGCTCAAAGGCGAAGCGGACGCGATCTTCCTCATGGGCGACTCGGCGACGCGCGAATCGATGCGCGACCTGCTCCACAACATCTCCGTCCGCCTCTACGACTTGAACGAGCAGGGCGACGGCTACGTGCGCCGCTTCCGATATCTGACCAAGATGGATCTCCCGACGGGAGCGATCGATCTCGGGAAGAACATTCCCTCGGAGACGCTCACGCTCGTCGCGCCGACAGTCGAGCTGCTCGCGCGCCCCGATCTCCATCCGGCTCTTTCCGACATGCTGATCGAAGCGGCTCGCGAGGTGCACGGGCGCGCGACGCTCTTGCAAAAGGCCGGCGAGTTTCCCACTCCCTTGGAGCACGAGTACCGGCTGAGCGAAGACGCGGTCCGGTACTACAAATCTGGCAAGAGTTTCGCGTACAAGCACTTGCCGTTCTGGCTCGCGAGCCTCGTCGATCGCGCCCTGGTGCTGATCGTGCCGCTCGCCGTGCTGCTGATCCCCGGCCTCAAGGTCGTGCCGTTGCTCTACCGCTGGCGCATCAACGCGCGCATCTACAAGCGCTACGGCGAATTGATGGCCCTCGAGCGGATCGCCTTTGGAAAGACGACGTCGGAGCAGCGGGCCGAGCTCCTCGAGCGACTCGCGGACATCGAAAGACGCGTCATCACGGTGAAGCTGCCGGGATCGATCGCGGACCAGGTGTACGTGCTGCGCCAGCACATCCAGTTCGTGCGCAA
Source organism: Deltaproteobacteria bacterium (assembly GCA_005879805.1). GTDB lineage: Bacteria > Myxococcota > Myxococcia > Myxococcales > 40CM-4-68-19 > VBKO01. The sequence goes on along the minus strand of VBKL01000239.1, from coordinate 10,424 downwards.
CCAGATTGTGCAGACTGGATCCGTCGCGCAGGCCCCTACGCCGTTCGTCGCGCCCGCCAAGCGCGCCTAGCCTCCAAGCGGTTGCCTGGCCCCCTGCTCTCGGACGTGGCCACCCTCGACGCGGCGCGGTCTCCGCCCCAGAAGGGAGGCTCTTCTGGACGGTTTCGCGCCTGGGGCGGTGGTCGCCGGTCGGTTCCGGATCGACGGGTGGCTCGGGGAAGGGGGCCTCGCCGAGGTCTTCTCGGCCGTCGACTCGGACGGCAGGGAGCTGGCGCTGAAGGCGCTCCACGCGCATCTCGCCCACCACGCGGTGGTTCGCGAGCGGTTCGAGCGCGAGATGGACCTCACGCGGCGCGTCGCAGGTCCCGGAATCGTCACCGTCTTCGACATCTACGAGCATGCCGGGCGGCCGTTCTTCACCATGGAGCGGCTGCGCGGCATGACGCTCGCGGACCGGCTCGCGCGTGGTCCCATGCGGGGCGACGAAGCGCGGCGCATCGCCTGGGAGATTTGCGCCGCACTCCGCGGCCCGCACGCGGCCGGCGCGCTCCACCGGGATCTCAAGCCGCAGAACGTCTTCCTCACCGCGCAGGGAGTGAAGCTGCTCGATTTCGGGGCCGCGAAGGAGGCGGAGGAACCGGCCCTCACCGCCGGGAGCCGCGTTCTCGGCACTCCGGGCTACATCGCGCCTGAGGTCTGGGAGGGCGACCCGCCCGATCCGCGGTCGGACCTGTACGCCGTCGGCGCCATGTTCTTCGAGATGATCGCTGGCCAGCGGGCCTTTCCGGTCGAGGAGCCCTCGATGCTCGCCGCGCTGCAGCGGGCGCCGCCCGATCTGCGGCTGGTCCGGCGCCTCGCGTCCAAGGAGGACGCCGCCATCGTCGCTCGCGCCCTCGCCCCCGACCCCGAGGCGCGCTTCCTCACCGCGCGGCAGATCATGCGCGCGCTGGAGGGCGCGTCGGTTTCGACTCCGCCGCCGCCCGCGCTGCGCTACGCCCGGGGCGAGTACGACGTCGTGGTCCACCAGGTGGTGAATCTCTTGTCGCCGTTCCAGCGCGACGCCGGAATCGGCGCGCTCTTGAAGAGGCTCGATGCCCGGGCGCCGCGGCGCTGGCGATGGCGGCTCGCCGGAGCGGGCGAGGCGACGCTGGCGGCGAGCGCAAACCGTCCCTGCGCGGATGCGGTCGCGGCCCTTTGCGCCAAGTATCGGGTGCCGGCGACGGTGCGCGAGGCGCGGGACCGCTCGTCCACCGAAGCGTGGCTCGCGCGACGAGGGGCGTTCCTCCTCGTGCTCATCGCCTCGTTGGTGGCGGTGGGAGGCGGCGCGCTCCTGGGCTCGGGGGCTCGCGACTGCGCATTCGCCGGGGCCATCGCCGCCGTCCTGGGATACATGCTCTCCTGGGGCTTGCGGCCCGCTCTTTCCCTTTCGCCCTTGCGCGATCTGCCCGACCGCACGACTTCGCGCGATCGACTCGCCGCCGCCCTTCTCCGGCGCGCCCGTGCCCTCGAGCGCAGGGCATTCCGGCTCCCGTTCCGCGCGCGACCTCCGCTACTGGAGGCTGCGCTCGCGGCGCGCGCCTCGGTCGAGAAGGCGCGGGCGCACCGCGACGAGCCCGTCTCGGCCGACCTGCTCGAGTGCGCGGCCAACGCCGACGATCTGCTCGACGCCGTGCGATCGGGCAGGTGACCGCTCGCGCCCGGCGGAGGTCCCGAGGAAGAGGCGATGTCCCTTTCCCTCGCCAGCCGCGAAATCCAGGGCCACACGCCGATGCTCGGCGCCTCCCGCTCGCCGTTCGCGGTGACGGAGACCGTGCCGCAGATCGTCGTCGCGCTCGAATGCGACCGTCCGCTCGCGGGCGCCTCGCGGCATTCGCTCGCGCACATCGACACGGTGCTTCTGGGGCGCGGAACCGCGCGGCGGGCTTCGCGCGCGCAGGACTCGCGCGAGCTCCGCCTCGAGGTGCCGGACGCATGGCTCTCCGCGGACCACGCCCGGCTCGTCCGGCGGGAGGGGCAGTGGTGGATCGCCGATGCGCTCTCGACCAACGGGACGCGGGTGAACGGTCGTCCCTGCGCCGAGGCCTGCCTGCGAGACGGAGACGTCATCCAGGCTGGGCGCACCCTTTTCTGGTTCCGGCACGCCGCCGCGCAGGACGGCGATTTGCTGGACGCTATTCCGGGGCTCGCCACGGTGGCGCCCTCGATGTGGGCGGCGCTCGAGGCACTCCCGCGCATCGCCCGGAGCTCGCTTCCCGTCGTGGTCGTGGGCGAAAGCGGGACCGGCAAGGAGCTGGTCGCACGGGCGATCCACGCGCTTTCGCTCCGCAGCGGACCCTTCCAGGCGGTCAATTGCGCCGCGCTTCCCATGACCCTCCTCGAGAGCGAGCTGTTCGGCGCGCGCAAAGGAGCCTTCTCGGGCGCCGCCGAGGACCGGCCCGGCCTGGTGCGCGCTGCCGACCGCGGGACGTTGCTGCTCGACGAGGTGGCGGATCTGGCCGCTCCGGCGCAGGCAGCGCTGCTCCGGTTCCTGCAGGAATCGGAGGTGCTTCCCGTTGGCGCGACGCGACCCATCCGGGTGGACGTACGCGTCGTCGCGGCCGCGCAGGCCGATTTGCGATCCCTGGTCGCGGAAGGCAGGTTCCGGGCCGATCTCTTCGCCAGGCTCGACGCCTTCACCGTGCGTCTCCCACCGCTTCGCGAGCGGCGCGAAGACATCGGCCTCCTCGTGGCGGCGCTCCTGCGCAAGCTCGCGCCGGAGCGGTGCGAGGAGCTGCGCATCTCGCCGGAAGCGGCGCTGGCTCTCTTCCGTCACTCCTGGCCCCTGAACGTGCGCGAGCTCGAGCACTCGCTCGCCGTCGCGCTCACCGTCGGCCGGGACACAACCATCGAGGCCGACCATCTTCCCGAGGGCATACGGGTGGGTCGATCGGAGCTCGTCCCCGGAGGCGACGGCGATCGCGATCGGTTCCGTGAAGAGCTTCTCGCGCTCTTGCAAAGGTATCGGGGAAACGTCGCCGAGGTGGCGCGGGCGTTCGGCAAGGGGCGCATGCAGTGCCCCCTCGCACCAAGCGAGGGGATCCATGATCATCGAAGAGCTTCGCAAATCGGACGAACCCGTCTGGGACGCTTATGTCGACGCCCATCCCCAGGCGAATTGCTACCACCTGCGCGCCTGGAAGACGGCGGCGGAAGAGGCCTACGGATTCGAGACGCCGTTCCTGCTGGCGCGCGACCGGATTTCCGGGCCGGTATGCGGAGCGCTGCCGCTCTTCGCCGCGGGCACCGGCGGCGGGTACCTGACCACTGGTCTGTTCGGCGCGTACGGTCCGGTGCTCGCGGACGACCCGGCAACGGCGGACGCGCTCGTCGCCGCCGCGATCGAGCGTACCCGGGCGAGGAAGGCGCGCTTCCTCGTGGTCAAGACGCTCGGCGCGCAGCCGCCCGCGGCCGGGTTCGAGCCCCTCGACCACTGGGTGATCGCCAAGCTCGCGCTCGCCGGCGACCCCGAGGCGGTGTGGAAGCGCTTCCGCGACAAAACCCGCAACGCCATCCGCAAGGGACAGCGCAGCGGCCTCGAGGTGCGCGTGGGTCCGCGGCGACTCGACGGCTTCTACGACGTCCTCGCAGAAAACATGCACCGCAAGGGGGCGCCCATCTACGGGCGCTCGCTCTTCGAACGGTTGCTCGGCGCCCTCGGCGATCGCGGCGAGATCGTCACCCTCGAGCACGGCGGGCGCACGGTGTCCGGCGCGCTGGTGATTCGTTTCGGCGACGTCGTGACGGTACCGTTCGCGTCGTCGCGCCCTGGCAGCTTCCACCTGAATCCGAACAACCTCCTCTACTGGGAAATCATCTCGCGCTCCTGCCGCGCGGGCGCGCACACCCAGGACTTCGGCCGCTCGCTGCGAGACTCGACCGCGCTCTCGTTCAAGCTCGGCTGGGGAGCCACGACCGAGCCGCAGCCCATGTACGTGCGGGCCGTGCGCGGTGCCACGCCCCGCTTCGACGTCGCCGCTCCGGGAATCCGCTTTCTCACCGGACTGTGGCGTTCACTCCCGCGCAACCTCGCCGATGCGCTCGGTCCCGCCGTCTGCCGGAGGTGGCTCGCGTGATCGCTGCGCGTGTCCGGAAGACCGCTCGCATCATCCTCTGCGTCGCGGCCGCCGGGATGGTCGCCTTCTATCTGCGGCGGATGCCCTTCGCGGAGATAATGCGATCGCTTCGGAGCGCACAGCCGCTTCCGCTCGTGTTCGCGGCTCTCGTCTACCTGGGGCCGAACACCGCGGCGAAGGTCAGGCGCTGGGCGTCGCTTCTCGCCGCGCTCCCCCGGCGCGGCAAAGGGCTCGGGACGTTCGAGCTGGCCCGGGTCCTCTTCGCGAGCCAGGCGGCGAGCAACCTGCTTCCCGCGCGCGCGGGAGAAGCGGTGCGCATCGTCGAGTTGCACCGGCGCGGTTACGGGACGACCGGGCTCGTCGCCGCGCAGCTTTACGAGAAGGTGGTCGAGGCCGCGAGCCTGTGCTTGCTGGGCGGTATCGCGGCGGTCCTCGCCGGCATCGCCATCTTCCACGTACCGGCCTGGATGCCGGCGGTCGCGGGTTCGGCGCTGGTGCTGCTTCTCTTCGGGGCGACGCGGCTTGCGCGCCCTCTGCATTTCGCGCGGAGCGCGGCGTGGGCGCACAGCTTCCTCTGGTCGTGCGCGGCCGATCTCGCCGACGCGGCCGTGCTCGGCCTGTGCCTGCACGCCGTGGGAGCCGACCTCGCGCCCGCAGCGTGGCTCGTCGTCCTCCTCGCCATCAACGTGGCGATCCTCGTTCCTTCGACTCCCGGGCATGTTGGAGTCATGGAGGCGGCTGCGCTCGCCGCGCTTCTCGCCCTGGGCGTGCCGGCGGAGCGCGCGCTCGCGGGAGCGGTCCTCTACCACGCCATCCAGATCGTTCCCGGGACGGCAGTGGGCCTCCTCTCACTCCCGCGCCTCCGGAGGAGCCTCGCGTGAGGCTGCCTGGAGTTTCGCAAGGCTATCCAGAATGGATCGCACGCCATCGCCTCGGTATCGTCTGCGGCGCGGCCTTGGTTGCAGCCCTGGCCGCGATTGTGGCGCTCACGCTGCCGGTCCGGACGGAGTTCAGCCAGCTGTTGCCCGACCGTGAGCCTTCAGTGCTCGCGCTGCGCCGCCTCGCCGCGCGCAAGGTGAACACCGCGGTCATCGAAGTCGGGATCGCTTCCGCCGATCCGGAGGCGGCCCGCCGGTTCGCCGCGGCACTGGCGCCGGAATTGCGTCGGCTTCCGAAGGAGCTCGTCCGCGAGGTCGACGACGACGACATGCCGCTCCGGAGCTTTCTCTGGAAGCACCGCTTCCTCTACGCGCCCGAGGCGGACTTGCGAAAGGCGGTGGCGGCGGCGCGGGCGCTCTATGCGGCGCGGAACCCGCTCTACGTCCCGCTCGAGGATCCGGATCCGCGAGCGCTCGAAGAGTTCTCGGTGCGAATCGCCGATCTGCGCGCGCAGACCGTCGATCGGCCGCCGGGCTACGTCGGGGAGGAAGGCCGGCTGCGCATGATCGTCGTGCGCGCGCCGTTCAGCGACACGGAGCCGCGCAAGGCCGAGGTGCTCCTCGAGGCGCTGCGAGCGAAGGTTTCGCTGCTGCTTCCCGCGTATCCGGGGGTCGCAGTCGGTTATGCGGGCGATCCGGTGACCGCCGCGCTCGAGCATGCGCTCGTTCTGCGCGACGTCATCGTCACCGCGGCGCTGTGCTCGCTGCTCGTCGCCTCCGCGCTCTACTTCACCTTCCGATCCCCGCGCATCGTCCTCGCTCTCGTCGGCAATCTCCTCTGCGCGTGCGCACTGACTTTCGGCTGGGCCCGGCTCGCCATCGGGCAGCTCAATTCGGCCACCGCCTTCCTCGGGTCGGTGGTGGCGGGAAACGGCATCAACTTCGGAATCATCCTCGCCGCTCGCTACCAGGAGGAGCGCCGCCTGCGTTCCCACTCGCAGGCGCTGTTTCTGGCGATTGGCGAAACGGCACGCCCCACGTTGGTCGCGGCGATGGCCGCCGGAGCCGCCTATCTTTCGCTCGTCGTCACCGGGTTTCGCGGCTTCAGCGAGTTCGGCGCCATCGCGGGCGTCGGCATGCTCGTCTGCTGGATGACGACCTACCTGGTCCTGCCCGCGCTCCTGGAGTTTCTCCAGCCGGGGCCGGTAGGCCGCGCCAGGAGCGCGCCCGCGCCGATCCCCGCTCGGGTTCCCTCGATCGTCATCCTCCTGGCCGCCGCCGCATTGACCGTCGCCGGTACGCGCTTCTTGCGCGAGCCTTTCGAGGACGACCTCGGAGCGCTGCGCAGCCGCTCGCTTCCCTCGAGTGAGGTGGGGAAGTGGAGCCGCCGCCTCGACGCCTCCTTCGGCCGCGTCCGCTCGGGCGGATTCGTCCTCGCGGTGGAGCAACCCGAGGATGTTGCCCTCGTGCTCGACGCCTTGGAGCGAGCGGAAGACGGCGTGCCCGCCGAAGCACACGTCCTCGGCAAGATCGACGCGCTCGACCGCGTCCTCCCGGGCACGGCCGAGGAGCAGCGCCGCAAGATCGAGTTGCTGGGAGAGGCGCGGGATCTGCTGCGGCGCGCGCTGCCTCGTCTCGATCCCGCCGCCCGCGAGCGGAGCCGCCCTCTCCTCGACGATGGTCCGCTCCGGGTGCTCAGCGCCGCCGACCTGCCTCCCTTGCTCCGCGACGCCTTCACCGAGAGCGACGGCCGCGTAGGGCTGCTCATGGTCGTGCATCCGGGTCCCGCCTTCGAGGGATGGAGCCATCGCGGAATCCGGCGGGCGGTGGCGCTGGTCAGCCGGTTGCGATTCGAGCGGCCCTTGCGCGGTCCGCTCTACGTGGCGGGCCCCGAGGTGCTCTTCGTCGACATGATGCGCGCGGTGGAGCGCGACGCGCCCCGGGCGACCGCGGCCGCCGCCATATTGGTCGTCGCCTTGCTCGCCGCGGCCCTGGGCTTTGGCCGCGATCTGGCGGCTTCGCTCGTCGCGCTCGTTGCCGGCATGGGAATCCTGCTCGGCATGATGGCGATCTTCCACGTCCGCCTGAACTTCCTCAGCGTGGTGGCGATCCCCATCACCATCGGGATCGGCATCGACTATCCGTTCAACGTGATCGCGCGCCTCAAGACGGAGCGAGAGAGGGGCGGAGATACGGGCCGAGCGCTGCGGCAGACGGGAAGGGCGGTGGCGCTCTGCTCGGTGACGACGATGATCGGGTACTTCGTGCTGCTTTTTTCGGACACCGGAGCGATCCGGTCCTTCGGACTGGTTGCCGTCCTCGGCGAGCTGGCCTGTCTTCTGGCAGCGCTCCTGGTCGCACCGGCAGCGCTGGTGCTCCTCAGGTCGACTGTTCCCCGATCAAGTTGAAGCTTCAGCGCGCCGCCGTCTTCGCCTGGACCCCGGCGTGCTGCTCGAGGAAGCGCGCGGAGCGGGCGAGGAACTGGACCACGTTGTCCTTGCGGGAGAGCGAGTGGCCCTCGTTCTCGGCCACCATGTACTCGACGGGAACCTTGCGCTCGCGGAGCGCGTGGACGATGAGGTCCGATTCGGTGCGCGGCACGCGGGGATCGTTCGCGCCGGCGTAGACGAAGAGCGGCGCCGTGATCTTGCCCACGTCGCGAAGCGGCGAGATGGTCTCGAAGAAGGCAGCGTCCTTCTCCGGGTCGCCGAACTCGACCAGGAAGATCTCGCGGATGAGCCCGCTGGTGGTGGCCATGAAGGTCTTCATGTTGGCGACGCCGAAGAGATCCACGCCCGCGCACCACAGCTCGGGCATGCGAGTGAGGCCGACGAGGACGGTGTAGCCACCGTAGCTGCCGCCGAAGACGACGACGCGCTTCGGGTCGGCCCACGGCTGCGACGCCGCCCAGCGGCCGGTTTGCTCGATGTCCTTGAACGCCTCCAGACGGCGCGGCCCGTTGTCCGCTTCCTCGAAGGCGCGGCCGAATCCGCCCGAGCCGCGGACGTTGGGCTCGACCCAGGCGTAACCCTGGGCGACGAAGAAGGCGGTGAACGCCGACCAGCGGATGCGCGAGCTGCCGGCCGGGCCGCCGTGATACGAGACGATGACGGGGAGCTTTTCCGATTGCGTCTTCGGCAGGAAGACGTTGATCGGGAGCGCGAGGCCGTCGTTGGCCTTCACCTCCGTGATGCTGACGTCCATGGCCGGCACTGCGCGCAGCGACGGCCGGTCCTCCTTGCGCAGCGGCTCCGCCTTGCCCGTCGCGGCGTCGATCGACCACGCGTCGGTCGGCGAGGAGGGCGTCGACCAGACCGCAACGAGCTTCGTGCCATCCTCGGAGAAGGCGGAAACGGCGCCCTGTCCCAGCGGCATCGACACCTTGGCCCGCGGCTGCAGCGTCCCGCTGTCGAGGATCCGGATCTCGCTCCGATTGCCCGCATCGATGGTGAGCGCGACCGCGCCGCCCTTCTTGGCGACGTCGATCCCGGAGATGAGCGCGATGGGTGGATCGCGTTCGACGTAACGCGCCTTCTCCTTGCCGGAGTCGGCATCGAGGGCGAGAAGCCAGGCCTGCTCGCCGCCGCCGTCGGTGGCGACGTACACGGTGCGTCCGTCGGGCGAGAACTGCGCGTCCTCGATCGACACCTTCCCGCTGCCCGGATAGAGCTCCTTCGTCTTTCCCGAGGCCAGATCGATCCGGAGGAGATGGTTCTCGGACCGCGAGGGATAGCGCAGGAAGAGCCCTTGCTTGCCGTCGCGGCTGACCGCGGTGAGGAACCCCGGCTTTGCGTCCCGGTACACCTCGCGCGCCGGGCCAGCCGCGGTGGCGGACGCGGCGAGCACGGTGGAGCCTACGTCGCTGATGCGGCGGGCGCTGAAGTAGATCGTGTCGGGCGCCAGATCGGCGACGCGCACGCGGTCGCGCTGCATCCTCTCGCCCGTGGTCAGCTCGACCGGCGCGGAGCCGTTGAGGCCGGCGCGGAAGACAGACCACTTCTCGTCGGCGCCGCGATCGCTGCGGAAGAGAATCGACTTGCCGTCGGGCGTCGTCTCGTCGAGCGTGACGCGCTCCTTCGACTCGAGGAGGCGCTTCGCTGGCGAGTCGGGCCGGGCCGCGTCGGCCAGGTAGATCTGCGGAAGGCCGTCGCGGTTCGAGACGAGGACCACTTGCTTTCCGTCGCGGGTGAGAAGCGCCTCCGAGTTCAAGAACGCGTCGACCAGCGGCTGCGCTTTCCCGGCGAGCTCCGCGACGCGCGCGGCATTGGCGCCAGCCGGCGAGTCGGGCTTCTCCAGGGCCGGCTTCGCGGCGGCTGCGGTTGCGGCGCTCGGCGCGTTGGAAGCGCTGCCCTCGGCGCAAGCAAAGGCGGCGGCGAGGAAGAGAAGCGGGAGACGGAATCGGTTCTGGATCCGCATGGCGACGCACCATACTGCGCGCGGCCCGTCGAGACGATGTCCACCGCTCCGAATCAGGGATTGCTAGCCGTTCGCGCCGGCGCGCACGGCGAGCCGGCGTCCTGCCAGGTCTTGAAGGCCCGGACGAACTCGTCGTGCGGGACCTGCACCGGCTTGCGCCCGTATCCGGGGTTCCATCCCCACAGCGTGATCGCGTCCTCCGACATGTGATGGAAGAGCGCCGGACCGTCCTTGCCGCCGTTCTGCTTGGTGTCTTTCAGCTGCTCGCAGAGGTCGTGGGAGGACACGCCGGCGAAGACCATCCGGTGCTCGGGCGGCGGCAACTTCCATTCGCTCGCGACGCCGGGCGGCATGTGCTCGCCGTAGCTGGGCGGCGGATTCGCCTTCCCATGGCAGGTGGCGCAGTGGAGGCCCGCCACGCCGCGACCCTCCGGACCGCGCTGCACGAACTGGAGATGCACGTGGCTGTCGTCGCCTTGCAGGGGCTGGTCGCCGGCCGGGTGGCAATTCACGCAGCGCGGGCTTTGCAGGACGCCTTTGACGGTCTCGAAGGCGGCGAGCGCGTCGGGGCGAACGGACTTCCCCGAGTCGGCGCTCGAGACGGCCGCCGGCTCCTGGGCGTGCGAGCACGATGCCGCGGCGAGGGCCGCGGCGGCGAGCAGGGAACGAGCGATTTGCATGCCTGGATTCCTCGTCAAGCAAGGCGCAGCGGCAAGGAGCGCAGCCGCTGCTTGGTCAATGCATAGACCGCGTTGGCCACCGCTGCGGAGAGCGGCGCCACCGCCGGCTCGCCGATTCCGCCCATCTTCGCGTCGCTCTCGAGGATCTGCACGGTCACTTCCGGCATGTCCGGCGCCCGGGCGACCTTGTAGTCGTGGAAGTTGCTCTGCTCGACGCGAACGTCCTTGAGCGTCACCTCGCTGTAGACGACGGCGGAGAGGCTGAAGGCGATCGCGCCCTGGACCTGCGCCTCGATCCCGAGGGGATTCACCGCCGTGCCGCAGTCGACCGCGCAGCT
>VBKL01000238.1 GCA_005879805.1 Deltaproteobacteria bacterium | reverse complement strand
ATCGGAGTCCCGCTCCGCGTCATCGTGCTCGAGGACAACGACCGTTCCATGTCCTATCTGAACGAGGAGGAGCGGCGCGCTCGCGGGAGGGTGACCGTGCCGCTCACCGCGATCGTGAATCCGGTGCTCCGGTTTCTGGGCAAGGAGAAGCACACCTTCGGCGAGGGCTGCCTGAGCGTGCCGGGGTACAGCGCGCAGGTGGCGCGTTTCGCCGAAGTCGAGGTGACCGGGTTGACCGCCGACGGAGCACCGTACAGCTGGGGCGTCTCTGGCTGGCCGGCCAGGATCCTGCAGCACGAGATCGATCACCTCGACGGGACGCTCTACGTCGACCGGATGAACACGCGCACGCTCGCCGCGCTCGAGCCGCGCGAGGATTGACTCCGCTCCTCGCACGATGGCTTTCAAGGTCGTTTCCGCGAGACTCGATTAGAATCGCGAGCATGTACATCGCGATGAACCACTTCCGCGTGAAGCCCGACTCCGGTGCCGATTTCGAGCGTGTCTGGCGCGAGCGCCGGTCCTATCTCGAGGAAGTGCCGGGCTTCGAGTCGTTCCATCTCTTGCGCGGCCCGGTCGAGGAGGGAGCGCAGCTGTACGCGTCGCACACCGTCTGGACCGACCAGGCCGCATTCACCGCCTGGACGGAGTCGGAAGCGTTCCGCAAGGCGCACTCGCAGGGTGGCAAGACGGTGCAGTACCTCCTCGGCCCTCCTCGCTTCGTCGGCTGGCAGGCCGTCTAGCAGGGTCGCACCGGAGTGACCGGGACGATGCTCATTCGAAGAGCATCACGACCGGCTGCGGAAAGCCGTCCGCACCCTCGCCGCCGAAGACGAGCACCTTTCCGCTGGTCAAGAGCGTAAACGTCGCGGCGAACGTGGCATCCGGAAAGACCGGTCCCGCATTCCATCGATTCGCCACCGGATCGAAGATCTGCGTCTGCGACACGCTGATGCCCGTGGAGGGGTCCTTCCCGCCGACGACCAGCACCCGTCCGTCGGTGAGCGGAACGGCCGAGAAGGAAAAGCGCGCGTCCGCAAGGTCTCCGCTGGGAGTGAACCGGCCGGTGGCGGGATCGAAGATCTCGGTGCTCAGCCGGGGTGTTCCCGCTACGTCCGCGAACCCTCCCGCGATCAACACCCGGCCGTCGGGCAGGAGCGCCGCAGCATGGAGACCGCGGGGAGCCCCCAGCGAACCCGTCGCCACGAACGCGTCGGTCGCCGGATCGTAGATCTCTGCCGATTCGGTGAAGAACTCTCCGGTCTGGTTGCAGCAGGTGACGCCTCCCGCGATGAGGACGCGCCCGTCGCGGAGCAACGTGGCGCTGTGCTCGACGCGAGGAAGGAGCATGTTCCCGACGAGACGCCACTTTGCCGCCGCCCGCCAGCAGGAATCCGCCGTTGGCGAGCTGCGCCAGAGCGGTGTCCTCCGCAGCGAGCGCGCTGAAAAGGAGGCGCGGTCCCGTCGAGAACGTCTCTGTCACCGGATCGAAGATCTGGGTGGTGTCGATGTCCGGCAAATTGATCGCCTCGGAGCTGTTTCCGCCCATCGCGATCGCGCGGCCGTCCGGGAGCGCCGCGGTGAGATGCCCGGTGCGCGCGACCGGCGACGGCGCGAGCGCGCGGAACCGGTTGCGGTAGTTGGCTTGGACGGTGGTGGTGGCCCGGGCTTGCTCCGTGCCCTGCTGGACATGGAGCACGAAGGTGGTGGCTCGCGCCAGCACGGGCGTATCCACGGCGACGCCGCTCTGCACCGGACCGATGCCGTCGATGCTCGCGTCCCCGCCGCTGAAGACGGCCGTGAGCTGGGTGCGATCTCCGACGAACACCGCGGACGCGGCTGGGGCGAAGGTGTCGATGGAAGGCGCCCCCGGCTCGACGGTGCGAGACGAGGAGCCACAGGCCGCGCCCAGGCAACAAACCAGTACCAGCAAAGAACGAGGTCGGTTCACAGACGCTCCCGGGTCGGACAACCGCACGTGAATGCCTGGACCCGGGAAAAAGGTTCAACCGCTGCGCAGGAGGTCCGCGACGCCAACCATGCTCGGATGACGAGCTCTGCGGATGGATTCAGGGCTTTCCGCGATCTGCGATCCAGTGGCGCACATGCTCCGCGGTATGGGCGAGGAGCAGCGCGCCCGTCGCGGTGGCCACGAGCAGCGGGTGGAGCGGGTGATCGCGCTCCATCTTTGGGGCGGCCCCTTCGAGCTGCGCGAGCGGGATGTCGAAGCGCAGCACGTCCCCGTCCAGCTTCTGCACGACGTCGGGGACGAGCCGGTTCACCAGGTCGCGCAAGGGCTCGTTGTTCGCGAGGATCGCACAGCGGAACCAGTCGACTCCGCGTTCCCTGGCCGCGGCGCCGAGACGGAAAAGGAGCAGCCGCCCGAGTCCCTTGCCTTGGACCTGGTCGATGACGGCAGCGGCCGGCTCGGCGACGCGCGGTTCTTGCGGCAGGCGGACGAAACGGGCCACGCCCAGCCCTTCGCCGCGGGCAGCGTCGAGCGCGCCGAGCGCGAAGTGATTCTCTCCGTCGATCTGGGTCAAGTACCTCAGCTCGTCCGCGGAGAGCTGCGGATGCGGACCGTGAAACCGGCGAACCCGGGATTCGTCCGACAGCTTCTCGAATCCCAGGGCGAGCAAAGGCGCGTCGTCGGGCCGCAGCAGTCGCAGGTCGACCTTCCGGCCGTCGGACAAGGCCGCCTTCTCGCGCCATGCGGCGTCGAAGATCCGGGTCACCCCCTGATTGTATTTGATCGCAGGTGCGCCCGGCGCGCCGGTCGCTGCCCTTCAGGCGGCCTCGCGGGGCCGTTCGCGAAGGTAGCGTTCGGCCATCCGCTCGAGAGTCATGGGCCGGATTCGCGACCCCATCCCGGCGCAGCCGAAAGCCTCGAAGCGGTCCTTGCAGAGCTGCCGCGCCGCCGCCACGGCCGCCTTCAAGAACGATCGCGGATCGAAGCCCGAGCGGTCGCGAGCGAGAGAGCGCCGGACGGCCCCGGTCATCGCCAGTCGTATGTCGGTGTCGATGTTGATCTTCCGCACGCCGTGCCGGATGCCGCGCTGGATCTCCTCGACGGGAACGCCGAACGTCTCCTTCATCTCGCCGCCGTGCTCGCGGATGATGGCCAGCCACTCCTGCGGCACGGAGGACGAGCCGTGCATCACCAGATGAGTGTCCGGGATGCGTTCGTGGATTGCGGCGATGCGATCGATTGCAAGCGTCTCGCCGGTAGGCCGCCGCGAGAACTTGTAAGCGCCGTGCGAAGTTCCGATGGCGATGGCCAGCGCGTCGACGCCCGTCTCGCGGACGAAATCGCGCGCCTGATCGGGATCGGTGAGGAGCGCTTCTCGCCCGAGCGCGCCGGCGGCTCCGGAGCCGTCCTCGTCGCCGGCGCGGCCGCTCTCCAGCGACCCGAGGCAGCCAAGCTCTCCTTCCACCGAGACGCCGACGGCGTGAGCCATCTCCACCACCCGCCTCGTGACCGCGACGTTGTACGCGTAGGTGGAGGGCGTCTTCATGTCCTCACGCAACGAGCCGTCCATCATCACCGAGGTGAACCCCGACCGCAGCGAGGCGGTGCACACTTCCGGGGACGCGCCGTGATCCTGGTGCAGGACGATGGGAACGGTCGGCCACGCCTCCACCGCCGCGAGCGCGAGATGGCGCAGGAACGGCTCGCCGGCGTACTGCCGCGCGCCCGCCGAGGCCTGCAGGATGGCCGGGCTGTCCGTCTCCGCGGCTGCTTGCAGGATGGCGTGGATCTGCTCCATGTCGTTCACGTTGAAGGCCGGGACGCCGTACCCGTTCTCCGCCGCGTGATCGAGGACCTGCCTCATCGAGACCAAAGGCATGACATCTCCCTGTTCGGTTGTTTTCAGGCAGCCCGATGCTTGCGATCGACGAGCTGCAGGATCATCGGAGTAAAGATGAGTTGCATGGCGAGCTCCAGCTTCCCGCCCGGAATCACGATCGAGTTGGGCCGCGACATGAACGAGTCGTGCAGCATGGAGAGCAGGTAGGAGAAGTCGATCCCCTTCGGATCGCGGAAGCGGATGACGACGAAGCTCTCGTCCGCGGAGGGGATGAAGCGGGCGATGAACGGGTTCGAGGTGTCTACCGTGGGCACCCGCTGGAAGTTCACGTGGGTGCGCGAGAACTGCGGGCAGATGTAGTGCACGTAGTCCGGCATGCGGCGCAGGATGGTGTCGACGACCGCCTCCACCGAGTAGCTGCGCAGGGCGCGATCGCGGTGGATCTTCTGGATCCATTCCAGGTTGATGATGGGGACGACCCCGATGAGGAGGTCCGTGCGGCGGGCTACGTCCACCTCGCCCGCCGCGATGCCGCCGTGGAGACCCTCGTAGAAGAGGAGGTCGGTGCCGGCAGGCAAGTCCTGCCAGGGCGTGAACGTGCCGGGCTTCTGGTGGACGCCCGCCGCCTCCTCCTCGTCGTGGAGGTACTTGCGGGATCGGCCGCGGCCGGTTTCGCCGTATGTCTTGAACAGCTCCTCTAGCTCGGAGAAGAGGTTCGCTTCCGGGCCGAAGTGGGAGACGGTGCGGCCGGTCCTCTGCGCCTCCGAGATCCGCTCGCGCATCTCGGCGCGGTCATAGCGGTGGAAGGCATCTCCCTCCACGAGGGCGGCTGCGATCTTCTCGCGGCGGAAGATGTGCTGGAACGTCTTCGTCACGGTCGTCGTCCCGGCGCCCGAGGAGCCGGTGACCGCGATGACGGGGTGCTTTGCGGACATTCGATCCTCCTCGGCGGTCAGGCGCCGCGGAACAGCGAGCGGGAGTTGAAGAGCGGGTTGGTGTAGGGACGATCGCGACCGCCGTCGTGATCTGCGTGATAGCGGACCAGGCGCTCGACCTCGCGCCGCGAGCCGAGAATCACGGCGACGCGTTCGTGCAGCCCGCGCGGTACGACGTCGAGCAGGCGCGAGCGGCCGGTGGAAGCTGCTCCTCCCGCCTGCTCCACGATCATGGCCATCGGCGACGCTTCGTAGAGGAGCCGCAAGCGACCGGGGCGCGAGGGGTCCTTGGTGTCGCGCGGATACATGAAGAGGCCGCCGCGGACGAGGATGCGGTGCACCTCGGCGACGAGGGACGCGATCCAGCGCATGTTGAAGTCGGCTCCGCGCGGCCCGCTGCGGCCCTGCAGGCACTCCTCGACGTAGAGCCGCACCGGCGGTTCCCAGAAGCGCTCGTTCGAGGCGTTGACCGCGAACTCGCACGTCTCCTCGGGGATGCGCAGGCCGGGATGGGTGAGGACGAACTCGCCGATCGCCGGGTCGAGCGTGAAACCGTGCACACCGCGCCCCAAGGTGAGGACCAGCATCGTGGAGGGTCCATAGAGCGCGTATCCCGCGCAGACCTGCCGCGATCCGGGCTGGAGGAACGCCTCGAGCCCGGGAGGACCATCGCCCTCCGGTTTGCGGAGAATGGAGAAGATGGTCCCGACGGTGATGTTCACGTCGAGATTCGACGACCCGTCCAGCGGATCGAAAACGAGCAGATAGTCGCCGCGCGGATGGCAGAGCGGGATCGGATGCGGCGCGTCCAGCTCCTCCGAGACCATTCCGGCCAGCTCGCCGCCCCAGGCGCACGCCCCGAGCACGATCTCGTTGGCGAGGAGGTCGAGCGTCTTCTGCCGGTCGCCCTGCCCGTTCTCGGTGCCCGCGTCACCGAGCGCGTCGGCCAAAGCGCCTCGTGAGCAGACCGCTGCGATCTCCTTGATCGCGGACGCCAGGTCCAGAAGGAGCCTGCCGAGCCCGCGAGAGTCCCCAGCCGCCTCGCGCTCGTTCTCGACGAGGAAGCGCGCCAGCGTCGTCTTGTCGCTCATGCGGCTCCCTCCCCCTGCGAAAAGACCCTGCTCGCCCGCAAGTCCGCGGGCTCGATGGTCATCAATTCCTCACGGGTCGCGGCGCAGGAGCGGCCGAAGAGCCGCTGCGCATGGCGGAGCCGGGCCCGGTCGAGCGCATTGCGGATCGAGCGGGCGTTCGCGAACCGCGGCTGCGTGCGGCGGCGCTCGATGTACTCGCGCATCGTCTCGCGGGCGGCGGGGCTGAGCGTGTACCTCATGCCTCCGGCGAGGAGGTCCGCAATGGCGAGCAGCTCGTCGCGCGAGTAGTCGGGAAAGTCGAGGTGGTGCGCGATCCGCGAGGAGAGACCGGGGTTCGAGGCGAAGAACGTCTCCATCCGATCCTTGTAGCCGGCGAGGATCACGACCAGGTCGTCGCGGCGGTCCTCCATTACTTGCAGCAGGACCTCGATCGCCTCCTGGCCGTAGTCGCGCTCGTTCTCTGGCCGGTACAGGTAGTACGCCTCGTCGATGAAGAGGACGCCGCCCATCGCGCGCTTCAAGACTTCCTTCGTCTTGGGCGCGGTGTGCCCGATCCACTGGCCGACGAGGTCGTCGCGGGTCACCGAGACGACCTGCGGCTTGCGCACGTAGCCGAGCCGGTGCAGCACCTCGGCCATGCGCAGCGCCACGGTGGTCTTGCCGGTGCCGGGATTTCCGGTGAAGGACATGTGCAAGGACGGCGGTCCCGCCGCGATCCCGACCCGGCTGCGAGCGCGATCGACGAGCAGCAGGGCCGCGATCTCCCGCAGCCGCGCCTTCACCGGGGCGAGCCCCACCAGGTCGCGCTCCAGGGAATCGATGACGTCGCCGACGCTCGATTCGGCATGAATTGCGGCGAGATCCACCGTAGCCGGCGGCTCGACCACGACCTGGCCGGTCACCGCGTCCTCGTGCGCAGGGCATACCGGACCTGGCGGCCCTCGCCCTCGTCACGAGAGAGATCGAATCCCGGCTCGACCGGTGGCCGCTGCACGAGGAAGGAGAGGCGCACCGTCTCCCAGCCGCGCGTCGAGTCGAACGCATTCACCTTCACGTAGTGGGATCCATGCGCCGCGCGGCAGGTCTGCACTTGTCGCATCGCCTCGCCGACGTCGCGCAGATCGAAGAGCGGGTGCCCCCACATCTCCCAGTAGACGTTGCGCGGGTGGGGATCGTCCGTGTGCTCGACCGAGATCGCCCAGCCGCGCTCGACCGCGTAGCTGATCTGCCGCCGGATCTGTTGGTCCGAGAGGTCGGGAAGGAACGAGAAGGTGCCTTGGGTGATGCGCATGTTCGAGGCTCGGGTCCGCGAGAGCTACGCGGCGCTGGGGGTGGCGACGAAATCGACCGTGTCGGTAGAGGCGTAATCGAAGGCGACGTCCTTCCAGACCTCGAGGGCGTCGCGCAAAGGAGAGCAGGTCTCCGCTGCGTCGGCGAGGATCCGAGGCCCTTCGTTCCAGATGTCGCGACCCTCGTTGCGCGCGAGCACCATCGCCTCCAGGGCGACGCGGTTCGCGGTGGCGCCGGCCTGGACTCCTTTCGGATGGCCGATGGTGCCGCCGCCGAACTGGAGCACCACGTCCTCGCCGAGATAGGTGAGGAGCTGGTGCATCTGGCCGGCATGGATCCCGCCCGAGGCGACCGGCATCACCTTGCGCAGGCCGGCCCAATCCTGATCGAAGAAGAGGCCGTGCCGGAGATCCTGCTTCGTCGCGGGCTCGCGCAAAGTATCGTACACGCCGGCAGTCACCAGCGGATCGCCCTCGAGCTTTCCGACGACGGTACCGGCGTGGATGTGGTCGACGCCCGCGAGGCGCATCCATTTGGAGATCACCCGGAACGCGACGCCGTGGTTCTTCTGCCGCGTGTACGTCGAATGTCCGGCGCGGTGGAGGTGGAGGATCATGTCGTGCTTGCGCGCCCACTTCGCCATCGACTGGATCGCCGTGTAGCCGATGACGAGGTCGATCATCACGATGCAGGACCCGAGCTCCTTGGCGAGCTCGGCGCGCTCGTAGATGTCCTCCATGGTGGCGGCGGTTACGTTCAGGTAGTGCCCCTTGATCTCGCCCGTCGCCGCCTGCGCCCGGTTCACCGCCTCGGTGGCGAAGAGGAAGCGGTCGCGCCAGTGCATGAAGGGCTGGGAATTGATGTTCTCGTCGTCCTTCATGAAGTCGAGGCCGCCTCTGAGGCCCTCGTAGACGACCCGGCCGTAGTTCTTCCCGGAGAGCCCGAGCTTCGGCTTGACGGTGGCGCCGAGCAGCGGCCTGCCGAACTTGTCGAGCCGCTCCCGCTCCACCACGATCCCGGTGGGCGGGCCCTGGAAGGTCTTCACGTAGGCGACCGGGATGCGCATGTCCTCGAGCCGCAGCGCGCGCAGGGGCTTGAAGCCGAAGACGTTGCCGATGATCGAAGCGGTCAGGTTGGCGATCGACCCTTCCTCGAACAAGGCCAGGTCGTAGGCGATGTAGGCGAAATACTGCTGCGGCATCGAGGAGCCCGGACCGGTGCCCGGCACCGGATCCAGCCGGTACGCCTTCGCCCGGTAGGCGTCGCAGGCGGTGAGGCGATCGGTCCACACCACCGTCCAGGTGGCAGTGGAGGATTCGCCCGCCACGGCCGCGGCTGCCTCCTCGGGATCGACTCCCTCCTGGGGCGTGATCCGGAAGACGGCGAGGACGTCGGTCTCGGGGGGCAGGTAGTCCGGCTGCCAGTACCCCATCGCCTTGTAGGGAATGACGCCGGAACGGTAGCGGTCGGCGGTGGGCAGCGGCACGACGGAGGGGTTGCCGTTCTTCGCGGTGGCCATGACGGGCCAAGCTAGGGGAGTCGCAGCATCAACACAAATCAGGGCAACTTGATTTTGGCATAAGCAATCCTGATGATGGTCGCAGCATGCGCGACGCCACTGTCCGCCAGCTTCGCATCCTCGCAGCCGTCGCCAGGCACCGCTCCTTCACGCGAGCCGCCGATGAGCTCCGCCTCACGCAGCCCGCCGTCT
>VBKL01000237.1 GCA_005879805.1 Deltaproteobacteria bacterium | reverse complement strand
TCCTCCCCTCGGGGACGCGCATCGATACGGAAGACCCGCGCGCGGACGACGAGCTTCGCGCGAGGGAGCCGGCCCTGCATGAAGGCCTGCTCGAGCTGAAACGGCGCCTTGTGGGCGACGCCGCCTTGTCCGCGCGCATCCGTTCCAAGTACCGGATGAAGAACACCACCGGCTACTCGCTCAACGCATTCCTGGACTTCGAGCGCCCAGTCGACGTCTTCGCCCACCTGCTCATCGGCGGCGAGGGGACGCTGGCGTTCATCTCCGAGGCGGTACTCGCGACGGTGCCCGACTTGCCGGTGAAGCTGACCGGCCTGCTCCTCTTTCCCGACGTCCATGCCGCCTGCGACGCGATCGCGCCCTTGCGCGATGCGGGCGCGAAGGCGCTGGAGCTGATGGATCGGGCCTCCTTGCGATCGGTACAGGACAAGCCGGGCATGCCCGCCTCGTTCAAGGGGCTCGGCCCGCGCGCCGCCGCGCTACTCGCGGAATTCCAGGCGGAGCAGGGCGCCGACCCTGCGGACCTCGAACGCGCCGGACACGCCGCCTGCGCGCGGCTCTCGCTGCTCGAACCCGCGCGCTTCACTCGCGATTCCTCCGAGCAGGCAAAGCTGTGGCTCGTGCGGCAGGGCCTTTTCCCCTCGGTGGGCGCGGTGCGCAAGAGCGGCACCACGGTGATCATCGAGGACGTCGCATTTCCCCTCGAACGGCTGGCGGACGCCGCCGACGATCTGACCGTGCTCTTCAGAAGGCACGGCTACTCCGAGGCGATCGTCTTCGGACACGCCAAGGACGGCAACCTCCATTTCGTCATCACCCAGTCGTTCAACGACAAAGCTTCCGTCGGCCGGTACGAGCGCTTCATCGACGACCTGGTGGATCTGGTGGTGCGGCGGCATGGCGGCGCGCTCAAGGCCGAGCACGGGACCGGCCGGAACATGGCGCCCTTCGTCGAGGCGGAGTGGGGGAGGGAGGCGCTCTCGGTCATGCAATGGCTCAAGCGGCTGGCCGATCCCCGCGGCCTGCTCAATCCCGGCGTCATCCTGCCGGCCAGCGCGCGCTCGCACCTCGACGACCTCAAGCCGATGCCGACCGTCGAAGAAGAGGTGGACGCCTGCATCGAGTGCGGCTTCTGCGAGCCGCGCTGCCCGAGCCGCGAGCTGACCCTGACGCCAAGGCAGCGCATCGTCATGCGGCGGGAGATTTCGCGGCTCTCCGCCGGCGGCGAATCGGCCGGGGCGACCCTCGACGAGCTGGAGGCGGACTGGCCCTATCTCGCGCTCGACACCTGCGCCGTCGACGGCCTGTGCGCGACCGCGTGCCCGGTGGGCATCGATACCGGGATGCTGACGAAGCGGCTGCGGCGCGCTCGACACTCCGGCCCCGCGCACGCGCTCGCGTGCAGCGCGGCGACGAATTTCGCGGCTGTGGAAGCCCTCGTCGGCGGCGCGCTGAGAGCAGGCCAGGTCTTGCGGAAGATCGGTCTGCCGCTGCGAATCTTCCGGGAGGGAACGCCGGCGCGGGTGGAACGCTTGCCGAGGACGGAGTCCGCCTCCGCGCGGGCCGTCTACTTTCCCTCGTGCATTTCGCGCACGATGGGCGCGTTGCCTGGCGAACCCGGGGACGGATCCCTGCAAGCCGCGCTCGTCAGCGTCGCGGAGCGCGCCGGTTTTCCCGTTCACATCCCGCCCGACGCCTCTGGCACGTGCTGCGGCGTGCCCTTCTCGTCGAAGGGATACGCCGATGCGCACGCCCTGGCCGCGAATCAGGCCATCGCGCGCATGTGGAAGTGGTCGGACGGCGGGCGGCTGCCCGTCGTCGTCGACACGAGCCCCTGCACTTACGGGCTCCTCCACTCGCGCGAGGTGCTCGGCCTCGACAACCAGGAAAGGTTCGACGGGCTGCGGATCATCGACTCGATTGCCCTCGCCCACGACCTCTTGCCGACGTTGCGCGTGCATCGCAAGGCGGCGTCGGTCGCGCTCCACCCGGTGTGCTCGGTCATCAAGATGGGACTCGCCGGCGAGCTGGCAGAGGTAGCGAAGGCGTGCAGCGAGCGGGTCTTCGTGCCCCGCGACGCCGGCTGTTGCGGATTCGCCGGCGACCGCGGCTTCCTCGTGCCCGAGCTCACCGCGTCCGCGACCGCGAGGGAAGCTGCCGAGGTCCGGCCTGGCGAACACGACGGTTACTATTCCTCGAGCCGCACCTGCGAGATGGGAATGGTACGGGCAACCGGAAAGCCGTACCGGTCGATCTGGTTCCTGCTCGAAGAAGCCACTCGCGATTCCTTCCTGCAAGCCCCAGTTACCAGATACTCGCCCCTCGAAAGCGCGGGTTGAATGGCCTATCCTCCGGGTCCTTGGCCGAAGCCGTCGCTTCCATTCCCGGCACCGGCGATGCCGGTGCGCTGGCCCATGTCGCTGCCTTGCACGAGGCTGGGCTGAGCTTCAGCGCCTGGGCTCGCGGCCGGGAGCTGTTCGGTCCGCTGCCGTCCTGGCGCGGCACCGAAGCGCGGCTCCTCGCCGGACGTCTGCTCGAGGCGACCGGCGCCCCGCGCGCCGCGCGGAGGGCATTCCTGACCGCCTATCGCGCGGATCGGACCGATCCCGCTGCCGTCTACTTCGCCGCGTGGACGATCCTCGAGCGGCGAGGTCCGCTGCCCTTCTTGCGGTTCGACGATCGCGCCGAAGTGCACGAGACCGCGACCGCGATGCACCGCGCGTATCGCAGCGCTCTGCGCGCGCGGGCATTCGCGCAATTGCGCGACTTCGACGGGGCCGAGCGCGAGCTGTCCGCCGCGGAGCGCGCGTCCGTGGACGATGCCTGGGTCCAGGTGGAACGAGCGACCGTCCTCGCGGCGGAGGATCGTTATCCAGACGCAGTCGCTGCCGCCCGCCGGGCGCTCTCGCTCCGGCCCTGGTACTGGCCCGGGGTGCAATGCCTCGCCCACGTCCTGCAGCTCACCGGCGGCGACGGCGAGGCCCTGGAGCTGTTGCGCGCCGCGGCTTCGCGGTGCGAGCTCGCGCCGCTCGTAATCCAGCTTGCCGCGCTCGAGACGGCAATGGGCGAGCACGCCGCCGCGCGGCGAAGCTGCTCGCGGATCGTCGATCTGCTCCCCGAGATGGAGTTGGAAACCTTCCGCTGGGTCAATGCCCGTCTTTCCGACGCTGCCTACGAGTGCGGCGACCTCGACGAGGCGATCGAGCGCGCGGAGATCTCGCAGAGCCCGTTCCATCTCCGCGTGGCGGACAGGCTGAAAAAGTCGCGCGAGGGCGCGCGCGTGCTCTTGCCCGTGAAGTTCGTGCGCCAGCACCACCTGACGTGCGCGCCGGCCACGCTCGCCGCGATCAGCGCGCACTGGACCGTTCCCGCCGAGCAGCTCGAGATTGCCGAGGCAATCTGCTACGACGGGACGCCGTCGCACAGCGAGCGCCGGTGGGCCGAGGAACGCTCTTTCGAGGTGCGCGAGTTCCGCGTCACCTTCGCATCGGCGATGGCGCTGGTGGATCGCGGCGTCCCCTCGACGCTTACCATTTTCTTCCCTGGCCGCGGCCATCTGCAGGCGCTGATCGGATACGACGCCCGGCGCGGAACGCTGCTCGTGCGAGACCCGACGGTGCGCAACCACGTCGAGATCGACGCCGAGGGCATGTTGCGCGATCAGGCCGCCTACGGGAAACGCGCTCGAGCTCCTCGCTTGCGCCGATGCGCTCCTCGCCCGGTATCCCGAGAACACAAATCTGCTCTTGTCGAAGATCGACGCTCTGCAGCGCCTCGGGAGGCGGAAGGAGGCGCTCGAGCTGCTCGAGCGCTCCGCCGGACATCGCGAACCCCTCCTGGGGTGCGCGCTCGCCGAGGAGCTGTTGCGCGATGCGCAGCGGCACGAACGAGCGGAGATGGTCCTCCAACGGGCGATTCGCATGAACCGGACGCTCGGCAGGGCCGTGTTCGCGCTCGCCGAGCTGCGGTGGAACCAGCTTCGCCGCGGCGAAGCGGTCGAGCTTTTCCGAGCGGCTGCGTGTCTCGACGAAAGGGACGAGAACCGCGCGCACGCATACTTCGTCGCCTGCAACCACCTGGGGAGAACGGCAGAGGCTCTCCTCTTCCTTCGCGAACGCTTCCGCAGATTCGGGTCGCTCGCCGGATGGCCCGCTCGAACGCTGTTCGCGGCGCTCGCGTCGGTCGAACGCAAACACGAGGCGTTTGCCGCGCTCGACGAGGCGCTCGACCTCCGCCCCGACGATGGCGAGCTGCGGCTCTTCGCCGCCGAGGCCCACGCGCGCGTCGGCCGGTTCGACGCAGCGCGCGCCCAGCTCGCAGCCGCAAAGGGCAAGACGAAGCGAACCTCGTGGCTCCGGCAGGAGGCGGAGATCGAGGGGTACGCGGGCGCGCCCGGCAGCGCGATGGACAGCTGGCGCTCCGTACTCGAGGAGGAGCCCCTCGCGATCGATGCTCACACGGCGATCGCCAACCTCCTCGCGGCGACGGAAGGACCGGGCGCCGCGGTCGCGCACCTCGACGCCGCCGGCGAGCGCTTCCCGTATCACCAAGAGCTCCAGCGGCTGCGCCTCGCGTCGCTGCGACAGCAAGATCCGCAAAGAGCGGTCGAGCTGGCCGGTCGCATCTGCGAGCACCATCCGGAAGACGCCTGGACACGAAAGGAGCGCGCGCTGCTCCTGCAACGTCTCGGCCGGACGGCCGAGGCGTTCGCGGAGCTCGATGCGGCGACGCGAATCGACCCGCGCGCCGAATCCACCTGGAACGTGCGCGGCACCCTTCTCGAGGAGACGGGACGGCTCGACGAGGCGCGCAGCGCGTTCCGCGCGAGTCTCCGCGTGACGGTCGACCAGCCTTGGGCGATCGAGGCGCTGCTCCGGTCGTGCAGCGGAGCCTCGCAGCGGACCGCTGAACTGGGCTTCGTCTGGGAGGAGATCCGGCGCCAGGCGCTCGTCGGCGAGGGGATCCTCGCGTACCGCCACGCCGCCGATGGGGTGCTCGATCCGGCCGCGCTGCTCGCGCAGCTCCGCGAAGCGTTCGAGGCGCGCCCGGATCTCTGGCAGGCCTGGATCGCCCTCTTGCGCCAGCTCGTGCGCATGCGGCGGCTGAGCGAGGCGGTCGAGCTCGCGCAGCGCCTCGCCGAACGGTTCCCGCTGGTCCCGGGCACCTGGCGCGAAGTGGCGCAGGTCCGGGCCGAGAACGGCGAGACGGACAAGGAGAAGAAAGCCCTCGAAACCGCGCTCGCGCTGAATCCCCGCTGGACGGACGTGGTGCGGCTACTCGCGGCTGCGCACGAGCGCACCGGAGAGCTGGCCAAGGTCCAGGAAGTGCTCGAGCGCGCCATCGCCGCATCCCCCCTGGACGCAGGCTTGCACGGCGCTCTCGCTGAAACGCTCGAGCGGCTTGGCGACCGGAATGGCGCGATCGCGCGCCTCGAGCGCTCGCTGCGGCTCGAGGCGCAGCACGGCGCCCGATGGCTGCGGCTGGTCGGGTGGAGCGCCGATCGCGCCCTGAAGCTCGCGCGCGAGATCGTGGCGCAGCGGCCGCACGACGCGAACTCCTGGATGGCGCTGGCGCAGGCGCTTCCCGACAGCGCGCTCGACGACCGGCTCCAAGCGCTGGCGCGCGCGGGCGAGGCATCTCCGCGCTCGATCCCCGTGCACGACTTGCGCGCGGAGCTGCTCGCGCGGGCGGGGCGGACGGACGAGGCGTTGGCGGCGTGCCGGCCCGCGGTGTTCGGGGACGCCGTGCCAGTCCCTCTGCGCGGGCGCGCCATCTGCATCGCCGCGCAGAAGGGCGAGCTCACCGAGGCCATCCGGAGCATGGAGGCGCTCGTCGAAACCGAGCGCGACTACCGCTGGGGCCTCTGCTGTCTGGTCGAATGGTATGAGAAGAGCGGCGACGCCGAGCGAGCGCTGTCGGTCGCGGAGCGGCTGGTGCAGGTCGATCCCGGCAGCGGATTCGGCCGTCGCGCGATCGCCCAGCTGGTGATGCGGACCGATCCGGCGCGGGCCCGCCGCGAGCTCGCTCTCGCGTACCGCCATGATTCCGGCGATCACGGAGCGGGGATGCTCCTCTTCGACCTGCATCTGGAGAACGGCGACCTCGATTCGGCCGCCGCGACCCTCGCGCAGCTGCAGTCGCGACTCGGAGGACCGTTCGTCGCCGCGCGTGTGGTCGCGCTCGCGGCGCGGCGGGGCGATCTGGCCGAGGCGACGAAGCAGCTCTCGTGGATCTGCGCCGAGCCCGGACAGACGAGCGACTGGCCGATCCGGTCCGCGCTCGCGGTGATGGCGCGCGACGGGTGGGCGCCGAACGGGTTCGCCGTCATCGATTCGTCGATGCAGGCTGGCAAGGCAGCTCCGGAGGTAGCGGGCATTTGGGTCGAACAAGCCCGCCAGCATCTGAACGTCGTATCGCTCTGGCGCCGGATGACGAAGCTTCCCGCGCCGCTCCGCGCAGCCGCGCATCATGGCTACCTGTTGGGATCGGCAAAGGGCAGCCTGCTCACGTTCCTCCTGTTCCTGGCATTCTTCAAAAAGACGCTTTGCGAAGACGACGTGACGTGGGGGACTGTCGGATATGCGTTGTACGCACGGGGGCTCACGCGGCGCGCCGCGCGCTGGCTGCGCGAATACGAGCGGCGCTCGTGCGAGCCGTGGATGCTGGTCAATCTAATCAATGCGTTGATATTGCTAGGACGAGATGCCGAAGTGGATCGCGTCATCGACGCCGCTCGCCGGCTTCCCGGCGGAGATCGGGAAGTCAAGGTGCTGGCCTGGGCCGGGTATCGTTCCGCGCTGCGCGGCGAGGCGGAATCGGCGCGCCAGCACCTGCGCTCCTTTGCGCCGTCCGATCCCTTCTCCAGGTTCGTCTGCTCCGTCGCCTCCACGCTCACGGTGGATCGGTTCGACGAAGCGCGGGCGCAACTCGAGGAGGTGGCGCGCGCCGTGCCCCCAGGAACCCTGGCCATAAAGGTGTATCGCGGGGCGGTCCGGGAAATCGCACGGCGATTCGGCGCATCGCGGTGGTGGCGGATCGCGCAGTGGTTCCGCGTCTGACCGGCAGAGCTCCTGTCGCAATCGCTCCTCGACCGCCGCGCGCCCGAGCCGGTCGAGGACCTCACGCGGGCCCCTTGAACTCGCGTGCGAGCAGCCCGTAGTACTCGAGGTCGACGCGCCGTCCGTCGAGCGTCGCGAATTCCTCGCGCAGCACCCCTTCGCGCGTGAAGCCGAACTTTCGCGCGAGCCGGGCGCTGCGCTCGTTGCCCACGATCGCCCGCAGGAAGAGCTTCCCGAGCCCGAGCTCGCCGAACGCGACGCGCAGGATCGCCTCGAACGTCTCCGTCATGTAGCCGCGCCCCTCGGCCTCGCGGTCGAGGAGATAGGCGATCTCTCCCTTCGGGACCGACCAGTCGAGGTTCTTGATCTGGATCTGCCCGACGAGCGTCTCGCGGAGCCAGATCCCGAACCAGTACGCCTTCCGCGCCGTCCATTCGGCCGCGCGCTCGGCGACGTACGCCTCGCCGGCCTCGTCGTCGACGAGCGCCGCGACCGACTTCGGGAACGAGTCGGCGAAGCGATCGCGGTTCGCCGCGTACAGGCGCGCGAGCGCAGGGCCATCGCCTCTCTGCAGGGCGCGCAGGCGGACGCGCCCGGCATGGATCATTTCGGAAGGCGACGGCGGCACGGCGGGCGAGTCTACCCGCGACTGCGATGCGACGCCGTTTTGGCGCTCAAGCCCGCGAACAGGGTCATCCCCGCCAGCCGCGCGTGCCGCTCGGCATCGCCGGTCGAGACCCCGAGGAAGCTCAGGCGCTGGTCGATCAACAGGGTCGTAAGGCCGTGCACCAGCGACCACGCCGCGAGCGCCTGATCGCGCACGGCCCCCCGGCGGACCTGGCCCGAAGCCTGGCCGCGCTCCAGCACGCCGGTCAGGACCGCGAAGGTCGCGTCGCTGGCCGCTTGGAGGGTGGGGTGGCGCGCCTTGTCGGCCAGCTCGGCCCCGAACATCAAGCGGTAGTGCGCCGGGTGCTCGACCCCGAACCGGACGTAGGCGGCGCCGACCCCGGCGAGAGCTTGGCGCCCAGAGCGCGGCTGCCCGCGGGCAGCCGCGTCCATTGTTTGCCTGAGCGACTGGAAGCCGAGCGCCGCCACCTCGGCGAGCAGCGCTGATTTGTCCTCGAAATGGTTGTACGGGGCCGCCTGACTCACGCCCGCCCGGCGCGCGACCTCGCGGAGCGTGAAATTCCACGCGCCCTCCTCGGTGACCATGGCGAGCGCCGTGTCGATCAGGGCGCGCCGGAGGTCGCCGTGATGGTAGGGCGCGGCGGGCCGGGCGGATGCGGCTGAGCGAGCTCGGGGCTTGGGCATGCGGCTCCCTCTGAGTGGAGCTGATGGGGCCGATCTTAACACTGGAAACATTCCAGCGAATCCGTAGACCCGGCCGGGCATCTATGTTGACGGTGTCAATATCAGCAGGTTCGCCAGCACAAAAGGAGGCCCCGATGTCTCGCACCACTCGCTCCCACCCTCGCCGGCCGATCGTCATGCCCGCCTTGATCCTGATCGGCCTGGCCGCTTCGGCCGCGACCGCTCAGGCGCAGAGCCCGGGTCCTGGACGGGCGCTCCTGAACCGGACTCCGGCCGCCACGTACCGTGTGGTCGGCGGGGGCAACCAGTTTCCCACCTCCATCGACGTGGGCGTGAACCCGGTGCGCGGCAGCGGGACGTTCTCGACACCATTCAGCGGGGTGGCCGGCAATGGGAAGGACCTCATGTGGACCGGCACCGCGGGTGGAGGCGTTCCGGGTGGGATGCTCATCCTGCTCGCCGACAAGGGCCCCGCAATCGAGTCGAACCGGCCCGTGTGGCAGGTCGAAGGGATCGTCTTCGTCTCCGGCGCGCCGGAGGAAAGCTTTGCCGCCGACGTGGACGGGACCATCGACTGGAAGCAAGGAAGGATGGTGCTACGTGGCCGGATCACGGCCGGCCCCCTCAGCGGCGCCGCGTTCGAGCAGACCGCCGAGCTGCAGCAGGTCGACCTGCGCGGCCAATGGCGCGCCGAGCGGGTCGTCGCGGCCAAGTTAACCGCCCCGCACTCTTGCGAGTACCGCGGTCCACCCGACGCGCGTGAGACGGAACGGTGATGAATCGACCGGGCCGCGGCGGCATCGGATGATTTAGATGGCGATCGCCATCTAATACTACGGAGAAATCATGAACAGTTCAGTGGCGGTGGTCACGGGAGTGTCGTCGGGCATCGGAAACGCGACCGCTCGCGCACTCGTCGCGCGGGGATACCGGGTCTTCGGTACGGCGCGGTCCGAGGCGAGCATCGTTCCCGAGAAGGTCGAGCGCGTGTTGCTGGACGTCCGGGACGCCGCGTCGATCCGGCGAGGCGTCGACGAAGTGCTCGCCAAGGCGGGCCACATCGACCTTCTGGTGAACAATGCCGGCGGATCGCTGAACGGAGCGTTCGAAGAGACCCCGCTGGGACAGGCGCGGGACCTGTTCGACCTGAACTTCTTCGGAGCGGTCCGGATGACGCAAGCTGTGCTGCCGGCGATGCGGGCACGGAAAAGCGGGCGGATCGTCTTCATCAGCAGCGTGCTCGGCTTCTTGCCCGCGCCGTTCATGGGCTTCTATGCGGCGTCCAAGCACGCGCTGGAGGGGCTGGCCGAGTCGCTGGACCACGAGACCCGCACGCTCGGTATCCGTGTCGCGCTCGTCGAGCCTGCCTTCACGCGCACGAACTTCGATAGCAACGGATCGTCGGCGCCCGCCCTGATCGCCGACTACGCCGCCGCCCTCGGTCGCACGAACGCAAAGATGCGCGCCGCGCTGAGCGCTGGCGACGAACCGGAGGTCGTTGCCGAGGCGGTGCTGGAAGCCGCGACCGCCGAAAAGCCGCGCCTCCGTTACCCGGCCGGGCGGCGCGCTGGCCTGCTCGTGCGCCTGCGCCGATATCTGCCGGCGCGCATCTTCGACGGCGCGCTCCGCAAAGACTTCGGGCTCGAGGAGACGGGAGCAAAGCGTGCGTCGGTCGCGTGAAGAAACCGCGCGCACGCGCACGGCGGCGGTGCAAGCCGCCTCGCGGCTCTTTCGCGAGCGCGGCATCGACGCGGCCTCTGTGAACGACGTCATGGCGGAGCTTGGCATGACGGGCGGCGGCTTCTACCGCCATTTCGAAAGCAAGGAGGCGCTGGCCGCGGAAGCTTGCTCCGAGGCGTTCGCGAAATCGGGGCTGGCTCGCGGACCGGCAAATTCGGCCGAGCAGGTGGTGCGTGGCTATCTGAGCAAAGCACATCGCGACGCGCCGGGGGCCGGATGCCCGTTGCCCGCGTTGGCCTCCGACATGGCGCGCCAGACCCATGCGGTCCGGCGCACCTACAGCGACGGCGTACGCAGCGCTCTGGCGCGGCTGGAGCAACTCGCGCCGAGCACGCCGTCCGCGACGCGCCATGCGCTGCTGGCGGGCCTGGTCGGGGCCCTCGCCATCGCGCGCGCGGTGGACGACGACGAGTTGAGCTCTGCCATCCTGCGCGCCTCGCGCGAATTCTGGATCCGCGTACTGACCAGGAAGCGCGAGGTATCGAGGTCATGATCACGCTGGTCCGGAGATGACGCCTTCTTCTTCGGCCTGGCGAACGCTCGCGCTCACCAGCGTGGCGGTGTTCGTCGTCTCGCTCGACGGTACCGTGCTCTTCGTCGCCTTTCCCGCGATCCGCGCGACGTTCGCGCACGTCTCCGCCGCCCAGCTCTCCTGGGTCCTCAACGCGTACACCATCGTGTTCGGGGCGCTGCTCGTGCCGGCCGGACGCATTGCCGATCGCGTCGGTCGCAAGCGCATCTTCCTGCTCGGCCTCGCGCTCTTCAGCGCCGCCTCCACGCTCTGCGGCGTGGCACCCTCGGCCGGCATATTGATCGCGGCGCGCGCGCTGCAGGCG
>VBKL01000045.1 GCA_005879805.1 Deltaproteobacteria bacterium | reverse complement strand
AGCGCGAGCGCTGCCAGTGCGCGCAGCGCGATCCGCCTGCGTCCCGTCAGGCGCCCTCGCCCTCGTCCTCCGGAGGGGAGGCAGGCCCGGGCGCAGGCGCTTTCGCAAAGAGCGGGTCCTCGGCGAGCTGCGCGTGGGTCTCGGCGCGAGCGCTGGCGTGGAGCGCCTCGAGCTCCTGGCGTTCGCTCTCGTCCATCTGGTCCAGCGCGTAGTTGAGGCGGGCGCGCGCCTTTACCACCCGCGTGCGCCCTTCCGCGGCGATCTGCTTGCCCTGCGCGAGCAGGTCGGCGGCGTCGAGCGGAGGGGTGCCCGGCGTCTTGGCGCGCTCGATCTTCTCTTCACCCTCGCGCTGCCGGCTGGTAGCCGCGTCGAGCTCGATCTGCGCCGCCCACGCCATCTGCTGCGCACGCGACTTGAGGGACCTGCCCCGCTCCTCGAGACGCCGGGTCTCTTCCTGCGCGCGGGCCTCGGCCTCGAGGTGCTGCATCTTCAGGATCAGCTCGTCGGCCTCGCCCGGCATGCAAGGGAGCCTAGCACGCAGGTAATCTCGCGCGGTGCCCGTCTTCTGGATCGCCGGCGCGCGCAGCGCCGGGCAGCAGGCAGACGTCGCGGTCGCGCTGGAAGGGTCTCGCATCGTCGAGATTGCCTCGCGACCGCCGCGCGGGGCACGCGCGTTCGAGGCGAGCGGACAGCTGCTTCTTCCTGCCTTCACCGACGCGCACGTGCACCTCGCCATCGCGGGCGACATGCGGGCGGAGTCCGAAGCCCTCCTGCGCGGCGGAGTCGCCGCCGTGCTCGATCTCGGCGCCCCGGAGCCGCTCGTGCCGTCGTTTCGCGACCTCGACCCGCTGCAGGTCGCGTTCGCGGGCCCGCTTCTCACCGCGCCGCGCGGCTATCCGACCCAGAGCTGGGGCGCGAACGGTTACGGCCTGGAAATCGCGACCGAGGAGGAGGCGCGCCATGCCGTCGCGCGCGTCGCGGCGCTCGGTGCGCGGTTCGTGAAGCTGGCGCTCGATGCCCGCTTTCCCGTGCTGGACGCCAGCATCGCGCGGGCGGCCGCGGACGAGGCGCACCGGCGCGGCCTCCTCGTGGCCGTGCATGCCCTCGACCCCGAGCTCGTCCGCCTCGCGGTCGACGCCGGAGTGGACGTGCTCGCTCACGCTCCCACAGGCGCGCTGCCCGACGCCCTGGTCCAGGAGATCGGCGCCCGGCGTTTGCGAGTCATCTCCACGCTGCACGCCTATGGCGGCGAAGGCATCGAAAATCTCAGACTGCTGCGCGAGGCGGGGGCAATCGTCGCCTACGGAACGGATCTGGGGAACGAAGGAACCTCGCCCGGAATCGATGCCGAGGAGCTTTCCTTGCTCGCGGCTGCGGGCCTCTCTTTCGACGCGATCCTGGAGGCCGTCCACGAGGCGGCGCTGCTCGCGGGGATCGAGGGCACCATCGCCCCCGATGCGCGCGCAGACCTTCTCCTCGTTCCCGAGGAAGCGATTGCGCAACCTGCTCTCCTCGCCCGGCCGACGAGCGTCTGGATCGCGGGAGCCCTCATGCGGGGTGCAGGGTCAGGAGCGTGATCTCGGGCGGCGCGAAGACGCGCATCGGCGGGCCCCAGAAGCCCGTTCCCCGGCTGACATAGATCTGGGCATCGCCGCTGCGGTGAAGCCCCGCGAGGTAGGGCTGGACGATCGCGACGATCCAGGAGAACGGCCAGATCTGCCCGCCGTGGGTATGCCCGCTGAGCGTGAGCGAGACGCCCTTCTTCGCGGCTTCGGCGAACTGGCGAGGCTGATGGGCGAGCAGCACCAGCGGACGTCCCTGCTGCCGGCCGGCGAGGGCGCGGTCGAGGTCGGGCGCAAAGCCGCGCGTCCCGGTACCCGAGGCATCGTGGATCCCGGCGAGGTCGAGCCCGGGAGCAAGCTCGAGACGCTCGTTGCGCAGAGGCCGGATGCCGAGCGTCGGCAAGTGCCGCAGCCACTGATCGACGCCGGAGTAGTACTCGTGGTTGCCAGTGACGAAGAACACGCCGCGCGGGGCCGAGGCGAGTGCGGCGAGCGGCGCCACGTGGTTGCGAAGCTCTTCCACCGACCCGTCGACGAGGTCGCCGGTGATCGCCACCGCGTCGGGACGCGTTCCCAGCACGCGCTCGACCACGCCCTCGACCCAGCCGCGGTGGAGCAGCGCGCCGATGTGGAGATCGGTGATCTGCACCAAGCGGAAGCCATCGAGTTGCGCAGGCAGGCCGGCGAGGCGGACCGGGACCTCCTTCACCCGCAACCGCCCGAGGGCGGATTTCACTCCGGAGCCGGCGAGGCCGAGCACGGCGCCGGAGACTCCGACCGCCAGCGCGCGAGCGAGCAAGATGCGGCGTGCCGGATCGGCGACCGCATCGTTTCCACCGAGCCTGCGCGCCGCCCACAACGCGAAGCGGCCCAGGTCGACGAACCCGAGGAACGCCGCGAGCAAGAAGCCGATCCCCATCCACAAGAACGCCATCCACACGAACGCGGGCGCGACGTGGCCTCGCAAGCGGCGCACGATGACGAGCGAGAGGGGCAGGACGATCGCCAACGCCACCACTACAAGGGTCAGGGTTCGCGCGGCGAGGGGCGGAAGCTGCGGATCGCGCACCAGCCGCGCCCACAGGTAGTAGTGCATGCTCCCGAGGATCAGGACGATGACGACGAGGAAGGTGAGAAAGGGAAGCGTACGCACGATCCAGGAGGATGCCGCAGAACCGGCTTTGGTGCTCGCGTCAAACCGCCGCTTCCTCGGAGGCGAGCAGGGCGCGCAGGACCGCATCGTCGAGGCGTACGCGGATGGTCCGATCCTGGGTGAAGGTCACCGCGCCTGCAGCGGCGCCCTTCGGCTTGCGGACGTGCTTCCGGCGGGTCCAGGCCACCTCGGCCCCCTCGGAGCCGCGCGCGCTGGAGAAGTGCGCCGCAAGCAGCGCGGCGTCGCGCACCGTCCGCGGGTCGGGCGCGGCGCCGGGATCGGGCACGATCACGTGCGATCCTTGCACCCCGCGGGCGTGCAGCCACAGGTCGTTCCCCCGCGCCGCCCGCAGTAGCTCGTCGTTGTCCCGCGCGCTGCGGCCGACCAGGATGCGCGCTCCGCTCGCCGAGGTGAATGTCCGGTACGGGACGCGCGGCTGCGGCCGTCCCGGACGCGAGGGCCGCTTCTGCCGCGGCGCCGCGCCCCCTTCCGCTTCCACCGCGCGCAGGCCCTCCGCGTCGCGGATCGATCCGGCGCGCTCGAGGAGCGCCTGGGCGGCTTCGAGCGCCGCCGAAACTTCCGCGCGGCGAGCGGCGATGCGGGGAAGCGCCGCCGCATAGCGCTGCGCACGCTTGAACCAGCGCTCGGCGTTTTCCCGGGGGGAGAGCGCCGGGTCGAGCCTCAACACCACCTCGCGGGGCGAACCATCGGGATCGAGATCGGCCCAATCGGGTACGCGCGCCTCGCGGGCGCCGCGCGGCACCGACGAGGCGTGCGCGGCGAGCAACTCGCCCTTGCGCCGGTCGCCCGAGGCCGCTCCGGCCCGCGCGGCATCCTCCTCGATGGCGGCGAGCGTGCGGCGCAGCTTCTGCGCTTTCGCCCGCAGGCGCTTCTCGAGATCCTTCTTGCGCGCCGCGACGCCCGACGCTTCCTCGGCCGCGACCGCATCGCGCAGAAGCTCTTGATCCGCCCCCTCGACCTGCCGGTCCTCGGCAGCAGGCTCGACGGCGACCGCTTTGGGATAGGTGGATCCGGGACGGCGCGCGGCGCCGGCGCCGCTTCCGGCCCAGACGATGCGCTCGCCGCCTTCTGCCGGCGCCAGGAGGAGCAGCGCTCCCGCGTGCGGCTCCGCGATCAAGGCGCGGATGCCGGACTCCGTTTCGACGGTGAGCCGG
Organism: Deltaproteobacteria bacterium; assembly: GCA_005879805.1. Taxonomy (GTDB): domain Bacteria; phylum Myxococcota; class Myxococcia; order Myxococcales; family 40CM-4-68-19; genus VBKO01. The sequence goes on along the minus strand of VBKL01000045.1, from coordinate 25,263 downwards.
ATCGCGGGGTCGCTCTCGCGCCCGCCCGTCGATGCGGTCTCGAACCGCGCCGAGGTCAGCGTTCCCCCTTCCAGCGCGGAGCGGAGCGTCGCCTGCGAGCGCGGCGTCGACTCGATCGAGGTGGGCCGCTCGTCCGCTAGCGCCGCGAGCACGAGCCGCGCGTCGACGACCGCCAGGATGGTGCGGCCCGGGACGCGGAGCTGGAGGACGGCGAGGGAGGGGGAGGGAAGCCAGAGCTTCTGCAGCGAGGCGGGAAGGAGCGCACGAAGCGTGAGGAGGAGGCGCGCGCGGCGCGCGAGGGGAACTGCGTCGGTCTGGGAGGAGCGGCTCGTCGGCGTCGTCCAGAGTGGCGCCGGGCCCGCGGGCGGCCTCGCCAGGCAAGGCCGCCCGGCCGCGCCGGGCTACTTCTTCGTCTTCCTCTTGGTGGCCTTGCGACCGGCGGTCTTACGACCCGTACTCTTCTTCGTCTTCCTCTTTCCAACTGGCATCGTTTAGTTCCCTCCGCGAGATCGGGCTAGGTGGTGCGTCGCGCGCGCATCCACTCAGCGGCGCACGATAGAGAGCGCGATCCTGCGTGTCAAGGAATCGGCTGGGCCCGGATCGTCCATTTTATCGAGTGAAATCGACTTCACTAATAGTGAACCCACTTTTTCCCGATCGTTTGCGCGCAAATCGTCGTCACGGAGGCCCTGCGCATCGCGCCCGCGCGGGTCCCGTTCCGAGGCGAACGCCGCGCGCGCCGTTCGATCGTCGCCGCATGGCGGGCGCCCACCCGCGTTGCCGCTTGCTGACCGATCGACCTTGCTCTTAGAGTGGAGGGCATGAAGCAACTGCAGCTCCAGCTGTTCGCCGGCCGGCCCGGACAGACCGCCGCGACGCAGCCCGCTGCCGCCCCGCACGCGGGCACGGTCCTCGCCGACGAGCTCACCCGGCTGATGCGGGAGCCGGTCGAGGTACAGCTCACCGACAACGCCTGGACCATGGTTTCGTACAAGCGCCTGCAGGGGCGCGTGCGCTTCCGACTGCACCACATGTTCGCCGTCGCACACGAGGACGTGGTCCGCGCGCTGGCCGGGTTCACCGGCCGCAACCGCCGCACCCACGGCCGCGCCATCGACGCATACATCCGCGATCACCGCGACCTCATCCGCCCTCCCTGCGACCGCCCGCTGCCCGCCCTCGAGCAGCGCGGCCGCGTGCACGACCTGGCGGCGATCTTCGCCCGCCTCAACGCCGAGCAGTTCGGCGGCAAGATCGACGCGCGCATCGGATGGGGCAGGCGGGCGCCCCTCGGACGGCGCAGCTCGATGAAGATGGGCGTCTACCTCCACGAGCAGAAGCTCATCCGCATCCATCCCGCGCTCGACCACGAGCAGGTGCCCCGCCACTTCGTGGAGCTGGTCGTCTTCCACGAGATGCTGCACCAGGCCGTTCCGCCCGCGGTTGGGAGCGACGGCCGGCGCGTGGTGCACGGCCCCGAGTTCCGCGAGCGCGAGCGTTCCTTCCCCGGCTACGTCCGGGCGCGGGGCTGGGAGAAGGCGAACCTGCATCTGCTCTTGAGGCAACGCACCTGACGGGAGAACGGAGGAGCGGGCTTCGCCTGCGACGGGCGGAGGCCGCAGGCCGGAGCATCCGGTGAGCGCCCGCGCGATGCGCTCCAGCCTCGACCCCAACTTGCGCGCCGCGATCGTCCTTTGCGCCATCCTCGCCGGTTGCGCGACGCCCTCCACTCCGTTCGAGGGCCGCCCCGTCCTCGTCGCCATCGACTTCGCCGGCAACCACTCGATCAAGTCGGGCGAGCTGCGCGACCACATCGCGAGCCAGCCCACCAGCGGGTTCTTCTCCAAGACCGCGCGCTACTACGACCCGGATCTGTTCGAGATCGACAAGAAGCGCATCATCCGCTGGTACAACGAGAAGGGCTTCTACGAGGCGAAGATCACCGACATGAGAGAGGAGCGCGACGACAAGGGTCGCGTCCGGTTGGTGACCACCATCGACGAAGGAAGGCGCGCCCGCGTCGGGGCCATCGACTACCAGGGCCAGGGTCCTCTCACCAACGACGAGCTGCACGACATCGACGACCAGCTGCCCATGCACAAGGGCGACTCGTTCGACGAGGACGACTACGAGAAGAGCAAGGACGTCCTCGTCCGCGGAATGAAGGAGCATGGCTTCGCCGAGGCCAGGGACTCCGGAGTGGTGGAGGTCAACACCCACGACGCGAGCGCTCACATCACCTACAAGCTGGAGCCCGGACAGCGGTACCGGTTCGGGCGCGTGCTCGTGTACGGAGCGCGCGGCGTTCCCGTCAAGGAGATCATCCAGGCGGCCGGGATCGACCAGGGCGACATCTTCAAGCCGAGCGCCCTCGAGCTCGCCCAGCAGCGCATCTACAACCTGGGCGCTTTCGCCGCCGTACGCGTCAGCCTCGAGCCTCTGGGCGAGACCCCCATCGCCGCGGTCCGGATCAACGTGCGCGAGGCGCCGTTCCAGACCACGCGCTTCGGGATCGGCGGCCAGGTGGAGGAGTCGCGCTGGGAAGTTCCGCGGCTCCGTGCCGAGTACACCAATCGCAACTTCCTCGGTGGGCTGCGCAGGCTGGAGCTGGCGTCCACCATCGGCTACGCCTTCGTCCCCAACATCGCCCAGTCGACGTCCAACGGAATCGCGACGCTGACGAGCGCGCAGCTCACCGTCCCGACCGTCTTCTTTCCTGGTCTCGACTTCGTCAGCCGCGCCGAGTTCGCGCGCGAGATCAACTTCGGCTTCGACTACGACGAGGTCGCCGCGCGAGGCTCGCTCGTGTACCGGCGGGGCCGCCACAGCATCGCGCCTGCGATCAACTTCGTCCGGTATTTCAAGGTCGATCTGCCGAGCGCCGACCTACAGACGCTCATCAACAAAGGCGGTCCGAACCTCGCCCTCCTCAAGAATTGCATCCCGTCCTGCAACCTGACCTATCCCGAGATCCGCTACACGTACGACTCGCGCGACAACGTGCTCGAGCCGACGGTCGGTTTCTTCGCCACCCTCGATTTGCAGCAGACCCTCAAGCCGGGATCGTTCACGTACTTCCGCGTCGAGCCGGAGATCCGCGGCTACATGCCGCTCGGAAAATACGGCGTCCTCGCCGCCAGGGCGCAGTATGGCGCGCTCATCCTGGAAGGTTCCGATCAGAATCCGCTGGCGAGCCCGTTCACGCAGCGGTTCTTCGGAGGAGGGCAGAGCTTCCAGCGCGGGTACGCGCCCCTGCAGCAAGGGCCGAAAGTGGGCAGCACGAGCGGGACGAGCATCCCGCAGCAATACACGGGCTACATTCCGATCGGTGGCAACGGCTCCGCGCTCATCGCGGCGGAGGCGCGCTTCTATACCGACTTCATCCTGAAGCACACCGCCTTCGTCGTCTTCACCGACGCGAGCCGGATCACGCCCAAACCGGCTCTGCCGTGGCAGGGTGTACTCGAAGTCGCGCCCGGGATCGGACTGCGCTACCTGACGCCATTCGGTCCGATCCGGGTAGACGTGGGGTACGTTCTCAACCCGCAGGAGCAAATCCTGCCCGCCGCCGGCAACGTCCAGCAAACCCGGGTCGCATCCGCCTGCAACCAGGATCCGGCCTGCACGCGCCAGGCGCCTTGGGCCTATCACATCACCCTCGGCGAGGCGTTCTGACCGTCTCTTTCCTGCGCTTGCACTCACCACGGACTAAACTGCACTCGCGTGGGCGAGCCTCATCCACCCGAGCCGACGACGGCGCACTTGCCCGGCCCGCCTGTGGTGCGTCCGCCCGCTCCCCGGCAGAAGGGAAGGGGCCGGCGGATCGGCCGCGGCATCGGCCTCGGAATCGCTGCGCTGTTCGGTTTGGTCCTCCTGGCGATCGTCCTGGGGCTCGTCTGGCTGCATACCGGAAACGGTGCCCGGAGCCTCGGCATCGAGGTCACCAAGCAGGCGCAGCAGGCGATCCAGGGAAGGCTCGCCGTCTCCCGCATCGAGGTGCGCGGGTTCCTCGAGGTCTGCGCCGACGCGGTCGACCTGCGCGACCCGGACGGCATCGAGGTGCTGCGCGCCGAGCGGGCCTGCGTTCACGTGAATCCGATCGCGCTCAAGGCGCACAAGATCATGATCAGCGAGCTGCGGCTCGTGCGCCCCTGGATCGACATCGCCACGGTAACCGGTCCGGACGGGAAGCCGACGACGACCCTGAGCCGCGCTCTCGCTCCCCGCGAGCCTCCCCAGCCGGACCAGCAAAAGGGACCGTTCGCCTGGGTCATCGACGTGACCGGGATCTCCCTCGAGCAAGGTTCGGTCGCGATGCGGCCTGCGCCGAAGGAGACGCCTTCCTTCGCTCTCGACCGCGTCGATGTGCGCGACGGACGCGCGCACTACGCGGCCGACAAGACGGCTGCCGCCCTGGCCCTGTCGGGGCAGCTCCTGCAGCCCGGAAAGCTGCCGATCGCCGTCGGCGTCGACGCCACCGTCGACGGTCCCACCAATACGGGCAAGCTCGACCTTCGCGAGGCGCGCATCTCGGCGGGAAAGAGCGGCGCACGCGCTTCCGGGTCGCTCGATCTCGGCACGCGGCGCGGCACGGTGGAGATTCGCGATCTGCGCCTTTTTCCGGAGGACCTCGACGCGCTCTCGCGCGGGAAGCCGGGTGCCCTGAGCGGAGAGGTGCGCGGGCAGGCCACCGTGCGCCTCGAGGGGCAGCGGGTGGTGACGATGGCGCGGCTCGAGGCTGGGGGCGGGAAGGTCGCGCTCGATGCCGACGCCACTCTCGATCAGGGACCGCGCTGGTCGGTCGCCCTGCAGCTCGACGACGTCGATCCCGCCGCGGTGGCGCGGGCCGGACCGAACGGCAAGGTGACCGGCCGCGTGGAGGCGAACGGGAAAGGCACGCCCACCTTCGACGAGCACGGCGTCCGCGGCGACTTGCACGCCAAGGTCCACCTCGGACCTGCGCACCTCGAGCGCATGGGAGAGATGAAGGCGGACCTGACGGCGGACGTGCAGGGGCGAAAGGCGCTCATCCGCGCTTTCACCGCGACTGCCCTCGGCCTGCGTTTGTCGATGCATGGAGAGGCGGCGTTCGACGCGATGGCGCTCGATCTCGACGTGCAGGCGCCGGATCTCTCCGCCGTCGGGAAGGCGATCGGAACATTCCGCAAGACGCCGTCGATACCCCTCGCGGGCTCGGCGCAGATCAGCGCGCACCTGACGGGATCGCCGAAAAGGCCGCAGGCGAATCTGCATCTGCGCGCACCGCGTTTCCGCCAGGACGCCCGGTTCGCGGGAACGAACATCGCCATCGACGGCAACCTGGGCGGAAACCTCAAGGCGCCCGACGGAAAGCTCCTGGTGACCGCGACCGACTTGCAACTCGGGCAGATCGCCCTGAAGGCGCCGCGGATCGACATGCAGCTCGCGTGGCCGATGGCCCACCTGCGCGTCGCTTCCGGAGTCTCCGAGGGCCAGATGCAGGTCGCCGGCGACGCTCGCATCGACGACGACAGGGACGGCCTGCTCCTCTCCAACTTCCTCGTGACGTATCCGGGCAATGAGCTTCGCCTCGCGCACCCCGTGCGGGTCCACTTCCGCGCCGGGGAAACGATCGTGGAGCCGCTCGATCTGGTGGGACCGCACGGCGCGCTGCGCGTCTCGGCGCAGCTGCGCGAAAAGACGATGGACGCGGCCGCCGTGTTGACCAGGTTGGACCTCGAATACCTGCCGAAGTTCGCGCTGCCTCCCAACCTCGGGCTCCGGGGCATGGTCGACGGGAACGTGGTCGTCTCGGGCCGCAAGACGCAGCCGGAAGTCGACTTGCAGCTCGACCTTTCGGAGATGGCGGTGGCGCGGACTGCAGAGGTCCCGATCGACGCGCACACGCATGCGCACCTCCATGGGCCGCGCCTGCGCGCCGAGGGCTTCGTCCGCGCGCAGCGCGGGCCCGATTTCGAGTTCCAGATCGACGGACCCATCCGCCCCGATCCCAGCGAAGCGGCGGGAACACCGATCAAGGCGGACGCGTCCTTGCGCGGCGTCGATCTCGCCGACCTCGCCCAGCGGCTCCACATCGAGCGCGGCCAGAAGATGGGGGTAACCGGGACGGTGTCGCTCCGCCTCGTCGCCTCCGGGACCCTGGGTGCTCCGGACGCCACGCTATCCCTCGATGCGCACGATCTCGGCACTGCGAAGCTGCGGGGGGTGGACGTACGCGCCGGGCTCCTCCTCGGGAAAGGGCGCGCGGCCCTCGATGCGGCGGTCGCCCTTTCGGGCGAGCCGACGGCGATGCTCTCCGCGCAGGTCCCGCTGGATCTGCTTCGCGCGCTCAAGGAGCGCGCGTATCTCTCTCGCATCCTCGCTCGCCCGCTCCAGGCGGCCCTCTCGGTGGACCGGCTGCCCCTCGACCGGCTGGCCCGCGCGGGAGCGCTTCCGCCGGAGAGCTCCGGAGAGCTCGGCCTGAGCGTGAAGCTCACGGGCACCGCCGACGCGCCCAAGGTCGTCGCCTCCGCGCACGGGCAGTCCATCGTCGTCGGCCAGAAGCTGCACGGGCTCTCCTTCCAGAGCGACCTCGCCATCGACGACCAGGTGAAGTTCGGATTGGGCGCGCAAGCCAACGGCGAGGCCGTGATGCGCGCGGATTCCACCTTCAAGATTTCCGGCGCCGAGCTGGTGGAGCTCGTGCGCAGCCGCGGCGACCGGGCGACGCTCGACCCGCTCCTCGGCCGCCCCGTGAATGTCGTTCTCGACGTCCCCGGCCTCGTCATCGGCCGGATGGCGCAGCTCGCGGGAAAGCCCGACCTTCCCGCCGAGGGCCGCCTCGAGGGGCATTTCGTCCTGACCGGATCCGCCGCCGAGCCGCGCCTCGAAGGCCGCCTCGACGTCAAGGACGTGCTGGCGCGCGAGAAGAAGATCGGCAACGCGGACCTGTATGTGGAAGCGACCTCCGCGTTCGCCCTCCTGCACATCGGCATCAATCCGCCGGGCGGCGGCACCTTCCTCGCCCACGCGCGCGTCGACGCCGACCTGGGAGGCCGGACGCTCCTCCGCACTGGGTTCTCCTCCGTGAGCCAGGGAAAGCTGACCGGCGAGATCTCGGCCAAGAAGCTCGACCTCGCCTTCGCCTCCGGAATCGCTCCGCTCGTGCGCCGGGCCGGCGGGACCCTCGACGCCGAGGTGAAGGTGTCCGGGCTCGTCGGCAAGCCGGTGCCCGAGGGCGAGGCGCACCTCAAGAACGCGCTCTTCGACGTGGTCGGGCAAGGCGTGTTCGAGGACGTGGGCATGGACGCCAAGTTCTCCACCAAGGAAGTGGTCATCGACCGCATCACCGGAAGCAGCGGCGGCGGAACGTTCGCTGCCATCCTCGCCGGGACCCGCAAGGCGCTGCCGGAGGGCGGCGACAAGATGGAGTTCACCGGCGAGGTCCATCTCGGCGACGACGAGTCGGTGCGCGACCGCAAGCGCGCCGACGGAAAGCAGCTTCCCAAAGGAGCGGTCCCGGTCCGGCAGGCGGGCGAAGAAGTGGCTCGAGTCGAAGGCGAGCTGGATACCTTCGGCGACTACACCAACGGGCTTCTCACCGTGAACGCGAAGATCCCGGGCGCGACGGTGAAGGTCTTGCGCCTACCGGACAAGAAGCTGCCCAATCTGAAGCCCAATCCCGACGTGGTCCTCGTCCACGAAGGCGAGAAGCCTCATCCGGTCGGCAAGGAACCGGAGGAGGTCGAGGCGGAGGCCAAGGCACGGGCCGAGTCGAACTTCCGCGCGCATGCCAAGCTGGACATCGACCGCATCTACGTCGCGGCCGAGGACTTCGAGTTCCCCATCCAGAGCAGCCTGGCCTTCGACTACGACGCGCGGCATCCCGAAGTGCCGACCGCGGACGGCGTCATCCATGCGCCACAAGGATCGTTCTCCGCGCTGGGGCGCCGATTCACCATCTCGGACGCCAAGATCATCGAGACCGGCGGTGAGATCGACAATCCGGAGCTGGAGATCAAGGCCGTCTTCGACGCGGCGCCCGGGAAGCCCAAGGTGACCATCAACGTCGCCGGCAGCGCCAAGGACCCGGACGTTCAACTCTCCTCGGACCCGCCCATGGACCAGGACGCCATCGCCTTCTATCTCGCCACGGGCCGCGAATCCGGGCGCGCCAGCACCAACGGCGGGAGCGTCGATCTGGAAGGAGCGGCGTCGAGCGTTCTCGGCGGTCTGCTCTTCGGGCAATTGCGCAACTCGCTGCGCAGCATCCTGCCGGTGGACGTGCTCACGGTCGAGACGCAGGGAGGGATGCTCTCCCAGGCGAGCATCGGCAAGTACATCGGGGACCGCATCTACATCGGATACCGGCAGAGGCTGATCCCGTCGCCCAACGAGAACACCGTCGAGGGACATATCGAGTACGACATCAGCAGGAGCATCGCGGCGGAGGGGACGGTGGGGGACAGGACGCAGGAGATTTCCGTGTTGTGGACGCACGACTTCTAGGATTCGAGCCTTCGCCAAGGGACGTGGTCGTCAACGTCAACGACGGTGATTCACCTATCGAATCTGATAGCCCATCCCAATTGCACCAATCCCCTCAACACGCGAGGCACCCTGCGAAACAGCTGTATGCTCGGCGGCCGCTTCTCCCGCAGCGCGATCGGGATCTCCCGCACGTCCCGCCCCATCCGCTGCGCGCGGATGACCAGCTCGCTAGCGAACAGATCCCGCTCCACCTTGCACACCTCCGCGATAGGAGCAATCCGGTCCCGCACGAACGCCTTCACGCCATGGGTGTCGGTCCCGCGAAACCCCGTCGCCGCGCGAAGGAGCAACGTCACGATCCGGGTCGCCGCCCTCCGCACCAGCGGCCTTGCGTCGTTCGCGCCCTTCATCGCCTTGGAGCCGACGACGAGGTCGGCGCCACCCGCGAGGAGCGGCAGGGCGCGCTGGTAGAAGGACACGTCGCACAGGTCGATCTCGTCGCAAATCACCGTACGCCCGCGGGCCTCGAGGATGCCGTGCTTGAGCGCGCGTCCGTAGTTTGGCGCCGGCTCGTGCAGGTAGCGGATGCGCGGCCGCTCGCGGGAGAGGGCCTCGAGGATTCTGACCGTCTCGTCGCGCGAGCCGTTCTCGGCAAAGATGAGCTCGTAGTCCCAGCCGAGCCCATCGAGCTTCCCGCAAAGCTCCTCGCACGCGGCGCGCACGATCCCCGCCTCGTTGTAGACGGGGATGACGATCGAGAGATCGGGAACGTTCATCCGGAGAGGGCCCGCGCCGCTTCGCGCCCCGAGAGGAGGGCGTCTTCCATCGAGCTGTATTCCCACCTTCCGTACCGTCCCGCCGCGACGACGTCATGTTTCCGGAGGCCGGCGAGCACTTCGTCGCGCGCGGCGGCGTGTTCCGCATCGAAGAGCACGTAGGCGACGGGAATGGTGCGCGCGCGGGCGAAGCGGATACCCGAGCGCTCCGCGAGGCCCAACTCGCAGAGAGCGGCCACGGCATTCTCGACGAGCGCCGCGGCGTCCACCGGGCCGCGATGGGCGAACTCGACGGCGAAGCTGCGCGCCCCGCGCGGCGCGAGCCGCGGATTCACTTCGGAAGGCGAGCCGATCCGGTAGAAGCGATACCGCGGCTCGGGGAAGTACGCCCAGTGGAAGCGCTCTCCACCCGACTCGTCGGCGCCGATCTCCACGGTGGTCACGCTCACCGAGCGCAACTTGCGGGCGGCCTCGACGATCGGTTGCGGCCCCGCGCCCGCCTCGACGAGAGGAGCGACGGCGGAGAGCGGGGCGGTGAAGACCAGCGCGCGGTAGGCGATCTCCTCGCCCGAGGAGAGCCGTGCCCTGCGGCGAGGGAGATCGAGGGCAACCAGCCGCGTCCCGAGCCGCACCTCGGAAGTGGCCTCCTTGGCGAGCGCGCGGGAGAGCGACTCGATGCCGCCTTCTCGCGGATAGACGAACACAGCGTTGTACCCGGCCGCCGACTGCGGAAGCCCCAGCGCGCCGCGGACCACCTCGTCGAGCGAAGGCCGGGGGATGAACCGCCCGCCCCACTCCGGCGAGAGCTCCTCGCACGGGACGCAGTACAGCTTCTCGTTGTACGGCGTGAGGAAGTGCCGCGCGAAGCCAGGGCCCAGATGCCGCTCGATGAACTCGGCCGCGTTGCGCAGGGGCCGTTCGCGGAGCGCGCGCCCCTCCTCGCCGAGCGTCGCTTGCACGTATCCGACCAGGCAGTCGCGGATCGTCTCCGGAGGAAGCCCGCGCAGGTTGTGCTGGTAGGGAAAGTCCGTCCATCTGCTCTCGCTGTAGATCCTCGCGCGCCGCGCGACGACGAGGAGGTTGTCCTTCAGCCATCGCTCTTCCACGAGAGCGCGGATCCCGGGATCGCGCAGGTGGAGCCAGTGGCCCGTCCAGTCGAAGAGGAAGCCTTCCGTCTCATCCGTTCGAACGAGTCCCCCGAGCCGGTCGGAAGCCTCGACGAGGATCGAAGGACCGCGCAGTTCGCGCGAACAGGCGAGCCCCGCAAGTCCCCCGCCTGCGATCAGTGTGGGACCGGGCGGCACCCTGGCTCACAGTGTCGCTGCGGCACGCTGGGCTGTCTACCGAAAACGCGCCGATTTCCGGCCTTGTGGACGTTGCAGTCCGTTGCTGGCAGCGCGATCCGGATGGTACCGTCCTTCCCCCGGAAAGGCTCTCCGAAAAACGATGCGTATCCAGTGTCCCCACTGTCCCGCGGTGTACGAGCTCGACGACGGCCGCGTGCCGCCCGCGGGGTTGTCGATCAAGTGCCCGAAGTGCAAGGCGGCGTTCGTCGTGCACCGTCCCGAGGACGGTTCGAAGATGGCGCGCACCACGGCCGCGAAGATTCCCCTTCCCGGCACGCCCAGGTCCGCCGCGCAGCCGCAGAAGGGGAAGGGGAACGCGGTCCCGCTTCCAGGTACGCCGCAGGCTCCGGCACGCGCAGGCGCCACCGCCAAGAGCGGTGCGGCGGTTCCCCTTCCCGGAACGCAGACGAAGCTCAAGAAGGCACCTGCCGCCGCGAAAGCCGCCTCCGCCAAGCCCGCCGCCGCGAAGCCCGCGCCCTCCGCCGCTACGATTCCGGCGCCGGAGGATGCGCCGACCGAGCAGATCGGCGACGACGCCATCCCGCTCCCGGGGATCGATCCTTCGAGCGCCGCGGCCGCGCCGGCCAGTGCCGCGCAATCCGAGATTCCGCTTCCCCAGACTACTGCCGAGGAAGCTCCGCTCCCGATCGAGAGGTCCTCGACTCCGGAGCCGAACCGCGACCAGATTCCTCTTCCCGGAGCACGGCGCGGCGAGACTCCAGCACCTGCGGCGCGCGGCAACGAGAAACCCTTCGCGGGATCGCCGCGCCGCTCGACGCCGATTCCGGTGATGGAGCCGTCGCAGACCCCGGCGCCCGCGCCGCGGCGCTCGCCGACGCCGGCCCCTCGCGTCGAGCAGCGGGCGATGCCGGCCCCGTCGCACGAAGAAGCGCTGCCGCTTCCCGGACTCGACAGCCCCCTCTCCACCCCGGCGGCCGCCGCGAAGCCCGAGCCGGCCCGGGCGACTCCCGCCCGGCAAGCCCGCGTACCGACGCCCGCTCCGAGCGATTTGCTGCCCGATCTGGCGGCGGAGCTTTCCGGTCCGGCGGCGCCTCTCGCCATCGACCTCCCGGCTCCGCAGGCGCCTGCGCGCCGCCAGACGCCGGCCGGTTCCTTCAAGCTACCCGACGAGGACACGGCGCTCACTCCCAAGGTCGCGGTGGACGACACCGCGCTCGCCCCCAAGGCGGGCCTCGACCCGATGGATTTCGCCGGCCCGCAGCACGGCCACATTCCCGACCCGTCCGGGATCGATTTCGAGCTCGCGCGTCCGACGCCGATTTCATCTTCTGCCGCGGAGGCGCGCCTCCCCACGCCGGCGCCCGAGGCGCGGCTGCCCACGCCCGCGCCGTCGAATCGGTTGCCGACGCCTCAGTCGAGCATGTCCGCGGAAAGCGAATCGCTCGAGGTCGACGAGGTCCCGAAGACCGGGCGCACGCGGATTCCTCCGGTCATCGCGCCCCGGCCTCCGCCGGGCGCGCGCCCGACCTCGAAGTGGGAACCGGGACAGGAAGGCGGCGCGAAGGGCCCGAGCGCGGCAGGTGCGCTGCGCACGGCGCTGCGCAACCCGATGTTCGCCATCGCGACCGTCGCGGCCATCGCCATCGCGGGGGTCTTCTACTTCGGCATTCGCGCCGGCTCGACGCCGCGCGGATATTTCTGGATCCACATGCTCTTGCCTCGCGCGAAGACGGCCGCCGCCGCCAGCCAGGCGATCACCTCCGCCGAGGCAAAGCTCGGCCGCGGCACCTTCGCGACCGACCGCGAAGCCCTCGCTACCGGGGCGCAGCTTCTCGCCAGCGCACCCGACGACGACGAGACCCGCGCCTTCTTCGTGCTCTGCGCGAGCGAGATGAAGCTCGCGCACGGCCAGAGCGGCGCCGACTGGGATCTCGCCAAGCGCACCGTCGAGAAGATGAAGGGGTCCGGACCCTCGCAGGAGCGTGCCCGTGGCGCGTTCGCGCTGGCGAGCGGCGATGCCATCAAGGCCCGCCAGCTCCTCGCCCCGCGCGAGGGGAAAGACGTCGAGTCCTCCTGGCTCTACGCCCTGGCCCTCTCCCGCGCCGGCGATCCCGTGCGCGCCAGCCAGGTGCTCGACACCGCCATCAAGGCCAATCCGACTCCCAAGCTCCTCGTCGCGCGCGGCAGGATCGCCAAGCAGCGTAACGCGCCCGACGCCGCCCAGTTCTTCGAGAAGGCGCTCGCCGCGGCTCCCGACTACGGTCCCGCGTTGATCGAGCTCGCCGACGTGAAGCTCCGCAATCGCGACGTCGCCGGGGCCTCGCAGCTCCTCAGCAAGGCGCTCGGGACCGAAGTGCCCAACAAGACGCTCGACGCGGGGGACGAGGCGCGGGCGAAGATGCTGCGCGCCAAGGTCTCCCTCGCTGGCCACCAGGCGGACGAGGCGGAGAAGGGCTTCCGCAACGCCCTCCAGCTCGATCCGAACTCGGCGGAGATCCACGCCGCCTACGGCGCCTTCCTTCTCTCGCGGCACGAGTGGGACTCGGCGCACAAGCAGCTGGAAGCAGCCGTCACCCTCGATCCCGCGAACGGCCCGCTCCTCGGCGACCTCGCCACTTCGGCCCTGGGCCTGAACCAGCTGCTCGAGGCCGACAAGCGCATTGGCGAGGCCATCGGCAAGGATCCGCAGAACGCGCACCTCTACTACGTGAAGGGGCGTGTCGCGGAAGCATTCGCCAAGCTCGCCGATGCGATGAAGGCCTACGACGAGGCGCTCGCCAAGAAGCCGGGTTCGGTCGAGGCCATCACCGCTCAGGGAATGCTGCTCTTGAAGGGCGTCGACAAGGCCGGGGACAAGGCGAAGGCGAAGGAGAAGTTCGACACCGCGCTCGCCGCCAAGGACCGCTCGCTCGCCGAGGAGAGGGCCGTCGGCGAGCTGGCGCTGGCGCTCGGCGAAGGGGGCCAGGCCAAGGACGCCTTCACCCGCGCGTTGCAGATGGACCCCGGCGACCCGCAGTCGCACGCCGGCCTCGGCCGCGCCTATGCCGCGCTCGGAGATCTGCCCGCCGCCAAGTCGGAGCTGGAGACCGCGCTGCACGGCGTGACGACCGATCCCGTTCTCCACTACGAGTACGGATCGCTGCAGCGCCGCCTCGGCGATCTCCCCGCCGCCGTCGAATCGCTGCAAACCGCCGTCAAGCTCGACGGCAAGGACGCCCGCTTCCGGGCCCGCCTCGGCGCCGCCTACGTCGATCAGGGCGAGTTCCAGAAGGGCGAGACCGAGCTGCGCCAGGCTCGCCTCTCCGATCCGAGCAGCGGCGAGGCGCTCTTCTATCTCGCCCGGGCGCTGGCCGGCGAAGGGAAACTCGCCGACGCCATCGACACCATGCGCAAGGCGGTGGAGCTGTACCCGGACAACGCCGAGTACCTCTACAACCAGGGGCTCCTCTACGAGCGCGCGCAGCAGGTCCAGGACGCGGTGGAGAGCTTCCGCAAGTCGGTGGCCCGGGATGCCACGAACCCCGACGCTTTCGAGCACCTCGGCCAGAACCTCCTCATCGAGAACCGCTTCGGCGAGGCCGTGAAGGCCTTCAACACCGGCGCCGCGCTCGATCCCAAGCGGGCGCGCCTGCTCGCGGAGGTCGCGGACGCCCAGCAGCAGGCGGGCGATCTGGACGGCGCCATCGCGAGCTTCCAGAGGTCGCTCGCGCAGGATCCGTCGCAGCCGGGCGTGTGGAGCAAGCTCGGCATCGCCTACAAGGCCAAGGACTGCAACGGCTGCAAGAACAAGGCGATCGAGGCCCTCCTCTCGGCCGAGAAGGTGGATGCCAAGGACTGGGTGGCCCACCGCGAGCTCGGGTACCTCTACAAGGACGACGGGAAGCGCCAGCAGGCAATCGAGCACTTCAAGAAGTACCTCGTCCTCCGTCCCGACGCGCCCGACATCGAGACGGTGCGGGACGAGGTCTACTACCTGCAGGAAGAGACGCGCCGTAGCCCGTGATCGCGAGCGTCTCGGTCGATCTCGACGGGCTCGCCTGCTACGCGGCGATCCACGGGATCGACCAGGGCGCCCTCGACGAGCGGGCCTTGCGCGCGGTCCCTGAGGTCGCGACTGCGCGGCTTTGCGAGCTCTTCGCGGAGCTGGGAATCCAAGCGACGTTCTTCGTCATCGGGGCCGATCTGCGGCATTCCTTCGCCGCGGCGGCTGTCGCCAGAGCGGCCCGCGAAGGTCACGAAATCGGTTCCCACTCGCACGAGCACGACTACGCGCTTTCGCGTCGGGATCGCGCGACCATCGAGAATGATCTCGCGAGCGCCGAGCAGGCGATCCGGGACGCCTGCGGCGCAGCGCCGCGCGGGTTCCGCGCCCCGGGATACACGCTCTCGCCAGCGCTCCTCGAGGCGGTCCGCGTACGCGGGTACCTCTACGACAGCTCGCTCCTTCCTTCGCCCCCCTACTACGCGGCAAAGGCGGCTGCGCTCGCGCTGTACGCGGTCCGCCGGCGGCGTAGCGGCAGCATCCTCGGATCCCCCGGGCAGGTGTTCGGATCGCGAGCGCCGCACTGGCGATCGGGGCTGCGCGAGCTGCCCATCGCGACGCTCCCGCTCTTGCGCGTTCCCGTCATCGGAACGGTGATCGCGGCCGCGCAGCCGCGGGTCGGTCTGGCCCTCGCCCGGGCCGCGGGCGCCTCGGGACATCTCAATCTCGAGCTTCACGGCATCGATGCGCTCGACGGCAGCGACGGTGCTCCGGCAGCGCTCGCCGCCGCGCAGCCGGGCCTTCGCACCCCGGCATCGCTGAAGCTGCGCCGCCTGCGAGAGGTGCTCGCTGCCCTCCGGGACCGTGCGGAGATCGCGACGCTCGAGAAATGCGCGCTGCGCCTCTTGCCCGCTCATTGACCCTTCCCGGCCCTCGGGGTTACAGCGATCCGACGATGGAGCGTGCCCCCGAGCCGAGCAGGACGACCGCGCTGGTGCGTCGTGAGCCGGAGCGGCGCGGACTCCTCGGCCGGCTGCGCTCCGCGATGGAGAAGTGGACCCTCCAGCTCGGCGGCCGGGAGATGGAGGAGCGGCTCGCCCGTCTCGTCGCCCCGCAGAACGAGTACGGAGTCGATCCTTTCGGCCTCGATCTCGAGTTCACCAAGGCGGCGGTCGCGCCCGCGCTCTGGCTCTACAAGAACTGGTTCCGGGTGCAGACCCACGGCATCGAGCGCGTACCGGCGGGCAAGGTCCTGCTCGTCGCCAACCATTCCGGGCAGCTTCCGCTCGACGCGGCGATGATCGGCGTCTCGATGATCGCCGAGGCCGAGCCGCCTCGCGTCTGCCGCGCCATGGTGGAGAAGTGGGCGCCGACGCTTCCGTTCGTGGCGCCGTTCTTCGCCCGCATCGGGCAGGTGGTGGGTACCCCGGAGAATTGCCGGCGCCTGCTCATGGGGGGCGAGACCATCATGGTCTTCCCGGAAGGGACGCGCGGCCTCAACAAGACGTTCGATAAGCGCTACCAGCTGCAGGATTTCGGCATCGGGTTCATGCGGCTCGCTCTCGAGACGCGCACCCCGATCGTGCCGGTGGCTGTGATCGGAGCGGAAGAGCAGGCTCCCGCGCTCCTCGATTTCAAGGCGGGCGCCAGGGCGCTCGGGTTCCCCGCCTTGCCCATCACGCCGACGCTCCTTCCGCTGCCGCTGCCGGTGAAGTACCACCTTCACTTCGGGGAGCCGATGCGCTTCGTGGGCAATCCGGACGACGAGGACAGCGAGCTCGAGCGCCGGGTACGCGAGGTGAAGATGCAGATCCAGACCATGATGGATCGCGGCCTGGTCGAGCGGGGAGGGCTCTTCTTCTGATGCGCGACGTGGTCCTCGTCACCGGGATCAGCGGCAACCTCGGGCGGGCGCTCGCGCGCCAGTTGCACCGCACCGAGCGCGTCGCGGGTCTCGACCGCCGCCCGTTCGAGGGCCGGCCCAAGGATCTGTCGATGCACCAGCTCGACATCCGCAAGCGCAAGGTCGAGGACGTCTTCCGCAAGGGAGAGATCAAGGCCCTCATCCACCTGGGCATCATGCACGACCCGCGCCTGCCCCAGACCGAGCACCACAGCTTCAACGTGCTCGGCACCAAGGCGGTGCTCGAGTACGCAGCGAAGTACGGCGTCTCGAAAGTGGTCGTGCTCAGCTCCACCAACGTCTACGGGCCGCGGCCCGACAACGACAACTTCCTCACCGAGGACGCGCCGCTCCTCGGCTCGCAGAACTTCCCCGAGATCCGCGATCTGATCGAGATCGACATGTACGCGCAGCAGTACATGTGGAAGCACCCCGAGGTGGAGACGGTGATCGTGCGGCCGGTGCACATCGTCGGGCCGACGGTGAAGAACGCCTCCGCCAACTACCTGCGCGTGAAGCGCCCCTGGGTAATGGCCGGCTTCGATCCGATGGTGCAGCTCATCCACGAGGAAGATGCCTGCCGCGCGCTCGCAATGGCGCTCAAACCCGGGCTACGCGGCGTGTACAACGTGGTCGGTCCGGGCGAAGTCCCGCTCTCCGCCGTCCTGCGCGAGCTGGGCAGGCAGCCGGTTCCCGTCCCTCATCTGCTCGCGCGCCCGCTCCTCGACAAGCTGTTCCAGTACCGCCTGGCCGGCTTCCCCCCGCCCGAGCTGGACCATCTCCAGTACCTCTGCACGGTAGATGGCTCGCGGGCCGAGCGCGATCTCGGGTTCCGTCCCGCCTACACGATGCGCGAGACGATCCGCAGCGTCCTCGGCGAGGCGCCGCCGCGGGTCGTACGGTCCGCAACGGAAGGCGCGGCGGCGGCCGGCACGATAGACTGACGTCGATGCCCGACGCGTTGCTCGCCTTCGAGGGCGCCCGCGGGGCGCGACTCGCGGTCTGCCGGGCGGAGCGACTCTCGCGAGAGGCCGCCCTGCGGCACGGACTTGCTCCGGGAAGTGCGGCGGCGCTCGCGCAGGCGCTTGCCGGGACGCTATTGGTCGCGGACAGCGATCCAGACCAGGCACGCGTCGATCTGCATCTGCGATGCCCGGGGCCGGTGCAAGGCCTGCTCACCGATGCCGACGCGCGCGGCGCCGTTCGCGGCCTCGTCCAGGTCACCAATCTCGCGCGCGACGGAAGACCGGTCGCGGAGGATGGCGATGCTGGCCCCACAGAGGCCACGCGGTTCGATCCGCGTCCGCTTCTCGCCACCCGCCACGACGAGGTCGCGGGGTCGCTCTCGATCCTGCGGGCCGAGGAGGGCTCCGGCGACTTGCACCGCACCGCATTTCCCTTCGCGGGGGCCGATCTCGGCGCCGCTCTGACGCTCTACCTCCGCAACGATCGCCCGGGCGGCGGCGAGATGGCGCTGGAATCCGCATTCCGATCGGGCGAGCCGCTTGCGGCCGTGGCGGGAGTCCTGCTGTCGAGCGAGGCGGAGGATGGGGGAGATCTCAGCGCGCTCGGCAAGCCGCTGCGGCAGCGCATCCTGCGCGAGTCGCTGCGGCCCGAGGAGGATGCGGGGGCGCTCGCGGAACGAATCGCGCGCGAGCTGGATCTCCTGCCCTTGCGGCTGCGCACGGAAATCCGCCCGAGGTTTTCCTGCCGCTGCTCCCGTCCGCGGGTCGAACGCGCCCTTCGCATCCTGGGCGCCGTAGAGCTTCGCGACATGGCCGAGCGCGATGGAGGAGCGGAAGCACGATGCGACTTCTGCGCGACAACCTACCGGCTGACCCGCGACGAGCTTCTCGCGCTCGCACGCGCCGTTTGATCCCGGGCTGCCTCCTCGCCGCTCTCCTCTGCGCAGCTTGCGGAGGCGAAGGTGCGCGCGCGCAGCCTTGCTCCTCGAACACCGACTGTCCGTCGCCGCAGACGTGCGCCGGCGGCCGCTGCGCCGAATCGGCGTGCGGCGTGGCCGCGCCGCTCTGCGCTCCGGATGCCGGTTGCCCCACCGGTACGACCTGCCAGGACGGCTGCTGCACGCCGTGACCGTCACTCGCCCTCCGGCTTGAGCCATCCCTTCAGCTTCTGCACCGCGTGATGGAAGTTCACCTTGGCGTTGACCTCGGTGATCCCGAGCGTCGTCGCCACCTCGGCGAAGGGCAGGTCGCCGTCGATGCGGAGGAGCAGCACCTCGCGCTGCCGCTTGGGCAGCCGGGCGATCGCCGCGCGCAATTCCTGGCGCCGTTCTTCGGCCTCGAGGTGCGTGTGAGCGAGCGCCTCGACCGGGGTCGCCTCCCGCTCCTGCGCCTCCTCGCTGCGATCGAAGCGCGAAGTGTCGCGGACGTGGTTCTTGGCGAGGTTCACGACGATGCGGAAGAGCCAGGACTTGAAGGAGCCGCCGCGCCATCCGCCCGCGCGCTCCGCCGCGTTGATGAAGGCCCGCTGCGCGAGGTCCTCGGCGTCGTCGGCGTCGCCCGCGAAGCGGCGCGCGATGGCCAGCACCGGCCGTTCGTATCTTCTCACCAGCGCCTCGAACGCCCGCGCGTCGCCCGCGCGGAACGCTTCGAGGAGCTCGGCGTCGGCGGGATTGCGCTCGTCGGGCATGAGACGTAGGCAGAACCCTTTAGCATTGACGTGGCGCAGCGCGGTAGGAGAGAAGACTGCGCTTCGCAGCGGTACCCCCGAGGAGGAGCCGTGCTCGACCTGCGTTACGTGGTCGCCAATCTCGACGAGGTCAAGCGCCGTCTCGCCACGCGGGGCGAAGGAGCGGCGGCCGCGCTCGCCCCCATCGAGGCGCTGGCCGCCGAGCGGCGGCAGCTCATCCAGTCGAGCGAGACGGAGCGCGCCGAGCAGCGCAAGGCGAGTGAGCAGATGCGCATCCTGAAGGGCGAGGAGCAGGCCCAGCTGCGCGCGCGCCTCAAGACGCTTTCCGACGAGGTGAAGACGAAGGAGGCGCGGCTCAAGGAGGTCGAGGAGAAAATCGAGCAGGCGCTCCTCAACGTCCCGAACCTGCCCCACGAGTCGGTTCCGGTCGGCAGCGAGGCGGCGGACAACAAGGTGATTCGGGAGTGGGGCGAGAAGCCCCGCATGTCCTTCGCACCCAAGCAGCACGACGAGCTCGGAGAGGCTCTGGGTCTTCTCGACTTCACCCGCGCCGGCAAGGTTTCCGGGTCGCGGTTCGTCTTCTACCGGGCCGAGCTGGCGCGTCTCGAGCGCGCGCTGGTCTCCTTCTTCATCGACCTGCACCGCGAGAAGGGATACATCGAGCTGCTTCCGCCGTATCTGGTGAACGCGGAGTCGATGCGCGGCACGGGTCAGTTGCCCAAGTTCGAGGAGGATCTCTTCAAGACGACCTCGGGTCTGTATCTCATTCCCACCGCGGAAGTTCCGGTGACGAACTACCACCGCGACGAGGTGCTCTCCGGGAACCTGCCCATCAAGTACTGCGCGTTCTCCCCGTGCTTCCGGAGCGAGGCGGGCAGCTACGGCAAGGACACGAAGGGGATCATCCGGCAGCACCAGTTCCACAAGGTGGAGCTGGTCCGCTTCGAAAAGCCCGAGAACGCGCATGCCGGTCTGGAAGAGCTGGTGCGCGACGCGCAGGAGCCGTTGCAGAAGCTCGGGCTGCATCACCGGGTGGTGGCGCTGTGCACGGCCGACCTCGGCTTCTCCTCGGAGAAGACCTACGATCTGGAAGTCTGGTGCCCGGGGCAGGATGCGTATCGCGAGATCAGCTCTTGCTCGACGTTCTCGGACTACCAGGCGCGCCGGGCGCAGATCCGGTTCCGGGCCTCGCCTCAAGAAAAGCCCCGCTTCGTGAATACGCTCAACGGCTCCGGACTTGCGGTAGGCCGGACGGTGGTCGCGATCCTGGAGAACGGCCAGCAGGCGGACGGGTCCGTTGTGCTCCCGGAGGCGATCCGCCCCTACCTCGGCGGACTCGAGCGGCTGCACGCGCCGGGGTAGTCGATTGCAGACCCGAGGGGGCCGCAGCTGCGCGGATGTGTGTCCTGCCATCCGGAGCGCCGGTACGCATGCCCGCGAGCGAGTAGGTGAGGCGGGCATAGGCTGTCTGCGGTAACGCAGTTGGCAAGTCGATTCTTTGCCAGCGCCATGGCCAAGAGCTGCGGGGTCGTGCGAAATCAATAAGTACGAATTTTGAACGATTACCCCTTTCGGTTTCAGGAGCATCCCGATGTCGCCTCGCTGCTTCGCTGTGCTGGTCAGCATCCTCGCCGCTTCCGCGGCGTCCGCCGCGGACAAGATCGTCATCGGAGCCACCGTCCCGCTCACGGGACAGGAGGCGAAGAGCGGCAAGCAGTTCAAGGATGGATACGACCTTGCCTTCGCTCTCGCCAACGAGGCCGGCGGCCTGCGCATCGGCGGACGCCGCATCCCCGTCGAGCTTCGCGCGCTGGACGACGGGAGCTCGCCCGAAGAGTCGGCGAAATTGACCTCGCAGATGATCGAGAAGGAAGGCCTGCATCTGATGCTGGGAAGCTTCTCGACCCGCATCGTCGAGAAGCAGAGCGAGGTGACCGAGCAGCACCGCGTTCCGCTGGTGATGGGCTCGGGCGCGGCGACCGCGCTCTTCCGCCGCGGCTTCAAGTACCTCTACGGCCTGCAGGCGCCGGTGGAGCAGCTCGCCTACGCCGAGCTGCGCTGGATCGACGCGCAGCAGAAGGACGGGAACCTGCCGAAGCCCTTGCGGGTGGCGGTCGCCGTCGAGGACACCTCGCACGGCAAGGATTTTCGCGAAGGCGTGATGGACTTCGTAGGGAAGACCGCGTCGCGCAAGGCGGACTACCAGGTCGTGCTCGACGAGAAGTTCGCGCTCGATCAGAAGAGCTACAAGCAGGTGCTCGACAAGCTCGAGGCGGCGCGCGCCGACGTCTTCCTCGCGGACGCCCATCTCACCGACTTCATCACCATGCACCGAGAGTACCGCCGCATGGGCATGTGCCACTCCGTGATCACGTACGGTGCCCGAGGTACCGAGAAGAAGGGCGCAGACGCCCTCGGCGCCAAGGCGATCGAGCACGTGACGAGCGGGGTGTGGTGGTCGCCGCTTCTCACCTCGAACGCGGAGAGCAAGAAATTCATCGACGCCTTCCAGAAGCGGTACGGGCGCGCGCCGGAGTGGTACGAGGCGCTTTCCTACGAATCGGCCCGCGTGCTCTTCGCGGCCATCGAGGAGGCCGGCAACACCGACAGCGAGCACGTCAAGCACGCCCTCGATCACGTCGAGATTCCGAGCCTCCTCCCGGGCGGCAAGCTGAGCTTCCCGAGCGATACCGGTCACCAGACGCGCGCTCTCTATGTGGTCCTGCAGAACGCCCCGGACGGGTCGATCTCGGTCATCTACCCGCGCGATCTGGTCACGCACCCGGGAACCCTCGCTCATTGCCAGGTCGAGCACGCATCGCGCTGACGTAGCCCGCGAGGATCGACCTCTTCTTCCCTGTTGACGTTCGACAGGAGCACCCGCTACGGTGCTTCCTGTCGAACGTCGAGGGGAGAGAGATGAAGCAAGACAGCCATGACCTGCTGCAGGGAACGCTGGATCTCCTCGTCCTGAAGGCGCTCTCGCTCGCTCCCATGCACGGGTGGGGCGTCGCGCAGAGGCTGCAGCTCCTCTCGCGCGAGGTGCTTCAAGTAAACCAGGGCTCGCTCTATCCGGCGCTGCACCGCCTCGAACGCAAGGGCTTCATCGATTCGGAGTGGGCGGCCTCGGAGAACAACCGGCGGGCCCGCTATTACCGCATCACGCCCAAGGGGGCGCGGGCGCTCGAGTCGGAGACCGAGAGCTGGGAACGCTTCGCCGGCGCCGTCGCGCGCGTCCTGCAAACCACCTGAGCGGAGGCGCGCATGAGCTGGCTGAAGACGGCAGGTCGCGCGTTCTTCTTCCGCCGCAAGGTCGAGGCGGAGCTCGACGACGAGATGCGCTTCCACCTGGAGAAGGCGCAGGAGGAGCTCGTCGCTCGCGGCATCCCGCCCGGGGAAGCGAGGCTCCAGGCGCTGCGCGAGTTCGGCGGCATCGAGCAACACAAGGAGGAGTGCCGCGACGAGCGCGGGATCTCGGCGCTCGAGGACCTCGGGCGGGACCTCCGCTTCGCCTTCCGCTCCCTGCGGCGGAACGCCGGCTTCGCGGCGGTCGCGGTCCTCTCGCTCGCCCTCGGGATCGGGGCCGCGACGGCCATCTTCAGCGTGGTCCATGCCGTGCTCCTGAAACCCTTGCCCTATCCGCAGGCCGAGCGGCTCGTCCGGGTGTGGAATTCCTGGAACGAGACGCCCGATGCACGCCTGTCGGTGCCCGAGCTTCTCGACTATCGCGCGCGAGTCCCCTCGGTGCAGCTCGCCGGGCACGCGAGCTCGGAGGCGGTGCTGGCGCTCGGCGACCAGCGGATGAGGCTACGCGCGCTGAACGTCACCTCCGGCTACTTCGAGGTGCTGGGCGCGAATCCGGTCCTCGGGCGGACCTTCGCCGCGGAAGAAGAGCGCGAAGGACATCCCGTAACGATCCTTCCCCATGCACTCTGGCAGAAGCTGTTCGGTGGTGCGGCCACGGCGATCGGCGCCTCGGTGACGGTGGACGGCACTCCCTGCACGGTGGTTGGCGTCCTCCCGGCGTGGTTCGTCGCTCCTGACGAGCTGAGCGGAAGCGACCCGAGCGAGATCTTCCTTCCGCTCGGGTACTCGCCGGCGGACGTGGCGTTTCGGGGCAGCCATTTCTTGCGTACCGTCGGCCGGCTGCGCGCGGGAGCCAGCGTCACCGAGGCATCGGCAGCGCTCGATGCGGTGGCGCGATCGTTCGGAGCCGCGTATCCCGATTCCTATCCCGAGCGGATGCGTTTCGCGGCGCGGGCCGTTTCGCTCTCTGGAGACCTGACCCGCGCGGTGCGGGCGCCGCTGCTCCTGCTCTTCGGGGCGGTCGGTGCCGTGCTCCTCCTGGTCTGCGCGAACCTCGCCGTACTGCTCCTTGCCCGCGCCGAGTCGCGGCACTCCGAGCTTGCCATCCGCGCGGCGCTCGGCGCCGGCTCGGGGCGCCTCGTGCGCTTGCTCGTCACCGAGTCGCTCTTGCTGTCGCTGCTCGGGGGCGCCGGCGGCGCGATCCTCGCCGCGCTCGGCGTCAACGTGCTGCTCTCCCTCGCGCCGTCCGATCTTCCCCGCTTGGGAGAAGTGGCGGTACGGCTGCCGGTGCTCGGATTCGCGCTCGCGGTCGCCACCGCGGTCGGGCTAGCCGTTGGCCTCGTGCCCGCGCTCCAGGCCGTGCGCGGCGGCTTGCGCGACGCTGCGGGCCGCACCTTGGTGAGCCGAGGCCGCCTCCGGCGCGTGCTCGTAGTCTCCGAGGTGGCGCTCGCGCTTCTCCTGCTCCTCGGCGCAGGCTTGCTCGGACGCAGCTTTTCGCGCCTGCTCGACGTCGATCCGGGTTTCGATCCCCGCGGAGTCCTCAGCGTCAGCGTGACGCTGCCGGAGGAGACCAAGCGCTCGAACGAGGAGGCGGTCCGCTTCTTCCGCGACCTCGACACGCGCGTTGCGGCGCTGCCCGGCGTCGTCGCCGTTGGCAGCGTGCAGGGATTGCCGCTCGCTTCGCGCAGGGGTGATCTGAACATCGAGATCGAGGGGCGCGAGCAGCACCCGGGAGAGGCGCGCGATCACGCCGACTGGCAGGTCGTGACGCCCGGCTACGTGCGGGCAATGGGCATGCGCCTGTTGCGCGGGCGCGATCTGTCGCCGTCGGACGACGCGCAAGCGCCGGGCGCGGTGCTCGTCAACGAAGCCCTGGTCCGGCGCTACTTTCCCGGAGAGGACCCCATCGGCAAGCGCTTCACGCTCGGAGCGGGCTCGGGACCGGGGAAGGTGACGGTGGTGGGAATCGTGGCCGACGTGCGCCAGGCGTCGCTCGACGCGGACCCGAAACCGGAGATGTACCTGCCGCACGCGCAGTTCACGCTGTGGACGAGCAAGGCGACGGTGCGCTCGATGACGCTCGCCGTGCGCAGCGCCGGAAACCCCGCGCTCCTCGCCGGTCCCATCCGCGACGTCATCGGCTCGCTCGAGCCTCGGCTCGTTCCTGGACCCTTCCGCACCATGGGCGAGGTGCGCTCGGCGTCGGTCGCGCGCCCCAGGTTCGCCCTCGTGCTCGTCGGGCTCTTCTCGGGGGCGGCGCTGGTCATCGCGGTGATCGGCGTGTACGGCGTGACCGCGTATTCGGTGGTGCGGCGGACGCGGGAGATCGGGATCCGGCTCGCGCTCGGGGCGGTGCCCTCGTCGATCCTCCGTCTGGTCGCGCGCGAAGGCGCCGCGCTCGGCGCGTGCGGGATCGGTCTTGGCCTGCTTCTCTGGCTCGGCGCCTCGCGGGCCCTGGCGGGGCTGCTCTTCGGGGTGAAGCCGATGGACGTGCTCACGCTCGTGGAAGCGGGAGCGGTGCTCGGAGCAGCGACGGTGCTGGCGGGGTTCTTTCCGGCCCGCCGTGCGACCCGGGTGGATCCGACCGTAGCGATCCGGACGGAATGAAGGCGTTCTTGCGCGCCAGCATGCTCGCGATCGTCGAAGGGGTCATACTCCGCGAGACGGCCCATCCCGGCTCGACGAAGGGTGTTGCAGGATTCCTGGTCGGGGCGCTCGAAAGGGTTGAAGAGGACTAGCGGAGGGAGCTCGGATGCTGGCGGAACTCGCCGTGTCGATCTGCGCAGCGACCCTGACCGACGTAGTTTCGGGCAAGGTCGTCGACGCGTTGACCGGGCTTCCGGTAGGCGGCGCAGTCGTCAGCGACGG
>VBKL01000236.1 GCA_005879805.1 Deltaproteobacteria bacterium | reverse complement strand
CAGCGATGGAGCAGGCGTAAGGCACGTACCGCGGGCGTTCCCGGCCCCGCAGGACGGCCCAGATCCACTGCAGGATCGCCTGGATTCCGCCAGCCAGGGCGACGAGCACGAGCACGTAGAGCGCGCCCGGCCATCCCGCGGCCGCTCCCGAAACGGCGATGAGCTTGACGTCGCCCATGCCGATCCAGCCCGGCAGGGCGGCGAAGAGCAGCGGCACCGCGCACACCGCTCCGCCGAGGAGCGCGTTCCACACCAGCGGCCAACCACCGGACACGCCGAAGAGGCCGAACACGACCACCAGCGCCGGAAGGGTCACCGCGTTGGGAATCCTCCGCTCGCGCAGATCGGTGACCACGCTCACGGCCAGCGCGGCCAGCGTCACGAGGAGGGCGACCTTGAACGGCCAGGGCGCGCGGAGCGCGTCGGACAGTCCCGTCAGCGGAAAGTGCAGGAGAGCTTCTCGGCGCAGATGAAGTAGTCGTCGCCCTCGTGGATCTGGCGCCTTCCGATGCGGCGCTTCTCGAACCAGGTGCCGTTCGAGGAGCCGAGATCCTCGATGAAGTAGTTGCCGTTCTCGCGCACGATGGCGGCGTGCTCGCGGCTCACCTTGCCCGAGTTGATGATGAGATCGCAGTGCTTGCCGCGGCCGATGAGGAAGCGGTCCTTGGTGACCCGCTCCAGTTCCCGTCCGTCGGACATGAGGACGAGGACCTTCTCCTCCTGGGACGCCTCGGCAGGCGGTGCCGGGTGGGAGGCGGCCGGAGTCGGAGTCGGAGTCGCCCCGGCGGCGGGCTTCGCGGGAATGTCTGGATCGAGGTCGCCGAGATCCGGAATCGGCATGCGTGCCGGCCGGGCGGGCTTTTCTGCGACCGGAGTTGGAGTGGCCGGTCTGGGCGCCGGGGTGGCGGCCTGCACCTCTTCGACGACCTCCGCGCTCAGGGGCCGCGCGACCAGCGGGGTCTCGAGGGCGTGCAGGGACGACGGAGTCCCGCTACGGGCCTCGGGCGTCCGGGATTCCTGGGGACGGCCCTCCGCGCCGCGCACTTCGGCCGGAAGCATGTAGCCGTTGAGGCGGGCGAAGGTATAGAGCGCCTGGTTGACCAGCGCCTCGCGGTCGGTGCCCATGTCCGCTGCCATGGCGGCCAGGGCCTCCCAGAGATGATCGGCAACCATCAAGGTGCGCGGCGAGCGAGGTCGGTCTGGCATCGTTCTCGTGCGCGGGAACAGGGTCCCGGTACCCCCACACAACGATACCTGAAGGCGGCGCCCCGGCGAAGCCTCAGCGGTAGATGACCAGGGCGGCGTCCGAGAGACCGATGTTCGCGGGGCTGGAGCGGACCAGAGCGTTGTTCCCCGCCAGCGCGGTGAAGAGGATGTTCGGGGCGATGATGCTGCCGCCCGAGAAGTGCCCGGATTGGTAGGCGAACACATCGCCGACCGGCCCTTGGGGGAGGACGTTCGTTTCCCGGATGGTGGTGGGCTGCGTTCCTCGGGAAGTGGTGAAGGTGAACTGCTGTCCGGAGACGAGTGCGGAGAGCGTGGAAACGGCGTTGGGGCCATTGACTATGAACGGGGCGAATGCCACCTCGATGTCCATCTGAGGGCGCGGCGCCGGAACGTCGATGGGATTGTCGAACCGCCGCGCCTTGGACACGAAGAGGGAGTTCACGTTGACGCGGCCCCGAACGTCGGTTCCGGCCTCGACCAGCCATTCGCCGGCGTTCGGGCTGCCCGTGCGGATGTCGACCGCGAGGGTGACCGAGCCGCACGATGCCGGAAAATTGAACGCGGGAACGCCGGAAAAGGGGAATGACACGCCCCGCCCGCGGGGGTCGAGCACCAAGGCATGAGTCTCGACGGCCTTGATGAGAAGATCCTGCGTGGTCGGGAGGGCCGCGAGCTCGGGGCACAGGCCGGCGGGGTTGGCGACGGCCCGGACGTGCACGACGTCGCCGGCCTGGAGGGCGAGCGTGGGCGAGCGGATCCAGGGGGTCAGATCCTTCGAGGGCAGCTCGAGCCGGACGGCGTCCGTCGCGGCGTCGCGGTGGAGGATCCCCGCGACGCTCTCCAGTCCGGGCATCACCCCGTGCCACACGAGGATCCAGCGCAGCGGCGTCGTCACGCCCTTGTTGAGGCAACCGGGCGTGTTCACATCGGGGCAGGGATGAGGCAGCCCCGTCGATGTGAACAGATCGTTCGCCGGAGGGGGAATCACGTTGGGGAATGCCAGCTGCGGCGCTTCCACGCCGAGGGGCGGGCTGGGGAAGAAGGTGGTCCCCGAAAGCGCTGGGGGTAAAGCGGCGTTGGGATCGGGAGCGTTGCCCCTGCGTTCGTCGCGCAGATCGTCCACGAACCGCCGATCGATGACGTTGATGAACACCGTCCCGCCGTCATCGGTGCTGGCCACCGCCCCGAGCTGGATCTGCAATTGCGTGCCAACCGTCGTGAGCCCCGCCGTGATGTCGACGCAAGCGTTCGCTCCGTTCGGGCAGCCCGGGATCGGCCGCAAGAAGGTGATTTCCCGTGCGCCAGAAAGCGCATGGAGCG
Organism: Deltaproteobacteria bacterium; assembly: GCA_005879805.1. Taxonomy (GTDB): domain Bacteria; phylum Myxococcota; class Myxococcia; order Myxococcales; family 40CM-4-68-19; genus VBKO01. The sequence goes on along the minus strand of VBKL01000236.1, from coordinate 6,728 downwards.
GGGCGGTCGCCGGCGTGCCGGCCGGCACGTTGAAGAAGTCGGCGGGCGGAGCGGGCGCCACCCGGGAGGTCCCGGCCACCGGATCGTTCTGCACGATCACGATCGATCCCTCGCCGCAGGTTGCTTCGCCTGGAACGCCGCAGAGCGTGGACGACCCGAGGGTGACGCCGAGGAGGATGGAGCCTCCCCGCGCGATCACCGGAGTGACGAGCGGGCCGGGTGCGTTGTCCCGGCTCTTCACCTGGAAGAACTGGGGATTCAGCGCGATGGAGCGGAGGGGCCGCGCCACGCGAACCGGATCGGTCGGGTCGCTGGCAGGGATGCGGCGGACGGCGGGGCAGGGCGTGAACGTCGCCGGATCGTACGGCGGCATGTCCGGGACCGAGACCTCGACGGCGCCGTCCCCCTTGCCTCCCGGAACGCCGTCCGGCGAGCCGTCCGCGACGTAGACGTGGGCGGGTCCGCCGTTGTTCGGAAGCTGATCGTCGGTGCCCGGCACGAGCGCGAGGCGCGTGGCCACGAGATCGACCGTGCAACGGGACACCGGCTGCATCACGGGGCCGGAATCCTGGGGGCTCACGTCGAAAGCGGTGAGGACGGCCGGGCCGCCCGGCGCCTGCGAGACGACGAAGGCGGGGACGTGGTTTCCCGGGATCTCGCTCGCCACCACATCGACGGCGGGATTCGGGAGCGCCACGTCGAAGGGCAGCTTTACCCGGGTCGGAGGCGTCCGCTGCGAGGCGGCGAGGATGTTGTTCGCGTCGATCAGACGAATGAGCGGATCCTGCTTCACGCCGCCGTCGGCGCTGGTGGCGAGGCCCGCGACGAGCACTGCCCCGAACCAGCTCACCTTGTCGGGCCCCAGCAGGCGGACTCCGGCGATCCGGGTAGGCCGATCGCCGACGGAGATCGATCCCGGAAACACGCGGACCGGCCCCGGCAGCAGCTCCTGGTCTTCGCGCTCCAGGCAGGTGTTCGCGACGGGGAGATTGGTGGAGCCGCTGACGAAGCCGGTCGGGCTCGTCGAGGAGGGCACCTGGGTGCAGAGGCTCATCGCTGTCAGGTCGTCGCCCGACGAGTTGGAGATGAAGAGCAGATCGCGATCGGCTCCCCAGGTGAGGGCGATCGAATACGGCGCCGTGAACGTGGTGCCGGTGGTGAGGATGGGGGTGCTGCTGCAAGCCGCGACGGCGACGACGGCGGCGGCGAGGGCCGAGAGCCCGATGGCGACTGCGGCCCTCACTTGCAGCTCCCCACCAGAGCCTGGATGGATACGTCCCAGGGATGGTCGTAAGGCACGTCGACGACGGCGATCCGGCAGCTCGCGAAGACGCTCACGAAGAGCTTTGCCGAGGTATCGCCCGTCTTGGGCGGGAGCTGCGCCATGGCGAAGGGCGTATCGCCGAGGCGCTCCACCTGGCCGACCACGCGGCCCTGCGCCGGATCGAAGATGGCGACGAGCGCCGGAGTGGTTTGCCCGATGGTCAGCGTCCCGGAGGTCACGGCGAGGAGATCGGGCGCGGTCGGCGTCCCCGGAGGACGCTGCAGGAGATGGATCTGGGACGGAAAGGGTCCGACCGACGAGGTGCGTCGCACCACCGGCGAAAGGCCCGGATCGGAGGGCAGGATGATCTCGGCGATGAGATCGGGATTGCGCATGGCCGCGTACAGCGTCCGCTTTCCCGTCGTCGGATCGGTCGGGGCCAGCTCCAGCGCTACCGTCTCGTTGGAGCGGAGATCCCCTCCCAGGTCGTAGATGCGGGAGAATCCGGCCGGGCCGGCGTCCAGCTCGAGGAAGCGGAGCAGGTTCGAGCCGCTCCCGGGCAGGCACTTGCCGCTCGTGAGCTGACCGCCCTGCGTCGAGGCCGGGAAACGGATGTAGCAGCCTCCGAGGATGAGCTCGCGGCGCACGTCCTCGAAGACGATGGGCCCGGCGCCGATGCCGCTGCCGTTCACGGGATCGGTGGCGAGCGCGCTGAAGAACAGCTGCGACGGGTCACTGGCATTCAGCACCGCCACCGGGGAGCTGAGCTGGGCGACGCCGTTGCTCAGGTCGTCGAGGTGGGGAATGAGCGGCGAGACGAAGATGGAGTCGAGCGGCCCGGGTGCGCCGATCGGCGTCGAGGTCCCGAAGGCGATCCCGTAAGGACCCTCGAGGTTCACCAGCCTGCCCAGATCGAGGATCCCGGAGCGGCAGTCGGGCGACGTTCCGGAACCGGCGCGGCAGCCCAGGGCTCCCGTCCCGGGATCGAGGGTGACCCCGTTCAGCCGGTTGGTATCGCGGGAACCGGAGTAGGCGTTCAGTCCGGCCGGATCCAGGACCAGGGGGCCGAGGTAGTTGCCCACCATCGCGGCGCCGCCCTTGCGCACGAAGGCGGCCGAGAAGGGCACCGTGCCGCGCTGGGTGAGGAGCGCGTTGACGTCCAGCGAGTAGATGGCACCACCCGCGAAGGCGTGATCGAAATTGGCGTTTGCCACCAGGAGATGCTTCCCGCCAGGGTCGATGGCGATCCCGGTGGGCCAGAACAGCCGGGCCGGCTGCGGCGACGACGTGTCGGGCCCGAACGGCGGTGGCAGAAGCTCCGGCGGAGTGGTGGTGCAGGCGCCGATCGCGATGCTTGCGACGAGTATGGCTAGGCGGAGGCGCATCGAAGGGGGACCGAACCTATAGCGCAACTTCCGAGGGGGGAGGCGCTGAATCGCACGGGCCTTGGACGTCGCAACGGGGCGGACCCTTCACGCGGCCGTTCGCTCCACCTGGAGCCGGGAGAAGTCGGCCAGGGGGGAAAAAAGCTCGTGCAGGGAACGCAGCAGGGCGAGACGGTTGTCCCGGACCTTGGGGTCCTGGTGCATGACCATCACCTCGTCGAAGAAGCCGTCGACCGCCGGACGTAGCTCGGCGAGAACGCCATACGCGGACAGGTAGTTTTCGTCCTCGAGCGCCGTCCCGACCTGGTCCTGGCTGCGGGAGAGCGCTTCCGCGAGCGCCGCCTCGCTCGGCTCGTCCTTCCGGAGGAGCGAGGGGTCGAAGGCCATGGGCGGCAGCTTCTTCTCCTGCGCCTGCGCGAGGATGTTGGCGATGCGCTTGAAGGTGGCGGCGGTGTTCTCGAAGTCGGCGCGGTTCTTCAGCCGGACCTGGGTGAGCGCCGACAACCGGTCGGCGAGCGCGACCACGTCCGCCGTCTTCGTTCCCAGCACGGCCTGGATCGAGTCCGGGGCGGCGCTTTCGCGTAGATGGACGGCGAGCCGGTCCTGCACGAAGGCCCACACTTTATCGGAGGCCTGAACGCCCAGGATGCGCTGCGCCTCGCCGAGCGCCTCGCGCAGATCGAACCGGTACTTGCGCGCGAACACGATGCGGAGGAGCCCGATGGCGGCGCGGCGAAGGCCGTACGCGTCGCTCGTCCCGGTGGGCGCTTTTCCGATGGAGAAGATGCCGGCCAGCTGATCGATCCGATCGGCGATGCCGAGGAGCGCGCCGGTGTCGCCCTTGGGGAGCAGCTCCTCCGCGCCGCGGGGGAGATAGTGCTCGAAGATGGCGTCGGCGATTTCTCCTGGCAGCCCCTCGTGGAGGGCGTAGACGCGACCCATCACGCCTTGCAGCTCGGGGAACTCGCCCACCATGCCCGTGGCGAGGTCGCTCTTCAGCACCTCGGCTGCGCGGCTCAGGGTCCGGGCGTCGCCCTTGCCGGTCGCGCCGTGGAGCCAGCGGGCCAATTCCCCGATGCGGGCGACGCGCTCCATCTGCGTGCCGAGGCCCTGGACGAAGACGGTGCGGGCGAGGCGCTCGTTGCGCGCGGCGAGCGGCGTCTTGCGGTCTTCGTCGAAGAAGAACTTCCCGTCGGAGAGCCGGGCGCGCAGCACCCGCTCGTACCCGCGGCGAGAGACGGCCGGATCGCGCACCTTGGTATTGGAGACCGCGACGAAGGCGGGGAGGATTCGTTTCGTCTCCGGATCGCGGATCGCGAAGTACTTCTGGTGCCCGCGCATCTCGGAGACGAGGACTTCCGGAGGAAGCTCGAGGAAGCTCTGGTCGAAGGAGCCGCGCACCCCGTAGGGCTCCTCGACGAGACCCGTCACCGTCTCGAGCAGGTCGTCGTCGGGGATCGGCTCGCCGTTCGCCTCCTTCGCCGCCCGGCGCACCTCCTCGTCGATGCGCTTCTTGCGCTCGGCCCAGTCGGCGACGACGTGTGCCTCGCGCAGCGCCTCGACGTAGCGTCGGGCCGGCGGCGCCTGGAGCTCGCGGGGCGAATGGAAGCGGTGGCCGCGCGTCGTGGTCCCGCTCTTCACGTCCGCGAACTGGACCGACAGAGGCTTTCCGTCGAGGAGCGCGACGATCCAGTGGATCGGCCGCGCGAAGTCATCGCCTTCCAGCGCGTCCCAGCGCATCGACTTCTTGGACGGGACGCCGCGGATGATGCGCTCGAGAATTCCGGGAAGCGCCTCCTCCGCGGTCTGCCCGCGGATCTGCTGTTCGACGACCACGCGGTCGCCCTCGACCCGCAGATCGGAGACGGCGACGCCGGCCTTCTTCGCGAATCCTTCCGCCGCCTTGGTGGGCTTTCCGTCATGGAAGGCGGCCTTCGCGGGCGGCCCTTGCAGCGTGCGGCGCACGTCCGGAGCGCGCTCCGCGATGGCGGTGACCACCAGCGTGAGCCGGCGCGGCGTCGCGTATTCCCGGATGTTGGCCCGCTCTGCCTCGCCCTCGCCGTTGAGCCGCGCGTCGTCGAGGCCGCGGTTCATCTCCGCCGCCATCCACTCCAGCGCCGGCTTCTGGAAGCCGGCCGGCAGCTCCTCGCACCCGATCTCGAAAAGCAGGCGAGCAGGTTGAAGGCGTGCGAGCATTTCAAGCAGTAGTCGTAAGCCGGAAGCGGCAGTCGCTTGACGATGAGGCGCTTGCACTCGGCCTCGTACTCGCCGAAGAGCCGGAAGAGCATCTCCCGGTCCGAGGAGTGGAAGCTGTAGCTCGACTGCTCGCGCTCGTTCTGGTGGAAGACGTCGCGGTAGGTGAGCTTCGTGCCGTCGCGGTAGGTGGTCCAGACGAGATCGTAGATGTCGTCGATCCCCTGCAGGTACATGGCGATGCGCTCGAGCCCGTAGGTCAACTCCGCGCTCACCGGCCGGCACTCGAATCCTCCCGCCTGCTGGAAGTAGGTGAACTGGGTCACCTCCATCCCGTCGCACCAGACCTCCCAGCCGAGCCCCCAGGCGCCGAGCGTGGGCGATTCCCAGTCGTCCTCGACGAAGCGCAGGTCGTGATCCTGGGAGGTGATGCCGATCGCCGTGAGCGAGTCGAGGTAGAGGTCCTGCACGTCCTTGGGTGACGGCTTGAGGATCACCTGGAACTGGTGGTGCTGGTGGAGGCGGTTCGGGTTCTCGCCGAAGCGCCCGTCGGCGGGCCGGCGGGACGGCTCGACGTAGGCGACGTTCCACGGCTCGGGTCCCAGCACTCGCAGGAAGGTGGCCGGGTTCATGGTACCGGCGCCCACCTCGAGGTCGTATCCCTGGAGGAGCGCGCAGCCCTTCTCGGCCCAGTAGGTCTGGAGGGCGAGGAGGAGGCCCTGGAAGTCGCGGGGTACCGGCATGCGGCCGGGGAACGTAGACGCGCGGCCGGGGTTCTGCAAGACGCCGCGCGAACGCGCAGCCGCTAGAATGCGCAGCTCACGGAGGAGAAGCCCGATGGCGCGTTTTCCCGCACTCTTCCTCGGCCACGGCAATCCGATGAACGCCATCCAGCCCAGCGAGCATACCCGGGCCTGGGAGCGGATCGCCGGCGAGCTGCCTCGTCCGAAGGCCATCCTCTGCGTCTCCGCCCACTGGTACGTAGCCGGCGCGCGCGTTTCCGCCGAGGAGCGGCCGCGGACGATCCACGACTTCGGCGGTTTCCCGCGCGCCCTCTACCAGGTGCAGTACCCGGCGCCCGGCTCTCCGAAGCTCGCGGCGCGCGTGGTCGATCTCCTCGGCCCCACTCCGGTGGAGATGGACACGCGCTGGGGCCTCGATCACGGCACCTGGTCGCTCCTCGTGCACCTCTACCCGAAGGCGGACATTCCCGTGGTCCAGCTCGGCATCGACGAGACGCTCGCCGCCAGCGAGCACTTCGAGCTCGGGCGAAGGCTCGCGCCGCTGCGCGACGAGGAGGTGCTGGTGCTCGGCTCGGGCGACGTGGTCCACAATCTCCACGCCTACGCGTGGGGCCAGCATCCGCAGGATCCCTACGACTGGGCGGTGGAGTTCGAGGACCGCATCCGCGCGTTGATCGAGGCGCGCGAGTACCAAGCCGTCGCGGCCTACGAGGATCTGGGCCGCCCGGCGGCGCTCTCGGTACCGACGCCCGATCATTTCCTGCCGCTCCTCTACGTGCTCGGCGTTGCCTCGAAGGAGGAGCCCATCAGCTTCCCCGTCGCGGGATTCGACGGCGGCTCGGTCTCGATGCTCGGCATCCGTTTCGGGTAGGCTGCGCGCGTTTCGCGTCGCCCGAGACGGAGGTCCGATGACCCGCTGCGCCCTGGTTGCAGCCGTCGTTGTCACGCTTGCGGCTCTTCCCCGCCCGGGCCGGGCCGCCGACGCGAGCGTGGTGAGCGCCGCCGAGAAGGAAGGGAAGCTCGTCGTCTACTCGACCACCGATTCGGCGATCGTCAGCGCGCTGATCAAGGATTTCGGAGCCGCGTATCCGAAGATCCCGCTCGAGTACAACGACATGAATTCCACCGAGCTCTACAACCGCT
>VBKL01000085.1 GCA_005879805.1 Deltaproteobacteria bacterium | reverse complement strand
CGAGATCGGCGATCCCGCCGCCATCCCGGCGCTACAGCATGCCCTGGTCCTCGAGCGGCAGGGCGTGAGCCTGTTGCCCGAGGCGTCCTATGCGCTGTTCCTCTTCGGGGCCCAGGCCGTCGAGCCGATGATCAAGATCGCCCGCGACGAGGACAGCGAATACACGGTCTGGGCGCGCGACACGAATCGCGCTCCGGCGGGAACCTACGCGAAAGCGGCCCTCGTCCTCGGGGACCTCGGAGACCCGCGCGCCATCCCGGTGCTTCTCGACCTGCTCAAGTACAAGGACCCGGATCCCAACCCGGGGACCTCCCGGCTCCTCACCAATCTGGTCCGGCAATTCGCCGCCCGGGCCCTGGGGCGACTGCGTGCGTCCCAGGCCGTGGCACCGCTCCTTGCTCTCGTGCAGACCAAGGATCCGCAAGATGCTGATCTGGTCGACTCCGCCGCGAAGGCGCTGGTGTGGATCGGCGACCGGAGCGTCGCGCGCGAGCTCTTCAAACGCGCTGCGTCGGGGAACATCCGCGAACGGGTGTCGGCCGCCGAGGCCGGCTCGCTCCTCGGCGACGGCTCCTTGCAGTCCGAACCGGCCAGCTTGTCCGATCGGGCCGTGCGGGAAGGTCCCTCGTCGTGCCAGAAGCAGGTGCAGGAGCTCGCCATCGAGGCGGAGCGCGACCGCGCCTGCGAGGCCATCGCCGCCCAGTTCGCCTCCTTCGCGCTCCCTCTCGAGACCCAGAAGCGCTGCGGCACGAACGCGGCCTGCTGGCGGGACAACCTTTCGAGTCCCAGCGCGCTCCTGCGGGCCCGCAGCGCCTACGAGCTGGGCCGGCTGGAGGTCGCCTCCGCGGTTCCCGCGCTGGTCCGGGCTGCCACTGATCCGGACCTCACCGCGAGAGTTGCCGCCATCCGGGCGCTCGAGCGGCTCACCGGGATCCCGGCTGCCAAGGCGGACCTGAAGGCGGCCATGGAGCCGCTCGCCGGGCAGCTCCAGGCGGAGCAGGGACGCGCGCAGTTCTTGCGAGTCGACGAAGACCTTCGCCGGTTGCAGGTCCGTCTCGCGCGCCTTTGATAGGATGGAATGACTGTGGCCCGGCTCCTCGGCATCCCGGCTTCGCCCGGCGTGGCGATCGGCCGCGTATTCCCCGTCGATCGGCGCCGCGCGCGTGTGCCGCGGTTCCACATCGCGCCCGAGCAGGTCGACAGCGAGATCGCCCGGCTCGATACGGCAGTAAAGGATTCGGTCGAGCAGCTCCGCGCCATCCGTGAAAGCCTCGGCGAGGGCGAGCAGGGGGACATCCTCGACGCCCACCGGATGATGGCGGACGATCCCACCGTCGTCGAGGGTGCGCGCCAGCTCGTCCGCGAGGAGCTGCTCAACGCCGAATGGGCGGTGCGGCGCACCTTCCGCGAGGCGAGCGAGAAGCTCGGCAACGAGGGGTATCTCGCCGAGCGCCGCGCCGACATCGACGAGGTGAGCGACCGGATCATCCACAACCTCGTCGGCGAGCAGCCCACCAAGACGGTGATGCCGGCCGAGGACGCCATCATCGTCACCTACGATCTGCCCACCGCCGAGGCCGCCATCCTGCTTTCGGGCGGCAAGGTGAAGGGCCTCGTCACCGATTTCGGCAGCAAGACGAGCCACACCGCCATCCTCGCCCGCGCCCTGGAAGTGCCCGCCGTGGTGGGCGCGGGGCAGGCCAGCGAGCTCTGCCGCGAAGGCGACCTCATCGCCCTGGACGGCAACACCGGTGAAGTCCTCCTCTCTCCCACCGAAGAGGAGATCATCCGTTTCGAGGCGGCCCGCGCGGAGGCGAAGTTCCGCGAGGCCTCGCTCCTCTCCGAGCGCGACCTTCCCGCCACCACCCAGGACGGGCGCCGGGTCGGCATCTGGGCGAACATCGAGTTCCCGGAGGAGATCCCCTCGGTCCTCGCCCACGGCGGCGAAGGCGTCGGCCTCTATCGAACCGAGTTCCTCTACCTGAACCGCGAGGAGCTCCCCACCGAAGAGGAGCACTTCCGCGCCTACGCCAGCATCTTGCAGATGATGGGCGATCGGCCGGTGGTCATCCGCACGCTCGACCTGGGCGGCGACAAGCTCCCCATCGGCCACCGCTCGCACGAGCCCAATCCGGCGCTCGGCCTGCGCGCCATCCGCTTCACCCTCCGGCATCCCCAGCTCTTCCGCACCCAGATCCGCGCCATGTGGCGCGCCTCGACTCGCGGCAGGCTGCGCATCATGCTGCCGATGATCGCGGCGGTCGGCGAGCTGCGCGAGGCGAAAGCGCAGATCCTCGCCATCCGCCAGGAGCTGATCCGCGAAGGCGTTCACGTCGCCGAGCGCATCCCGGTCGGGATCATGCTGGAGACTCCGGCCGCTGCGCTGTCCGCCGACCGGCTCGCGCGCGAGTGCGACTTCTTCTCCATCGGCACCAACGATCTCATCCAGTACTCGCTCGCAATCGACCGCGCCAACCGCGACGTCGCCTACCTCTACCGGCCGCTGCACCTCGGCGTCTTGCGGCTCATCCAGAGCGCGGTGGAGGGAGCGCGCTCCTGCGGCATCGAGATCGCGATGTGCGGCGAGATGGCGGGCGACCCCGCCTACGCCTTGGTGCTTCTCGCCCTCGGCATCGACGTCTTCTCCATGAATCCGGCCGACATCCCGCCGGTGAAGCGGGTGGTCCGCTCGGCCAGCCTGCGCGACGCGCGCGAACTGCTGGAGGCGGCGATGAGCTTCACCTCGGTGGACGAGATCGAGCGTTTCGTCCTCACCGAGATGCGCAGGCGCTTCCCCCAGCTGGTCGCCGAGCCGCGCGGGCGCGAGGATGGCAAGACCGTCGCCGAGGCAGTTCAGGAGGTCGACGAGCATGCGATCGCCGTCCCGGGAACCGGCACCGACACGCCTTGACTTTGCGGTGTCCTTCCCGGATTCTCCCTCCAGTTCTCCGTGCAGGCATCGAGGTATGTAGATATGCAACTACGGGACGCGCTCTTCAGCTCCGAATCGGTCACCGAAGGGCACCCGGACAAGATCTGCGACCAGATCTCCGATGCCATCCTCGACGAGTGCCTCGCCAAGGACAAGACCAGCCGGGTGGCGCTGGAAACGGCGGTGAAGACCGGCCTCGTGGTCCTGCTCGGCGAGATCACGACCCGCGCGGCGCTCGACTACCCGCGCATCGTCCGCCGCACCGTCGAGCGCATCGGCTACGTCGACGGCTCGATGGGCTTCGATGCGAAGAGCTGCGCGGTGCTGGTCGCCGTCGAGCAGCAGTCGCCCGAGATCGCCATGGGCGTCGATTCGAGCGCGAGCAAGGAGCAGGGCGCGGGCGATCAGGGAATGATGTTCGGGTACGCCTGCGACGAGACGCCCGAATTGATGCCGCTCCCCATTGCCCTAGCGCACCGCCTGACGCGCAGGCTCGCCGAGTGCCGGAGGGGCGAAATGCCCTTCTTGCGGCCGGACGGCAAGAGCCAGGTCTCGGTCGAGTACCGCGGGGGCCGCGCCCACAAGGTCCACGCCGTGGTCATCGCCGCCCAGCACGACGAGACGGTGGAGACGGAGCATCTCCGCCAGGCGGTGAACGCCGAAGTGATCGACAAGGTGGTGCCTCCGGAGCTGCGCGCTCCGGAGATGAAGCGCTGGGTGAACGCAACCGGCCGCTTCGTCATCGGCGGACCGCAGGGCGATTCGGGAGTGACCGGCCGCAAGATCATCGTCGACACCTACGGAGGCATGGGCCACCACGGCGGCGGCGCCTTCAGCGGGAAGGATCCCTCCAAGGTGGATCGCTCGGCCGCCTACGCGGCCCGCTGGGTGGCGAAGAACGTGGTCGCCGCCGGGCTCGCCAAGCGCTGCGAGGTGCAGGTCGCCTACGCCATCGGCATCGCCGAGCCGGTGAGCATCATGGTGGAGACTTTCGGAAGCCACGCGGTCCCGGAGGAGCGCATCGAGCGCGCCGTGCGGCAGACCTTCTCGCTCAAGCCGGCGGCCATCATCCGGGACCTCGATCTCCTCCGCCCCATCTTCGAGAAGACCGCCGCGTACGGCCACTTCGGCCGCAGCGAGCCGGAGTTCACCTGGGAGCGCACCGACCGCGCCGACGCCTTGCGAGTCGCCGCCGGGCTCAAGGGCGCGACCAGTGCCGCCTGATCCCCGTCTTCCTGGTCAGGCCGTTCCGTGCCGTACGCCTTGACCGGCAGGCGCGGGGCTGACCGCTTCGTTTTTCCGACAGGAGCTCTCGAGATGGCAGTAGCCAAGATGAAGCGCCCGCACGACGTGAAGGACATGAAGCTCGCCGAGAAGGGCCACGGCCGCATGGAATGGGCGGCCCGCTCGATGCCCGTGCTCGCCAGCATCGCGGAGCGATTCCGCAAGCAAAAGCCGCTCAAAGGAATGCGCGTCTCCGCCTGCCTGCACGTGACCAGCGAGACGGCTTTTCTCATGACGGCGCTGCAGGCCGGCGGCGCCGACATCACCCTCTGCGCCTCGAATCCGCTCTCCACCCAGGACGACGTCGCTGCCGCGCTGGTCGAGGAGGGCGTCAGCGTCTTCGCCATCAAGGGCGAGGATCGGAAGACCTACTTCAGCCACCTCGAGGCGGCGCTCGACCACCGCCCGCAGATGACGATGGACGACGGCTGCGATCTCGTCAGCCAGCTGCACACCGCGCGGCGCGATCTGCTCCCCAAGGTGATCGGCGGCACCGAGGAGACCACCACCGGCGTCATCCGCCTGCGGGCGATGGAGCAGAGCGGCGCGCTCTCTTTCCCGGTCATCAGCGTCAACGACGCCTTGACCAAGCACATGTTCGACAACCGCTATGGCACCGGCCAGTCCACCATCGACGGCATGGTGCGCGCCACCAACCGCCTCCTGGCGGGAAGCGTCTTCGTCGTCCTCGGCTACGGATGGTGCGGCCGCGGCCTGGCCATGCGGGCGAAGGGCATGGGCGCCGACGTGGTGGTCACCGAGATCGATCCGCTCAAGGCCCTGGAAGCCACCATGGATGGGTTCCGCGTCATGAGCGGCCTGGAGGCGGCGAAGATCGGCGACTTCTTCTGCACCGTGACCGGCAACACCAGCGTCCTCGCGCAGGCGCATTTCGAGAAGATGAAGGACGGCGCGATCGTCGCGAACAGCGGCCACTTCAACGTCGAGATCGACATCGCCTGGCTGGAGAAGAACGCGAAGAAGCGCACGGTGCGCGAGTTCGTCGACGAGTACACCCTCAAGAACGGCCACCGCGTCGCGGTGCTGGGCGAGGGCCGCCTCATCAACCTCGCCGCGGCCGAGGGGCATCCTTCGAGCGTGATGGACATGAGCTTCGCCAACCAGGCGCTCTCCGCCGAGCACATGGCGAAGCACGGCAAGAAGCTGGAGAAGAAGGTGTATGCGGTGCCGCCGGAGATCGATCGCGAGATCGCCCGGCTCAAGCTCAAGACGATGGGCGTCAGGATCGACAAGCTCACGCCCGAGCAAGAGAAGTACCTTGCATCGTGGGAGGAAGGGACGTAACTGCACCTCCCGCATGCCGATCCACCAGGCCATCATCCTCGGCATCGTCCAGGGCCTCGCGGAGTTCTTGCCCATCTCCTCGAGCGCCCACCTCATCCTCGTCCCCTGGGTGCTCGGGTGGGACGACCCCGGCCTCGCCTTCGACGTCGCGCTCCACTGGGGGACGCTGTTCGCTGTCCTCTTCGTGTTCTGGCGCGACTGGATCCGGCTCATCGGGGCCGGGTTGCGGTCGCTGGGCGATCGCCGGTTTCTCGAGACCTCCGATCGCAGGCTCTTCTGGAGCCTCGTCGTAGCCTCGATCCCGGGCGCCATCGTGGGAAAGCTCCTCGGCGACAAGGCGGAGGACACGCTCCGCTCGCCGCTCCTCATCGCCGTCACCATGTCGGTGATGGGAGTGTTGCTGTGGTGGGCCGACAAGGCCGGCCGCAAGGACAAGCTCGCCGAGCAGATGACGCCAGGGCACGCGCTCGGCATCGGTGTCGCGCAGGCGTTCGCGCTCATCCCCGGCGTTTCCCGGTCGGGGTCGACCATCACCCTCGGGCTCGCGCTGGGCTACTCCCGCGACGCGATCGCGCGCTTCAGTTTCCTCATGTCGACGCCGATCATCTTCGGCGCCGGCCTCCTCAAGTTCCCCAAGATGCTGCGCGAGATGCACAGCGGCGCCTCGCCGCTCGGCTGGGACGGCCTCGCCGCGGGCTGCATCGCCTCCGCCATCGTCGGCGCGTTCGTCATCCGCGGACTGCTCGCCTATCTGCGCACGCGCACCTTCGCGGTCTTCGCCGTCTATCGCCTGCTGGTCTCGGTGGGGATCCTCGTCCTCTGGTTCTCGGGCAAGCGATGACCCGGAGGGCGCCGTCCCTGCCGCAGATCCGGCAAGCGCTGCAACGGCACGACCCTCGCATCCTCCGTCCACCCAACGTCGACTGGAGGATGGCGGCGGTGCTGGTGCCGCTCTTGCCGCGGCCGGACGGCGTGCACGTCCTCTTCACCGAGCGCAGCAAGGACCTTCGCGCCCACGGCGGGCAGGTGAGCTTTCCCGGGGGCGGGATCGAGCCCCAGGATGAAGGCCCGCGGGAGGCGGCGCTGCGCGAGTCGTTCGAGGAGGTGGGGCTGCGCAAGGAGCACGTCGAGATCATCGGCCAGCTCGACGACTGCCCGACCTTCGTGAGCGGATTCGTCATCGCTCCCTTCGCGGGGGTCGTCGACCCCCTCGCCTTCACCGCGGCGGGCCGCTACCCCTGGACTCCGAGCGAGGCGGAGATCGCCGCTCTGCACGAATTGCCCTTGTCGGAATTCCTCGTCCCGGAAAACCGCCGTATCGAGATGCGCGAGCGGGAGGGAATTCCCTACGAGCTGACCTGGTACACGATCGGCAACACCATCATCTGGGGCGCCACCGCGCGCATCCTGCGCCAATTGCTCGAATGGGCCGACGAGCCGGTGGAGGCTACATGAGCACGCACGCCGTACTGCCCGCGGGCGGGAGCGGGACGCGCTTCTGGCCGCTTTCGCGCGCAAAGCGGCCCAAGCAGTTCCTTTCCCTCGCCACCGACAAGACCCTGCTCGCGGAAACCTCCGACCGGGTCGAGGAGCTGGCGGGGGCCGAGCGCACCTGGGTCGTGTGTGGCCGCGACCATGCGGCTGCGGTGCGCGAGGCGCTGCCCAGGCTTCCGCCGGCCCATCTCGTAGTCGAGCCGGCCGCGCGCAACACCGCTCCTGCCATCGGGCTCGCCGCGGTCGAGGTCTCGCGCGAGGATCCCACCGCTACCCTCATCGTGTTGCCGAGCGATCACCACATCGCGCAGCCCGCGGCTTTCCGCGAGGCGTTGCGGACTGCCGTCCGCGTCGCGCAGGGCGGCGACCTCGTCACGCTAGGCATCCCGCCCACCCGGCCGGAGACGGGATACGGCTACCTGCGCCGCGGCGTCGAGCGGGAGAAGGGCGTCTACGCGGTCGAAGCATTCGTGGAGAAGCCCGACGCCGCGACCGCCGAAAAGTACCTGCGCGATCCCGCCTACTCGTGGAACGCGGGCATCTTCGTCTTCCGCGCCGACGCGCTGCTCGAGGCGATGCGCGAGCACCTTCCCGCCGTCCACGAGGCGCTCGCACGCATCGCTCGTGATCCTGCCACGCTCGCCGAGGCGTTCCCTCGAGTGCCTTCCATCAGCATCGACTACGGAGTGATGGAGAAGGCGAAGCGCATCGCGCTCGTCGACCCCGGTCCCATCGGCTGGAGCGACGTCGGGTCCTTCGCGGCGCTCTCGGAAGTGCGCCCGCTCGACGCGCGCGGGAACGCCGTTTCGGGAGACGCGCTGGCCATCGATTCGGACGGTTGCGTCGTGATGAGCGAGGGCGGCCGTCTGGTGGCGGCGGTGGGTCTGCACGAGGTGTGCGTGATCGATTCGGGCGACGCGGTCCTCGTGGTGCCGAAGGACCGTGCCCAGGACGTGCGCAAGGTCGTCGACGCGCTTCGCAGGGGCGGGCGTGCCGACAAAACATAAGCTCGGCGCCGCCAACCCGCCGCTGAGCGAGGAGGCGAGCGCTTCGGATTTCACCCGTAGTCGCTGGTAGTTGGCAACTCCGATGCGCAGGTTGCGCCCGTGGCAAGGATGCTCCCGTGACGACGGTACGGCGACTCGCGGCTGTGCTGGACGTCGAAGCGGCTCTGCTGCAGAGCGGAAAACTGGTGGAAGGTCGCCCCTGCGTGCTGTGCGGGGGCGAATACCCGACTTTCGCCGATGTCGAGCCGACGACCTGCGTCGCGTGCCTGACCGCGAGCTCCGGCCTCCCGTTCCGCAGCGCCGAAGCGGAGGAGAGCGTGGAGGCCTGAGAGTCCAGCCGCCTGCTGTGCTAGCTGTGCTCCTCCACCTGGAAGATCTCGTCCGCCACCAGCCCGTGAGCCTCGCTGTGGACCGCGCGAGCGGCCTCGGCGCTGGGAGCATCGACGAGGCAGAAGATCTTCCCCGCCTTGGGATCGTGCCAGTACTTCAGATACCGGACCCCGTGCTTCTTCTGCGTCGCGAGGTCCTTCTCGTGCGCGCCTGCCACGTCCTGCACGGAGGCGCCTTCGACCTTGTGGATGTCCATGAACAGCGGCATGTGATCCCCTTTCGATGCGGGTAGACTGCGTGGGGACGGAGTCTGCTCTCCGTGCGCGGGGCCGCAATGACCGGGACGCCGCAATTCCTGACGCAGACGCCGGCCGCGGCTGCGCTCGTCGACGAAGCGCTCCGCATGATCCACCTATCGAGCGCCGTGTTCCTGCGGGCGGAGTTCAGCGCGCCGTGGTCGATCGTGTCGCTCGGGCCGCGCGCGTACGCCGAGGCATTGTGTCCCGCCGCCGAGCGGCTGATCCTCTTCCACGTCGGCCTCGAAGGCCGGTGCACGGTGCAGATGGACTCGGGCGAGGAGGCGACGCTTTCGGCGGGAGAGGCGGTCGTCGTTCCCTACTGCGACCGCCACAAGATGGGCCATCCGCGGGTGACGCGGCCGGTGCCCTTCCAGACCCTCATTCCGCCCTTGCCCTGGCGCGCTCCGCCCGTCGTCCGGCACGGCGGCGGAGGAGAGACGACGCGGATCCTCTGCGGCTACCTGAACTGCGAGGACCTCCTCTTCCAGCCGCTCTTGAAGGCGCTTCCGCCTCTCATCCACGTCCGGCCGGCGACCGCGTCCGGTGCCGCCTGGCTTCGCGCCAGCGCCCAGTACGCATTGGAGGAGACCACGGCCTGGTCCGGGATCGGCGCCCGGCTGCCCGAATTGCTCCTCGTCGAGTGCATGCGGCAGTACCTGGCGGGGTTGCCGGAGGAGCGGACCGGGTGGCTCGCGGCGCTGCGCGATCCCGTGGTCGGCGGCGCGCTCGCGCTCTTGCACGCCTCGCCGGGCGACAGCTGGACCATCGCGCGGCTCGCGCGGCAGGTAGCGGTCTCACGCACCGTACTCGGCGAGCGGTTCGCGGCGCTGCTCGGCGTGCCTCCGATGCGTTACCTCCTGCAGTGGCGTCTGCAACTCGCCGCGTACTTGTTGCGGACGACCGCCGAGACGCTGCCCGAGATCGCCGCGCGCGTCGGCTATGAATCGGACGCGGCGTTCAGCCGGGCGTTCAAGCGCGGCGTGGGCGCACCGCCCGCATCGTGGCGTACGAAGTCGCAGGCGTCGGCCCTTCGTCGTACCGGATAACATCCCGAAATCATTGCGCGCCGTAGCCGGTCGTCCCAAGCCGGCGCTCCGGGGTAGCATCCCTGCTCTTCTTCGAGGGACATCAATGTCAGCGAAGCCTTTGGCAGCAAGCTCTCTCGGCCTGTCGCAAGTCGGGCCGGGAGGAGTCGTCTACGGCGTGGTCGACGGCTTTCTCGCGCAGATCCAGTTGGTCGGACCAAGGAGAAAAGCGCAAAGGCTCGAGGTGCTCTTCCGCCACGAAGGCGAAGGCAAGGAGCAGGAGATCCGGCGCGCGCTCTTCGAGGCGCCCGAGACGAAGGCGAGCGGCATCAAGGCCAAGGACGTCGTCATCGACAGCAAGACGGTGCGTCTCACCATCCGGCAGGGGTTCCTCGATCTGCCGGACGAGAAGGTGATCCTGGCGCGCGTGCGGGCCCTGCTCGCCGCGCTCGCCGCGGTCTCTTCGCCCGGGCCCCAGACATGCCGGTCGTGCGGATCCGCTTCGCCGGCCGAAGTGCTGGTGGTGAAGGGCGTCGTCGACCGCCTTTGCCCCTCTTGCGTCGAGCGCATCGAGGACGAGATCCGGCGGGCAGCCGCCGAATACGAATCCCGGACCGCCAATCTGCCGGTGGGCTTCGTCTACGCGCTCGTCGCCGGTGCCGCGGGCGGCGCGATCTACGGCGGCGTGATGATCGCCACCAACCGGATGCTGTGGATGCTCGCGATCCTCACCGGCGTCATGGTCGGGTACGCTGCCGTGAAAGGCGCCGGAAAGGGCGGCGCCGTCGTGCAAGGGATGGCCGCGGTGGTCACGGTGATCTCGGTCCTGGCGGGCCTGCTCGCCTTCATCGGCTATGCGGCCGAGCAGCATCTCGCCGCGCAAGGAAAGGCGATCGACTGGGCCTTGTTCCTCGCCAGATCTCCGCAGATCCTGATCTCTGCCCGCGAAGATTCGCTCTTCTCCCTCGCTGGCGGAATCTTCGGCGCGGTGTATGCCATCAAGCGCGCCAGGCACCCCGAATTCGTTCCGCTCCGCTCGCCCGAAAAGTCTTCCGCCGGGGGGAACCTGCTCCCCGGGTAGGAGTCCGCCATGCCTGTCTACGTTTCGCTGTTGCGGTTCACCCAGCAGGGTGTCGAGGCAGTGAAGGAGCAGGGCTCGCGCATGGACCGGATCAAGGAAGCGTATCGGGCCGCCGGCGGCGAGCTCATCGCCTATTACGCGACCATGGGCCGCTACGACGGCATCGCCGTCTACCGGATGAAGGACGACGCGGCAGCCGCGGCCTTCTGCCTCGCCATCATGTCGAAGGGCAACGTGCGCTCCGAGACGATGCGCGCGTTCGAGGAGGCGGAGTACCGCGAGATCCTCGGCAACCTTCCTTCCTGATCGCTCATTGCGCAGGCGCGCGCTTCAGCACCCGGTCGATGAAGCGGAAGGTCGCGTCGAGCGCTCGCAGGTTGGCCTCGCGGGTCGCCTCCGGCGTCTTGCCGACAAAGCCGTGGTTGATGCCGGGAAGGACCATCACCTCGTAAGGCACGCCGGCCGACCGCAGCTTCTCCGCCATGTCGAGCGTCTGGTGGTAGGGGACGGTGGTGTCCGCGTCGCCGGCGATGAGGAGGAGGGGCGGATCGCTCGCATCGACGTAGGCGACCGGGCTCGCCGAGGCGATGCTGCTCTTCTTGCACTTGTTCGCGAAACACCCGAGGAGCCGCCATTCGGGAGCGTCCGGGACGTCGCGGGACATGGCTTTGTCCTTCCGCGCCTGCGCCGCGATGGTCGAGAGATCGAACACCCCGTACCAGGAGACTCCTCCCTGAATGCAGTCGGACACGTTCGAAGAGCTGACGTTGTCCGCCCGCGTGTCCGGAGCGCCGGACTTCATCGTCTGCGCCGGCGCGAGCGCCTTCGCGTTGCAGCTGACCGCTGCCAGGGCGGCGAGATGCCCACCCGCCGAAACTCCCCAGGTGATGGCGCGCTTGGGATCGATGCCGTAGGTCGACGCTTGCGATCGCAGCCAGCGGATCGCCGCTTTCACGTCCTGGATCGGCGCCGGAAAATGCGCCTCGCCGCTCAAGCGGTACTCGACCGAGGCGACCGCGTACCCCCTGGCCGCGAGGGACGCCAGGACGCCGGTCCGGACGACCTCGGCCGCTATCTCGGGCGCCGGCGAAGGGACCTGCGCGAGAGAGCTCGAGAAAGGGAACGCCAACACGGTCGCGAGGACGAGCAGGGTGGGCTTCACGCCGCCTCTTTACCGGCAATCAACTTTTTGCTCTAGCGGGCTGCCGCGACCTTCCTGTGTCCGCATTGCGAACAATTGTTCGGAAATGCTATCCAGGCCTGGCACGGCTGGGCCGACAGGGATTCCGCAACCCGGAGAGGACCATGGCGCCCCGCTCGATCAGCGCTGCGCGGTCCAGCAGCGACGAATACGTCCAGTCCCTCGCGCGCGGTCTCTCGGTGATCAAGACCTTCGGAGCGGACGCTCCCTCTCTCACGCTGAGCGAGGTGGCCGTCCGCACCGGCCTCAGCCGCGCCACCGCCCGGCGCATCCTCTGGACGCTCCACGGTCTCGGCTACGTGCAGACGGACGGGCGCAATTTCAAGCTCGCGGTCCGCACCCTCGACCTCGGCTACGCGTACCTCTCCTCGATGAACCTGTGGGAGGCGGCCCAGCCCTACATGGAGGCGGTCGCCGAGCAGGTCCACGAATCCTGCTCCGCCTCCGTGCTCGACGACACCGAGATCGTCTATGTGGCCCGGGTCCCCACGCATCGGATCATGAGCATCACGCTCGGCATCGGAACGCGACTGCCCGCGCATGCCACCTCGATGGGACGGGTGCTGCTGGCCGGGCTCGCGTCCGAGGATCTGGAGGCCTGGTTCCGGCGCGCGAAGCTCGAGCGGCTCACGGAAAAGACGGTGGTGGACCCGAAGCGGCTGCTGCAGATCGTCGAGAGCTCGCGGCGGCGCGGATTTGCCATGGTGGACCAGGAGTTGGAGCAAGGCCTCCGCTCCATCGCGGTCCCCATTCACGATGCCGCGGGCGCGGTGGCGGCCGCCGTCAACGTGAGCGCCCACGTGAGCCGGGTGAGCAGCACGGCGCTGGTGAAGAAGTTCCTGCCCCACCTGCGGCGCGCCGCCGAAGGGATCGAGACGGCCGTCGCCATGCGGCAAGGCATCGTGGGACTTCGCCGCTCGCGACAGGGCCGCTGAGCCCGCTATCTACGCCGTTCCATTTCCTGTCCCGCGGTGAACGTACCCTGCGCCGGCGCGGCGTGATACCGCATGCCCCGGAGGTCGCCTTGCAAAGAACCCTTCTGGCGTTCGTCATTCTCGCCGCCGGGGCCGCGCGCGCCGCGGACCCGGAGATCCAGTTCGAGAAGCATGTCCTCGGCAACGGCCTGACGGTCATCCTCAGCGAGGATCACCGGCTGCCGCAGGTGGCGGTCGACATCTGGTATCACGTCGGCGCCGCCAACGAGCTTGCCGGCCGCAGCGGCTTCGCCCACCTCTTCGAGCACATGGGGTTCAGCGGGTCGCGGCACGTGCAGCCGAGCTCGTGGAAGATCTTCGAGGACATCGGCTCCCGCGCCGGAGCGATGGTGAACGGGACCACCAACTTCGATCGCACCAACTTCTTCGAGGTGGTTCCAGGGGCCGAGCTGCCGACGGCGCTGTGGGTCGAAGCCGACCGGCTCGGCTATCTCCTCGACACGCTCGACGAGGTGAAGCTCAAGGTACAGCGGGACGTCGTCTCCAACGAGAAGCGGCAGAGCTACGAGAACCGGCCCTACGGCATGGCCGACCTCAAGATCTGCGACGTCGTCTTCCCCAAGCCGCACCCGTACTACGGCTGCGTCATCGGGGACATCGCCGAGATCCAGGCCGCTTCGGTCGACGACGTGCGCAACTTCTTCCGCAAGTACTACGGACCGAACAATGCCATCCTCGCCATCGTCGGAGATTTCGACACGCCGCAGGCGCTCGAACTCGTGAAGAAGTACTTCGCCGACATTCCCCGTGGTCCCGACACGCAGGTGACGGACATCGCCCAGCCGCAGCTCTCGTCGGTAGTGAAGGAGCGCTTCGAGGACAAGCTCGCCGAGCTTCCGCGCTACGTGCTGGTCTGGAACGGCGTGAAGCAGTACGCCCCCGAGGAGGCTGCCGGCGACGTGCTGGCGTACATCCTCGGCTCGGGAAAGACCTCGCGGCTCTACCGGTCCCTGGTCGTCGACAAGAAGATCGCGAGCAGCGTGTCGGCTGACGACAATACCTTCGCGCTGGGCGGATGGATCGAGATCACCGCCACGGCGACGAAGGACCACACCGTGGCCGAGATGCAGCCGTCGGTGCAGGCGGTCATCGACGACGTCCGCCGGCGCGGCGTCACGGCCGCCGAGGTGGAGCGCGCCAAGGCCAACATCGTCGCCACCAAGGTCCGCTCCTTCGAGCGCATCGGCGGCTTCGGCGGAAAGGCCGACCTGCTTGCGAACTACCAGACGTACCTTGGAGATCCGGGATGGTTCCCCAAGGACCTCGCCCGCTACCGCGCGGTGACGCCCGACGAAGTCAAGGCCTTCGCCGAGAAGCATCTCGTCGACGATCGCCGTCTCGAGCTCGATGTGGCACCGGCGCGGAGCGCGAAATGAAGATCCTGCCCATTGTCGCCGGCGCTCTCGTCTTCGCCGCCTGCAGCGGCTCGCAGACCAGGCCCGACGGTGTTCCGCTGGGATCGCAGCCCGATGCAGGCGTCGCCGCCCCGGTCGTCAAGGAGCCCACGCCCGCGCCTCCGGCCAGCGCGGCGTCGCGCGCGCCCGAGCCGCAGAAGCCGAGCGAGCCGCCGCTCATGCCCGATCAGCCGTTCCGCAACGGGCGTCCCGAACCGGTCCAGCGCGCCGCGAAGTTCGATGCGCCGGTGCCCATCGAGCGCAAGCTGAAGAACGGCGCCCGGGTGCTCATCGTCCCGAATCACTCGGTTCCCCTCGTCGCCGTCGAGGTGCGGCTCCTCCACGGCGTCGACGCCGTTCCCATCGCCAAGGCCGGCCTCGCCGAGCTGGTGGCGGACGCGGTCCTCGAGGGGACGCGCAAGCGATCCGCCGAGCAGCTCGCCCGGGACATCGAGGACATCGCAGCGCACCTCACCTCCAGCGCCGGGAACGAGAGCACCGCGGTGCATCTCAACTGCCTGAGCGAGCGGCTGCCGAAGGGCCTCGACATCCTCGCCGACGTCGTCACCCAGCCGGCGTTCCGGCCCGCCGACGTCGAGCGCGTTCGCACGCTGCGCCTCGCGCGCCTTCTGCAGAAGCAGGCCAACATCGGACAGCTCGCCGCCGACGAGGCGCGGCGCCTGATGTATGGCGCTGACCATCCCCTCGGTCAGCCCGACTCCGGGACGCCCGCGATCGTCCAGAAGATCCAGCGGAGGGAGATCGCGGCGCAGCACAAGGCATGGTGGGTGCCGAACGACTCGGTCATCGCGGTGGCCGGCGACGTCGACCCCGACGAGGCGATGAAATTGCTCGAGCGCGCGTTCGCGAGCTGGCGCCCGCGGCCGATGCCCGAGCTCGAGCTTCCGCCGCCGCGTCCCGCCGGAAAGCGCTTCATCTCTCTCGTGGAGAAGCCTTCCGCGACGCAGTCGCAGGTCTGGGTGGTGGGCCCGCTCTTCCCGGCGCGCGACCCCGACGCGGTGCCGCTGGAAATCGCCAACAACGTACTGGGCGGCGTCTTCACCAGCCGCCTCAACCTCAACCTGCGCGAGAAGCACGGGT
Organism: Deltaproteobacteria bacterium; assembly: GCA_005879805.1. Lineage (GTDB taxonomy): Bacteria > Myxococcota > Myxococcia > Myxococcales > 40CM-4-68-19 > VBKO01. Next base: position 33,429 of record VBKL01000085.1, on the reverse strand, counting down.
ACAGCTACGGCGTCTTCTCCGCGTTGCAGCTCGGCCGCTTGTCCGGGAACTTTCGCGCCCAGGGCGGCATCATTGCCAAGAGCACCGTTCCCGCCGCGGCCGAGTACGAGAAGGAGATCGCCGCTTTCGCCTCGGGCGACATGACCGAGGACGAGCTTCGCCGCGCCCGCGACACGTACATCCGCACGCTGCCGTCCCAGCTCGAGACGAGCGACGCGGTGGCGAGCGCGATGGCCAACCTCGTCGTGCTGGGCCGGCCCCTCGACTACTACAAGACGCTGCCCGACCGGGCGCAGGCGCTGACGCGCGAGCAGGTGGTGGACGTGGTCAAGAAGTGGGTCAAGCCGGAATCGTGGCCGGTGGTGATCGTAGGACCCGTTGGCGACGCGCGCGCAGAGCTGGAGAAACTCGGCTTCGGGCCGGTCGAGAAGGCGGCAGTTCCGCCTTGACGAAACGCGGGCCGCAAGGCAATCCCCGCGCCATGGCGATCCCCCAGCACGTCTTCCGCGAGTACGACGTACGCGGCCTCACCGCCACCGAGCTGACGCCAGGATTCGCCGAGGCGCTCGGCCGTGGATTCGGCAGATATCTGCTCGAACGGGATCCCGCCGCGCAAGCGATCGTGCTGGGCCGCGATCACCGCACGTCGAGCCCCGAGCTGGCCCGCGGCTTCGCGCGCGGCGTGCGCGAGCAGGGCATCGACGTCATCGCAATCGGGGTCGTGCCCACGCCGCTCACCTACTTCGCCGCCAACACCTTGCCGGTGGACGGCCTCTGCATGATCACCGGCTCGCACAACCCTCCCGAGTACAACGGTTTCAAGGTGGGCATCGGCAAGAGCACCATGGCGGGACCCGAGGTGCAGGCGCTCAAGAAGCACGTGCTCGCGCAGCCCGGGCCGCAGAAGCGGAGAGGTCGCGAGGCGGAGTACGACATCATCACGCCGTACCTGCACTTCGTCACCCAGACCTTGGGGAAATCGGCGCGCAAGCTCAAGGTGGTCGTCGATCCCGGCAACGGCACCGGCGCCATCATCGCTCCGCGGCTGTTGCGCGCGCTCGGCCATGAGATAATCGAGCTGTTCTGCGATCTCGACGGGACCTTCCCCAATCACCATCCCGACCCGACCGTTGCCGAGAACCTGAAGGACCTGCAGGAGAAGGTGCGCGCCGAGGGCGCCGATCTCGGCGTCGCCTTCGACGGCGATTCCGATCGCCTCGGCGCGGTCGACGAGAAAGGTCAGATCCTCTGGGGCGACCAGCTCCTCCTCCTCTTCGCCCGCGACGTCCTCGAGGATCATCCCGGCGCCACCATCGTCAGCGAGGTGAAGTGCTCGCAGACGCTCTACGACGACATCGAGAAGCGCGGCGGCCGCGCCATCATGTGGAAGGCGGGGCACTCGCTCATCAAGGCGAAGATGAAGGAGGAGGGCGCGCTACTCGCCGGAGAGATGAGCGGCCACCTCTTCTTCCGCCACCGCTATTACGGGTTCGACGACGGCATCTACTCGGCGGCGCGCCTCCTGGAGCTGGTCGCCCGCAAGGACGTCCCCTTCTCGCAGTTGCTCGGAGACGTTCCCCGCACGTTCTCCTCGCCGGAGATCCGAAAGGACTTCCCCGACGACAAGAAGTTCGCGGCGGTGGAGAAGGCCAAGGAGAAGCTCCGGAAGCACGGGCGGACCATCGAGGTGGACGGCGTGCGCGTCATCGTTCCGGGCGGGTGGGGCCTCATCCGCGCTTCCAACACGCAGCCGCTGCTCGTCCTGCGCTACGAGTCGGAGAGCGAGGCGGGGCTGCGCGAGCTCCAGAAGCTGGTCGAAGGCGTGGTGGAGGAGGTGCGGCGGGAGCTCTCCGCCTGATACTGTGCGCGGGTGCGGAACCGCGACGACTTGACGCTGGGCATCGACGTCGGCGCGAGCAACGTGCGCGCCGCGGTGATCGATCCGCTAGGGCGCATCCTCGGCGAGGACAAGCATCGCCTGGTCAGCAAGGAGCCGCCGCAGGTGGTGGAGGCCGTGGTCCGCGCCGCCAAGACGGCTTGCGGCGCGGCCGGGATCCCCTTCGCCGAGATGAGGGCCTTGGGGCTCGGGGTGCAAGGCCAGATCGGGAAAAGCAACGGAATGGTGCTGAGCGCACCGGGCCTCGGCTGGCGCGACGTCGAACTGCAGAAGCTGGTGCAGGCGCGCGCGCCCAAGCTCTTCATCAAACTATCCTCGGATGTCGCCGCCGCGACCTGGGCCGAGCGCGCCGCCGGGGCGGGAAAGGGCGCCGACGATCTGGTGGTCGTCCTCGTCGGCGCCACGGTCGGAGCGGGCATCGTCCTCGGCGGCAGGCTGCAGGAGGGCGTCTCCGGCGCGGCTGGCGATCTGGGTCACGTGAATATCCATCCGGGCGGGCGCGCTTGCGCGTGCGGACACCGGGGGTGCCTCGACGCCTACGCCTCCGCGCCGAGCCTCGCTGCCTGGGCGCGCGACGACCTGCGGATCGCTTCGGCGGCGGCAAAAGCCGTCGGTAAGACTCCGGCCGTCGGGCGCAGGCTCCTCGAGCACGCCGACGGCGACCCGGACCGCATCAACGCGGCGGCGATGGAGCGCGCCGCCGACGCGGGCGATGATCTGGCGATCCATCTTCTCGACGAGGCGTCGCGCCTTCTCGGTCTCGCCGTAGCCAATCTGGTGACGGCCCTGAACCCGTCGCGGCTGCTCCTCGGAGGCACGCTGCTCGCCAGCTCTCCGCGGATGCGCCGCGGGACGCAGCAGTCGGTCGCGCAGCACGCCTCCCGGTCGGCGCTGGCGGTTCTCGAGGTCGCAACTCCGGCGCTCGGCGAGGAGGCGGCGATCATCGGCGCCGCGCTGATGGCCGCGGAAGCCGCCGCCAACGCTTAGAGCGCTGCTCCGCTCAGAGGCAGGTTCCGCGCCCGGTCAACTTCCCGAGCGCCGCGCAGGCGTCGACGAGCCCCGCCCTGGACGGCGTGCTCGCCGCGGCGACGGCCAGCGGCCGCGAAGTAGCGCGCAGGACATCGAGCGCCTCCGCCGGACGGAGGGCGGGATCCTCTTCGAGGAGCAGAGCGACGACGCCGGTCACGTGCGCCGCGGCCAGCGAGCTTCCCGAGACGAAGTCGTAGCCCGTCTGCGGGACGGTAGTGAGGATGTCGATGCCGGGCGCCGCGATCGCGAATCGCGCCGCCGTCCAGCCCGGTACCTCGGCCTGGCCACCCGTTCCGCAGGCAAAGACCGCGATCACCATCGGCAGCGAGGCCGGGAATCCGGGAGCGCCTCCGTCCGCCGCGGCAGCGACGACGATCATCCCGCGCTCGACCGCCCGGCCGATGAGACGGGACAGAAGCGCGTCGGGCGGACCGCCGAGACTCATGTTGAGCACGCGCGCCCCGGATCGGATGGCGTAGTCCACCGCCTTCGCCAGGGTCCAGCTGCTGCAAAGCGCCTTGGCGCTCGCGGCGTCGAGGTACCAGCAGGCCTTGAGCGCGATCACCTCCGCGTCGGGAGCCATTCCCGCATAGTCCCGGTCGCGCGCGGCGATGACGCCGGCAACCGCGGTTCCGTGACGGTCGCTTGCGAAGCTCGTCTCTCCACCGTCGACGAAGTTCTCCGAAGCGGCGATGCGGCCGCGCAGACCCGGATGCCCGGCGGCGACGCCGGTGTCGATGATCGCGATCTTGACTCCCTTTCCCGTGCGGGTCCGGTGCGCCGCATCCGCGTGGATCAGGGCCGGGCCGTACAGCAAAGCCGCCGTGGAGCGGGCGCCGCCTTGCGAAAGGCCTTCGAAAGTCTCGTTGATCTGCGCGGCCTGGACGCGAGGATCGCGGCGGAGGCGATCGAGGACCTCGGGAGCCGCCGCGCCGGCCTCGACCTGGAAGACGACGCATTCCACCTCGATCGATGCGAGCGGGAAGGCGCCCATCTCCCGTAATCGATATTCCGCGGCGAGCTCGGCTTTGGTCTGCGCCGAGGAGTCGTCGCCCGGCAGCACGACGATGATCTGACCGGGTTGTAGCTGCCGCGGCTGCTGCCCACGTGATTCCGCCCGCGTACCAGCGCAGCCGGCGGCGAGCGCGAGGAGCAGTCCTGCGATCGTTCTCATCGAAGTCCTCTCATCCCGGCGGCGCCGCGAAGCGGATCTTCACGTTCGCCTTCGCCCGTGCGATCGCCTGGTCGAGCTGTTCGCGCGCCGAAGCGGCGAAGGGAAGCTCCACCGTGTATACGCCGGTCGGCGACGGGCCGTAGACGATCACTGCTTTCAGGTCTTGCAGCGCGGCGCGGATCTCCCGTTCGGTTGCATCCTCGGCGAAGACGACGTGCAGCCGCGCACGATCGGAAGGAGCCACCTTCTCCGGGGTGGAAAGCGTCTCGTAGATCCTGGCGCCGCCGGGACGGAAGAGCAGCGCTCCCGCCAGCACGACGACCAGCGCCGCCTGGGCTGCGAAGGCCCAGCGCATCGGCGCCGGCGCAATCGCGAACCAGGAGCGGATCGTCTCCCGGAAACCGATGGGAGTGTCGCGGGCGCGCCCGTCGGCCCGATCGATACGCGACTCCATCGCCGCCCAGTCCGCCGGCGACGGCGACCACTCCGGGCCCGACCTTGCCGCCGCCGCGAGGTCGCGCCAGCGAACGAGCTCGGCCTGGCAGGAGAGGCAGCCGGCAAGGTGCGCCTCCAACTGCCCGGTTTCCTGCGGATTCAAGGTCCCGTTGGCATAGAAGGGGAGCGATCGGAAGACGAGCTCGTGCTGCCGGCTGCGCTCGGCGGTCATCGCCCGCTCCGCTCTGCGAGGAGCCGCGCCAGCTGCTTGCGGGCGTGGAACATCCTCGTCTTGACCGTGTTCAAGGGGCACCCGGTGATCTCCGCGATCTCCTGGTACGAGCAATCCTCCGCGAAGGCGAGCTCGATCACCGCGCGGTGGTTCGGCGAGAGGCCTTCCAGAGCGCTGAGGAGCGCCGCGCCAGTCTGGTGCCCGATCGCGGTCTGCTCGGGAGTGGCCCCGTCGTCGCGGGAGGCGAAATCCTCCGTCGCCTCTTCGTCGAGAAGGTCTTCCTTCCGCGCACCCATCCGCTCCATCGCCTTGAGCGCCTTGTTGTGGGCGATTCCGAAGAGCCAGCTGGAGAGCCGCGAGGCTCGCGGCTCGTAACGGGCTGCGCTCTGCCAGGCGACCAGCATGACGTCGTTCACCACCTCGCCGACGACTTCGCGGCGCTTGAGCAATCGGAGCAGGTAACGGCCGAGCCTCGGAGCGTAGCGATCGTAGAGCGTCTTGAACGCGGCCCGATCTCCTTTGGCGGTGGCGCGGATGAGCGCCAGCTCGTCGTCCGGTGTGCCGCGCGTCTCGTTCGCGGACGCGGGCTCTGCGAACGGCTCGACTGCATGAGGCTTGAGATCTTCCAGGATGCCTTCACGTACCATGCGCAAAGGCGGACACACGACCATCCGTGTGTCCGCCCGGGTGATTGCGATCACGACGCCCATCTTCACGGATTGCAGTGGGCAGGGACCGTCGACGTATCCGGCTTGGTGCAGAGCGGGCCGAGCCCGGTGGTCGCGTCGGGGACGCTGATCATTGCCAGCGGTCCCGCGTGGTGGTCGCCGTTGAAAGGAGTCGGCTGGTTCGGATCGAATCCGCACGCGGCCGCGTCCTGGGGATTGTCGAACCAGAACCCGATGTGGAAGGTGTTGGTCGGACCGAGCCCGACGATCGGATCGAACCCGAAGATCTCGTCGAGCAGGATGGTCTGGATCTTCACCCGGACGTCGCCGTTGCTCCGCGCCTTTACCTCCGACTGGTACCAGGCGAGCCCGAAGTTCGGGACCGTCGGATCCACCTTCCCGTCCGCGTCGAGGCTCGAGCGCTGGACGGTGAAGAGATCGAATTGCAGACCGGGCTTGATGTTGCGGCCGCGCAGCGTCAATTCGTCGTTGAGATCGCCGCGCACGACGGTCGCCTGGACCGACGGGGTTCGGTTCGCGTCGCCGGGAAACTGGGCGAAGCAGTTCAAGAACCGCGGGTTGGGATGGAGATCGAACCGCACCACGTCCTGCGGCTCCGGGCGATCGACTCCCGCCTCGGCGACGGCGGCAAGCGAAGAAATCTCGATGGTGACGGTGCCGTCGGCCCCGTCGATCTGCTGTGTCTGCGCCCACTGCCCGGCGTCCTGCACCCACACCTTGACGTCCTCGGCGAAGCGCAGGTTCGCTTCCACCTGCGATGCGTCCACCGGGAGCGTGAGCTGGGCGGGCAGCGCGAGTTGCAGGCCGGCCGGCGAGATCTGGATCTGCTTTCCGACGCCGCTCGTGCCGGCTGGAAGCGCGGCGTCGGTCGAGGCGGCCTTGATTGCGATCCGGGTATCGCTCGCCAGCGCTCCCGCGGGAACGACGAGCTTCACTCCTTCCAGCGCGCTGCCCTTGGCTCCGGCAAGCTCGCCGCCCTGCGGCCCGATGGTTGCCTGCATGTCCTGGATCGGCTGCGGGCCGCCGCCGTCTCCGTAGCCTCCGCCGCCGCAAGCGGCAGCGAGAAGGACGGCGGCGAGGTTCGTTGCACGAAAGACGAAGCGGTACGACGGAATCGTGATCCTGGTCACGAGATTGCCCCTTTCCTGGGAATGGATGAACTGCTCGACCATCCATTCCGGGGAGGAGGCAAAAGGTTCAACGACGGTCACGGCGTCGAAGTAGTTTGAAGTACCGGGCGCGTCGCGACTCGAGGGGCGACCCGCAGTCGGTCAAAAGACGGATGATTCGGCGCTGTTTGAAAAATACAATCGGGCACGGGTTTCCCGCATTAGTGTTAGTTTGTCGCCATGCCGTAAGAAAAAATGGTCGAGTTTACGTAATTCGCGCCGTCCGCCACGGTGCGCGCCGTTCCCGATGGTGGCACCTCCGAACGTGATCGCTGTCACGGTCTTCGATGGCAGTCCGAGTCCGCATGGTGCGGCTCACCGGGGCAGCGCGGGGCGGGGCCACCGTGTACCTATCGAAGAAGTCTTCGAACGCTCGCTTTCGGGAAGCAGAGAACGCTCGCAAGAACCGCGCTGAGGTGATCAAGGCGCTGTCCCACGGTCAGGTCACGCGGCGCGACCTGATCCGCTTGGGTCTCATGACCGCCGCAGGCAGTTTCGTCCTGACCAACGGGCTCAGCATCTACGCAAGCAGCGCGTATGCGTCGATACCGACAGGCGCGCCGCCCAGTCCGCTTTTTGGCGTACAACCGTTCACCGCCCCGATGCCGCGCTTCGACGTGCTCGCGCGGCACCCGGAGCCGGGATTCCTCAATCCGGCGCCTACCGCGCAAGCGAACACCACCCAGCAACCGCTGAACCCTGCCCTCGAAGGGGTGAGGCCCGGCGACACCGGTCCCATCGAAGGGCGTCCCCCGGGACCGATCTGGGCGCACCAGGATTTCGCCGCGCGGCCGCCGAGAATCGCAGTGGTGGCCTCGCAGGCCCAGGCGCAAACCAACACCGTCTACAACCCCCAGGTCCCCTCCAACCTCAACTCGGGCATCAACCCGGCGGCTCCATTCCCGTTCAAGTTCCATCCCGCCTTCCCGACGCAGGCGCCGAACAGCTGCTGGACTTTCAACGGGACCCTTCCGCCCAAGCTGATCCAGGTCCGCTACGGCGAGCCCGTCCTCTTCCGCCATACCAACCGGCTGCCGTTCAACAAGAAGCAGAACAACGGTTTCGGCATCCACACCATCTCCATCCATGAGCACAACGGGCATCACGGGGCGGAGAATGACGGCTTCACCGGCGCCTACTTCTACCCTGGTCAATTCTACGACTACCACTACCCGGTCGTGCTCGCCGGTCTCCGCACCATCAACCCCCAGGCGACCGATCCCCGGGCGAGCAGCCCCACCGACGCCGGCGGCATCGTCAACGTGCCGGGCGATTTCCACGAGACGATGAGCACGCACTGGTTCCACGACCACATGTTCAGCTTCACCTCGCAAAACGTTTACAAAGGCATTGCGGGGATGTTCAACATCTACAGCGGCCTCGATCGCGGTAACGAAGCCATCAACGACGGGGTGAACTTGCGGCTGCCGAGCGGCACGGCAAAGCCGTGGGGCAACCTCGACTACGACGTGAACTTGATGATCGCCGACAAGGCCTTCGACGGCACCGGCCAGCTCTTCTTCGACATCTTCGACTTCGACGGCTTCCTCGGCGACGTGATGACGGTGAATTTCATCTTCAAGCCGTTCTTCGAGGTGGAGCGGCGCAAGTATCGCTTCCGCATCCTCAACGGCTCCGTCTCGCGGTTCTTCAAGCTCGCGCTCAGCGACGGCTCGCCGATGATCCTCATCGCCAACGACGGGAACCTGATGCCCTCGCCGGTGGTCCTCACCGAGACGGACGAGATGGGTATCGCGGAGCGCTTCGACATCGTGATCGACTTCTCGCGCTATGCGATCGGGCAGAAGGTGCGCATGGTGAACCTGACCGAGCACGAGGACGGCAAGGGGCCATCGGAGGATCTATCGCTCGCCGAGGCGCTCTCGGGGAATTCGCAGGATCCTTGCGTCTGCACGTTCCTCGAGTTCCGCGTCGTCCGTGATCCAGCCACGCCCGACGTGAGCCAGGTGCCCGCCACGCTGATCCCGAACCCCGTCCAGGGACCGGTCGCGCGCACCCGCCTCTTCGAGTTCTCGAGGGGCGCGGGACAGACGACCAACGATCCGGTCACGACGTTCTTCGGCCCCTGGGGAATCGAAACCGATAACCGGGGCGGGACCCTCGCCGCGGACTTCGGACGCATCTCGGCGGCGCCGAAGGCCGGTACCCGCGAGATCTGGACGCTCAAGAACGGGGGAGGCGGCTGGGACCATCCCATCCACATCCACTTCGAGGAGGCGCTGATCCTCGCGCGCGACGGGAGCGCCAGGAACGTCTCGCCGTCGGAGGGGGGCCGGAAGGACGTGTTCCGCTTGCGTCCGGGCGGCACCGTCACCGTCTCCATCCAGTTCCGCGACTATGGCGGGATGTTCATGGAGCATTGCCACAACACCGTGCACGAGGACAACGCGATGCTCCTGCGCTGGGAGATCGACGACAACGGAGCGCCGTTCGTGCGGCCGCTCCCGACGCCCATCCCCACGCCGCAAGGCGTGAAGTTCGAGGCGCCTACCGACATCCTTTCCACGGCCTTCTGAAAGGAGAGCGAACATGAAAACGGCCCACTGGCTCTTACCGGCAGTCCTCTCGCTTTCCCTCGGATTCGCCCCGGCTGCGCATGCGCAAGCCGCCAGCAAGACGGTGCCCATCGCGGGCATCGTCTCCGGCCAGCCCGAGAGCGTGGTTTTCGGCGGGGCGGCGCGGATCGAGGTGACGGAGGCGGTCGACAACGTGTCGGGCAGCCCGCCCCGGATGGTGGTGTCGATCACTCTCCTCGGCATGTCCGGCCGCGGGTCATCGACCGGCGCTACGTACGTGCTGAGCGGTCAGACCACCTTGACCCGGCGCCTCCACGCGAACGACGTGGTCGAGGTGACGTTCCCCTTCTCCGTCCTCGGATCCGCCGCCGTTGCCGTTACCCAAACGGCGGTCGCGAGCTTCTCGTTCAGTTACGACGCGACAAGCAACAAGATCGTATCGGCGAACGCGTCGATTGCCGCGCTGAATCTGCCCGCCGCGAATTGAGATGCCGTACCATACGGTCCGCAAGGGCGCCCCTGCCGATCATGGCGGGGGCGCTCTCGCGCGCCGCTGGCGAGGCGCATCGACCGGAGGACGGAGGCGCCAATGAAAACGCAGCTCGTTGCGCTCTTCTCGATCGCCATGGCGGTGTACTCGCCGTTTCGTGCAGATGCCGCTCCGGCAACCGCGCCGCTGCCACGGGCGGCCCCCGAGGAGGTGGGCATGTCCTCGGAGCGGCTCGGTCGCATCGCGGCAGTACTGAACCCGGACATCGAGCGTGGCCGGCTTCCGGGCGCGGTCGTCGTCGTCGCGCGGAAGGGAAAGATCGTTTACTTCGAAGCATTCGGCTTTCGCGACAAGGTGGCCGGGTCGAAGATGACGACCGACGCGATCTTCAACATCGCGTCGATGACCAAGCCGATGGTGGCGGCGGTGACGCTCATGCTCGTCGAGGAGGGCGCGCTCACCCTCGACGATCCCGTCTCGAAGTACCTGCCGCAGTTCGCCGACATGAAGGTGGCGCAGCTCAATCCGGCGGGCGACGCGATCACCGGTACGGTTCCGGCCAAGCGCCAGATCACCATCCGCGATCTGCTCATCCATACCTCCGGGCTGGTCTATGGCGGGCGCGGTTCGACCGCGGTCCACAAGCTGTATCCGTCGGGGAGCGCAGCGGCGGCGAAATCTCTCGACGCGAACGCATTTCTCGACAAGCTCGCGTCGCTGCCGCTCTTGTACCAGCCGGGCACCGTGTGGGATTACGGGTTCGGTCTCGATGTGCTCGGCCTTCTTCTCGAACGCGTGACGCGCCAGCCCCTCGGCGCACTGCTCGCGAAGCGCCTCTGGCAGCCACTCGGCATGGCCGACACCGGGTTCCTCATCCCGCCGGCGAAGGCTGCCCGCTACGCGAAGGCGCTGCCCGCCGATCCCGATACGGGGAAGGCGCAATCCGTCGACCCCGTCGCGACCGAGCCGACGAAGTTCGAATGCGGAGGAGGGTGCGCGACTTCGACGGCGGCTGACTACCTGCGGTTCGCGCTTCTGCTGAAGAACCGTGGCAGCGCCGGCGATGCGCATCTCCTCGGTCGCAAGACGGTCGACTACATGCTTTCCAACCAGCTCGGGCCGGAGGTGAAGAACCTGATCGGCAATGCAGATCCGACCCGCGCCGACTACGGCTTCGGCCTCGCACTCGCTGTCCGCACGACCGCCGGCATCACGCCGCTTTTCGGCTCGGTGGGCGATTACGCATGGCCGGGCTCCAGCGGGACCAACTGGTGGGTGGACCCGGTCGAGGACCTCGAAGTCGTCTTCATGGCCCATTCACCCGGTCCGATGCGCTGGCACTATCGACGCGTGATCAACGCGCTGGTGTACGCGGCGCTCGTCGACGAAGCGCACCCCGGTACCGGGGGAGCGAGCGCCGCGCGACTCGAGTGAATCGTCATCGCGCGCGCAAGCGCGAGGCCTACTCGCTGCGCTCGCGCTTGATGACGTTTCCGTTCGCGTCCTTCTCGATCTTCTCCTTCACGTGCGTCTTGCTGTCGTGCGCCGAGCCCGGTGCGTCGTGTTCGCGATCCAACTCGCGCGTGATGGTGCGGCCGCCGTTGTCGTTGACCTTCGAGTCGACGACCGTCTTCTCGTGGTCCTTGGTCTCGCCCGACCCGTCGTCGTAGGAGCGGGTCCTCTCCACCTCGCTCCGGGTCGATCCGTCGGCCCGCCTCTCGACCTTGCGGTGCTCCTCCCTGGTCTCGGGACGGACCTTCTTCTTCGACTTGCTGGCCCGGGCTGCGTCGTTGCGCGCCGTGCTGCGCTCCTTCGCCTCGACGTGGTCGGGATCCCAGTGCCGCTCGACCTTGCCGTGATGGTCCGGCGCCTTGGGCGTGTTCGCGTCGACGCCGCGATTCACGTCCGACTGCGCCGCCGGTTTCTCGTCGGCTTTCGCGGGCGCCGCCGCGAGCGCCAGACCGGTGACCAGATACGCGATGACTCTCATGGTGCCTCCGTGCCGTCACTTGCACCGTGGGGATCGGCGCCCGCGCCCACAAGAGGCATCCCGGCGAGCAGGCGCAGGCCCCACCGTCGAACGGGCGGGCTCACTCGAGCCTGAACTGTAGAGTGAAGGTGATGGTGGTCGCGACCGGCGTTCCGCCGAGCTTACCGGGCCGGAACCGAAAGGCGCGAATTGCCCGCGCTCCCGCGGCGCCCAGTCCCTGTCCGGGCTCGCTGATCACGTCCACCTTCGCGAGCGACCCGTCGCTGTCGACCAGGATCCTCAGGACAACGTCCCCTTCGATGTTTCGATGCTGCGCATCGCGCGGATAGAACTGTTTCAGGTCGGGCGTGAAGTCGATCGAGGGCAACTCGCTCACCTGCGCCGCGGCGACGTACTTCTCCGCCTTGTAAGGCTTCGCCGTTCCGGGTTCGACGGCCTTGCGGGGCGGCTCGCCATAAAGCGTGTTGCCGGTGGGCGCCGCGAACGTTCCACCCTGCGTCGTGCTCTCGAGCGTGATCCCGGGCAGCACCACCGGCTTGTCGGTGACTTCCTTCGCCGTCTGCCGCGGCGCTGCCGAGAACGGTCGCGCCTTCCCCACCAGGAGGACGAGCCCGGCGTGGACGAGCAGCGATGCCGCGAGCACCGCGGCGGCGTACCCCGCCTTGCGTGGCAGCGTTGCTTCCAGCCTACTTCTCCGCCTCGATCTGGATGGCGAACTTGACCACTCCGGCGCCCTTGAGCACGTCGAGGATGTGGGTGACGGCGCCGTGGGTGGCGCTCTTGTCGGCGCCGATGATCGCCTGCACGTCTTCCCCCTTGCTGCGGACGTCCTGCACCGTCCGGAGCAGTCCGGCGTCGTCGGTCTCTACGCCGTTGAGGAAGAGGCGTCCTTCGCGGTTGAGCACCACCGCGAGCGTACGCTGGACGGTCTCTCCGCCGTGCGCCGCCCGGGGCAATTCGACCTCGATCGTCTCCTTCACGATGTAGGTGGCCGTCACCATGAAGATGATGAGGAGGACGAGGGTGATGTCGACCAGCGGCGTCACGTTGATGCCGGTGATCGCCTCGTCGTCCTGCTCCGCGCCGCCTGCCATCCGCTACTCCTTCCCCGCGCGCGCGAGATGGAGCCCCGCGACGATCGCGTTGCCGAGCGAGTTGGAGCGACCCACGACCCGCTTGAGGAGCCGCTGGAAGATGTTGAACGCCAGGACCGCCGGGATGGCGACGAAGAGGCCGACCGCGGTTGCGACGAGCGCTTCGGAGATTCCCGCCATCACGGCCGACGGGTTTCCCGCGCCCGCGCCCCGGGTGTTCGAGGCGAGATCCGCGAAGGCGCGGATGATGCCGAGCACGGTCCCGAAGAGGCCGATGAAGGGCGCGTTGTTCCCGAGCGTGCCGAGGACGAAGAGCCACTGCTCGTACTCGAGCCTGCGGCGATCGATGGTCGAGGCGACGGCTTTCTCCACCGCTTCCTGTCCGCCGGCGGAAACGCTCGCCGCCACCCGGACCACCTCCGCTTCCATCGCGTCGCCCTCCGCGAGGCGCGCCGCCTGGGGAAGCTCGCCTTGCTGGCAGAGCCGGAGCAACTCGGGAAAGCGGCGCGACATTCGCCTTCTGCCGAAATAGACCCACCGGTCGAGCATCACCATCACGCTCAAGACCGAGAGCCCGATGAGGAGCCACAGGACCCACGCGGCGCCGACGCGCAGGGTGAAAGCGAGAAGGCGGGCGACGATCACGTGTCCTCCTGCAAGACGGTAGAGCCCGGGATGGCGAACCCGCGCCTCTGCCTAACGCTGGAAAGCTCCCACCGCTCTCGCGACCCGGAGCGCGGCGAGCTGCACGGCGAGCCGCTGTTCGAGCGCCGTGGCCTCGCTCTGGAAAAGAGCCGCCTCCGCATCGGATACCTCCACCTGGGTGGCCGTGCCCGCCTCGAACTGCGCGCGCACCAACTCCTCGTTCTCCCTGGCGTAGACGAGCGCGTGGTCGGCTTCTTCACGCAACGCGCGAGCGGATTCGAGGTCGAGCTGCCCCCTCCGGACCTCGTCCTCGATGCGCGTCACCTGCGATCGGGTCCGGAGGCGCGCTTCCCGCTGCCGGCTGCCCGCGTCCTTCAAGGCGACGTAGCGCAAACCGCCGTCGTACAAGGGCAGCGTGAGCGCGATGGTGACCGCCCAGGTCAGGGTGCGGCCGGAAAAATCCTCGACGTTGTTGTAGCGGTAGGCCCCGTTCGCGGAGAGCGTGGGAAAGAACTGCAGCACCGCGTCCGTCGTCAGGCGGGCGGCGATCTCCTCGTTGGCGCGGGCGGCGGCCATCTCCGGACGGTCGCGCAGGGCGCGATCGAGCACCTCCGTGAACGCGCCGCGCACCTCCGGAGGCGGATCGCGGGGCGCCTCCAGCTCGAAGGCGGTGTCGCGGCGGTCGAGAAGCTGGGCGAGCTGGCTCTTGGTGGAGAGATACGCGTAGACGGCGCGTCGCGATTCTTCGTCGGCCCTGAGCACGTCGATACGGGCTCGCACGGCCGCGGAACGCTGGATCTGACCCGCCTCGTAGCGGGCCTCCGCTTCGATGGCGTGGTCGCGTGTGGTCCGCGCCTGCCGGAATGCCACCCGGAACAGCTCGCGAAGCTGGACCCCGGAGTAGTAGGTGGCCGCGACCTGCAACAAGAGCTCGATGCGCTGCTCGGCCTCGGTGAGGCGGGCCACGTCCACCAGCTGATTCGCGGTAGCGATGGCCGGGAATGCGCGGCCATTGAAGAGCGGCACTTGCAAGGCGAGGGCGCCCTGGACTGAGTTGCGGCTGCCCTCCTCGAGGAGGACGGGAGGATTCGCGCCATTCGGATTTTCGACGAAGCGGATCGGGGCGTCCTGGTTCCGCGTGTAGCTCGCCGTCAGGTTGAGGATCGGCTTCACCTGCGCCCACGCACGGCCCACGTCGAGGCTCGCCTGCACCACCCGCTCGCGCAAGATGGCGAGGTCCGGCGAGGCCGCGCGGGCCCGGGCGAGCGCCTCGGCGAGCGAGAGCGGTGGACCTTCCGGCGAAGGGGGCATCGGCGGCGGCGGCAGGTCCGCCACCAGCGCCTGCGCGCGGGGCTCGATGACCGTGGTCGGTCGTTGTGCCTGCGGCGCGGCGAGGAGGAGGGCGCAGGCAGGGAAGAGGATGAGACGCACGCAGCCGATACTAGCCTTCGATGCCGCAGGCGCGCAGGCACTTTCGCAGAAGCGAGCTGAGGCCCACCGACCCGAGCTTGCCGGGTGCGATGAAGCGCAGATCGTCCCGCTCGCGAGCGTGGCCCGTCCCGGAGAAGAGCGCCACGCGAAGCTCGCGATGTGTCAGCGTTTGCCGGACCTCGCCGCGCGATCGAAGGGCCGGGGCGCGGATGCCGCAGGCTTCGAGTGCTTGCCGGGCCGACCTGCGCGGGATCCCCCCGCCGGCGTCGCAGAAGGGCAGTCCCCAGGTGCCGGCGAACAGCTCGCCTTGGGGGTGGCGCCGGAGCAGCACCGAGCCGTCTTCCCTCGTCACGGCGGCAGCGGCCCATACGATGACGGGACGCTCCGGCGCGGTCTTCGGAGGCGGGAAGGCGTCGGCGTCGCCGCCGTCGCGGGTCTGGCAATGCGGCCCGAGGGGGCATTCTTCGCAGGAGGGCGCGCGCGGCTTGCACACGGTCGCGCCCAGCTCCATGAGCGCCTCGTTGAACTCGCCGGCTCGTCCGGCCGGAAGCAGGGACGGCGCGACTTCCCAGGCTTGCGCTCGCACCTCTGCGGCGGTCCCCGGAATCCGTAGAAGTCGCGCGAGGACCCGCGCGACGTTGCCGTCGACGAGCGCCACCTGCTCCCCGAAAGCGAGGCTCGCCACCGCCGCGGCGGTATAGGGCCCGAAGCCAGGAAGCTTGCTCAACTCGGCCGACGACCGCGGCAATCCGCCGCGCGCCACCGCTGCCTGCGCCGCGGCGTGCAGGTGCCGCGCCCGCGCGTAGTAGCCGAGCCCGCTGAAGAGGGCGAGCACCTCGTCGAGCGGCGCCGCGGCGAGGGATTCGAGGGTGGGGAAGCGCTCGACGAATGCCAGATAGCGGGGCAACATCGCCGCGACGCGGGTCTGCTGCAGCATCACCTCGCTCAGCCACACCCGGTAGGGATCGCGCGGCTCCTCCCGCCAGGGCAGCGATACGGAGGTCCTCATCTCCATCGCGGAGTTCAAGAGCACGGGGGACCTGGTGAAGTATGGGGAGCTCATCGACCCGTATGAGCCGGCGGGGAAGAAGAGTCAAAAGGTAAAGGAAGAGAAGAAGAAGAAGGAGAAGGAGCCGGCAAAGTAGGTCGCCTTCCGTATGGGCTCAGCGTTGACGTCGCCGACTGCGACAACGTCAACGTCAACGTTTCACCTCATCGCCGCGCGGTCTTCTCCACCTCCACCACCGTGCGCGGAATCGCCGCCGTGAGATTTTCGTGCCCCCCCTCGGTGACGAGAATATCGTCCTCGATCCGGATTCCGATCCCCCTGAATTCCTTCGGCGCCTTCTCGTCGTCCGGCGCGACGTACAGCCCCGGCTCGATGGTGAAGACCATTCCCGGCTCGAGCTTCCGGGGGCCGCCCGACTCGTCGCGGTAGTTCCCTGCGTCGTGCACGTCGAGCCCCAGCCAGTGGCTGGTGCGGTGCATGTAGTACCGGCGGAAAGCGCCGTCCTTGATCAGCTTGTCGACGTCTCCCTCCAGCAGGCCGAGCTTCACCATCCCGGCCGTGAGATGGCGGACCGTTCCCTCGTGCAGCTCGTCGATGCTGACGCCCGGGCGCGTGTTTGCGATCGCCTCGTCCGCGGCGCCGAGGACCAGCTCGTACGCCGCCCGCTGCGGGTCGCTGAAGCGGCCGCTGGCCGGGAAGGTGCGGGTCACGTCGGCGGTGTAGAGGTCCACCTCGCCGCCCGCGTCCACCAGCACGAGGTCGCCGTCGCGGACCGGATCGGAATTCTCGTTGTAATGCAGGACAGTCGCGTTCATCCCGGCCGCGACGATCGGGTAGTAGCCCCAACCGCGCCCCCCTCCTCCGCGGAACTCGCGCTCGAGAGCGGCCTGCACCTCGTACTCGTGGGAGCCAGGGCGGCCGGTTTGCATCGCCGCGAGATGTCCCCGCCTGGTGATCTCGACGGCCTTGCGCAGGGCCGTGAGCTCCTCGGGCCGCTTGCGCAGTCGCAGCTCGTGGACGATCTGCCCCGGATCCTCGATTCGCGTGGGCGCCGCCGCGCCGGCCCGGGCGCGCATGCGGAGCCCTTGCAGGATGCGGGCGATGCGCGCGTCGAAGCCCTGGTCGACGCCGCCGATCCGGTAGAAGAGGGTGCCTTTGCCCGCAATCGCCTCGGTCAGCTCCTTGTCGAGCGCGTCCACCGTGAAGGCAGCGTCCGCCCCGAAGGCGGTCTTGGCGCCGTCCACGCCGGACCGGCGGCCGTTCCAGATCTCCTTCTCCCGGTCGCGCGGCCGCACGAAGAGCGTGAACGGCCTGTCTCCGGTGGAGAGCACCGCTACCGCCTCCGGTTCCTCGAACCCCGTGAGCCAGAAGAGGTCGCTGTCCGCGCGGTAGGGATGGTCGACGTCGTGGTTGCGAACGGCTACCGGGGTGGACGGAAAGATCGCCACCGACGGGCCCGGCGCGATCTCGGCCATCTTGCGGAGCACGAGAATGCGGCGGGCGGCGAATATGTCGGGCGGAAAAGGCGGAGCGAGGGCCATGGGATCGTCTTGGATGCAATACGCCCACGACGAGCGCAAGCGATCCCGGCCCGCCCGGTGTAGATATCGCCTTGTAGTCCGTGGCTTCCCGGGTACCCAGGAGCGTTCATGGTCGAGCAGAAAGGTCTGTCCACCGAAGCGGAGATCAAGGCGGCGCTCGAGGAGCTGCCCGGCTGGAAGCGGGACGGAAAGGCGATCGTCCGGACGTACGACCTCAAGGGATTCAAGGCCGCGATGGCCTTCGCCGGCACGGTGGGCGAATTGGCCGACCGCGCCGACCACCATCCCGACATCCTCATCCAGTACTCGAAGGTGACCGTCACCCTCACGAGCCACGACAAGAACGGGGTGACCGATCGCGACCTCCGCCTCGCGCGGCAGATCGAGGCGGCAGCGAAGGATCAGCTGGCTTGAGCGGAACGCCCCGCTGGCACGAGCTGTCCGACGACGACCTGCTCGCGCAGTGCGAGGTGCAGGCGCACCGCGCGAGCGGGCCCGGCGGACAGCATCGCAACAAGACCGAGACGGCGATTCGCCTCGTCCACGGGCCGAGCGGCGTCTCCGCCGAAGGAAAGGACCAGCGCTCTCGCACCCAGAACCTCGGCGCCGCCCTGGCGCGGCTACGCGAGAAGCTCGCGCGCCGTGCCTATCGGCCGCCCCCGCGCCGCCCCACCAGGCCGACACGAGCATCGAAGCAGAAGCGGATCGAGGCCAAGCGGCATCTAGCGGCGAAGAAGCGGCAGCGCGCCGGCGCGGAATGAGCGGAGAAACGATGCCCACCTCGCCCCCGGACAAGCCTTTTGGAACCGCCGATCCCGACCTGTCGCGGTGGGCGGAGAAGACCTTCGCGCCCGAGGATCCGGTCCTCGCCGAGATCCGCGAGCGCAGCGTCGCCGCCGGCCTTCCCGCCATCGCCGTCGGCAAGATGGACGGCCTCCATCTCGAGGTCCTGGCGCGCTTGAGCCGCGCGCGCAAGGCGGTGGAGATCGGCACACTGGGCGGCTACAGCGGCGTCTGCATCCTGCGCGGCATGGATGAAGGCGTCCTCCACACCTTCGAGCTTTCCGAGAAGCACGCCGAAGTGGCCCGCGAATCCTTCCGCAAGGCAGGCGTGGCGGAACGCGCCCGCGTGCACGTAGGACCGGCCCTGCGGCTCTTGCCGGAGATCGAGGGCGAAGGGCCTTTCGATCTCTGCTTCATCGACGCCGACAAGACCGGCTATCCGGCCTATCTCGCCTGGGCGGAGAAAAATCTGAAGATCGGCGGCGTGGTCATCGGCGACAACGCCTTCGGGTTCGGAGGCGTGGTGCGGGACGTCCCCGGAACGGACCGCGAGGGCGTCCTCGCCATCCGCAAGTTCAATGAAGAGCTCGCCCGGTCCGGTCGCTTCCGCGCCACCATGATCCCGACCTCCGAAGGCCTCGCCGTCGGGGTGAGGGTCCGCTAGCCGCTACTTCTTCGACACCGAGGCGTCCGTCTGGAGGACTTCCTCGGCGCGCTTCTGGCGGTACTTCTCCAGCGCCCGGCGAAGCTCGGGCCGCGACGAGCCGAGGATGGCGATGGCGAGGAGGGCGGCATTCGCAGCTCCGGCCTTGCCGATGGCCAGGGTCCCGACCGGGATCCCCTTTGGCATCTGGACGATGGACAGCAAAGCGTCCATACCGCCCAGCGTAGTGGAAGCGACCGGAACCCCGAGCACCGGAAGGACGGTCTTCGCCGCGACGACCCCGGGCAGATGGGCCGCGCCGCCGGCCGCGGCGATCAGGACCTCGATGCCGCGCTGCTCCGCGGTTTGCGACCACTCCAGTACCTTCTCGGGCGTTCGGTGCGCCGAAAGAATCCGGATTTCGTGCGGAATTCCAAATTCGACGAGCACGTCGACCGCGCCCTGGAGGGTATCCAGATCGGTCTTGCTCCCCATCACGATGCCAACAACGGGCCGCTCAGCCATGCGGCCGGGTACCAAACCAAACGATCGGGGTCAAGGTATTCTGCAATCGTACAAGTGCCCACTATTCGTCAAAAGGGTTGACCTAGATCACCTTTCGGCGCGACTCTCTACATCGCCGGGGGGAGCATCTTGGAGCGCGACATCGACGTGCGGGGTCTGTCCCTGCGGCTGCGGGAACGCGCCGCAGGAAATCTCTGCATGCTAGTCCACGGTTGGCTTGACCACCGCGGGTCATTCGACTCGCTCGCGCCGCTTTTGCCGGGCCGTACCGTCGCCTACGACCAACGAGGGCACGGAGATTCGTCCTGGGCGGGCGCCGGCGGCTTCTACCACTTCGTCGATTACGTCGCAGACCTCGACGGGCTCGTCGGCGCGATCGCGCCGGAGGGTCCCATCCGCCTCGTCGGGCATTCCATGGGTGGCGCCGTGGCGCTGTTCTACGCTGCCCTACGTCCCGAGCGCGTCGCCCATCTGACCCTGCTCGATGGCGCGCCGATCGCCGTCCATGCCCGCGAGGTTCCCGACCGATTCGCGGGATGGCTGGACGACCTCGGCATGGATCGGCGCCGGCGCACGGTCTCCTCGCCGGACGAGGCGCGCGCCCGGCTCTTGCGCAACAACCCGCGGCTCTCGGCGCAAGCCGTGGCGACGCTCGCGGAGCCGATTGGACCGGATCCGGATCAGGACGGGTCGCTCGCCTGGAAGTGGGACCCGCTGCTTCGCGCGCGGTCGCCGCTTCCGGTCACCGAGGACGTGACGCAGGAGCTGCTCGGGCGCGTTCGCGCGCCGGTGCTCCTGCTCCGCGCCGAAAAGGGAATCTTGCCGGACGAAGGGGTCTTGCGCGACCGCTTGTCGCGGATCGCGAAGCTGCACGTCGAGACGGTCGAGGGTGCGGGTCACCACCTGCACCTCGAACGGCCCGAGACGGTGGCGGCCCGGATCCGGAACGCTTGGGGGGGGATGCAATGAGAAACACCAAATTCGGAAGAAGCGGGCCGGGAACGGCCTCTGGTCCTTCCGCCGAGGACGAGGCCGTCGGAGGCCCGCTTTCCGCGTCGAGCAGCCCGGGCGGCGACTCGCGCGACGCCGCTCCGCCGGTTTCGACCATGGCGGAGCACGACTCCGACGTCGTCGAGGAGGACGATCCGGTCACCATGCCGATCGTCGCTTCCGCTCTGCCGCCGTCCGACGTGCTCTCCGCCCTGAGCGCGCCGCTTCCGCCGGCGACTTTCAAGGTGGGTCGCGGCGACGTCGTCGCCATGACGTCGCCCGTCTTGCCGATGGCTTCCGACGCCAGCTGGCCGGTTCCCGGCGATCTTCCTCCCCCTCCCGTACGGCAGCGTGAGGAGTCCGCTCCCATCTCCGGCAGGAACCCGCTCGCGGTCGCCACCCAGATCGCCCCCGACGAGGCCACCCGCCCGTTCCCGAACACCGAGGCGGAGCTGCGCGCCGAGCTGATGCGCGTACGTACCGAGGCGGCCACGGCGCTCTCCTCCGCGGAGGATCGCCTCGCCTCTGCCGCGCGGGCCATGAACGCGCAGAAGGATCCGGCCCGCCGCACGCTCTCCGATCAGGCCGAGCTGCAGAAGCGCGCCTCCCGGCTCGCCGCCGAGCTGCTCGAGGCGCGCACCGAGCGCGACGACGCGCGCCACGAGCTCGACGAGCTGCGCGCCGATCTCGAGGCGATGGAAGCCGCCCGCGACGTCCTCGAGGCGGCTCTCGAGGCCCGCGACCTGCGCGGGCAGATGGCCGAGGGCCGCGCCGGGGCTCTCGAGCAGCGCGCTGCGGCCGCCGACGCCGCCCTGTTGCGCTCGCGTGCCAACGCCGAGGCGCTCGAGTCGAGCCTCGCGGAGGCCCGCGCGCAGAAGGACGCGCTCGAGTCGACGCTCTCCTCGGTGCGCAACGACGCCACCACGCTGCGGACCGCCTTGCGCGGCGCCGAGGACCAGCTGGTCTCGGCGGGCGAGGACGCCGACAGGGTCCGCGCCACGCTGCACGCCGCGGAGACGGATCTCGCGGCCTCGCGCAACGACGCCGCCGCGGTGCGCACCGCACTGCGCGCCACGCAGAACGAGCTCTCCGCCGCTTCTACGGAAGCCGCCTCGCTGCGCGGCAGCCTCCACAACGCCCAGAGCGATATCGCCTCCGTGCGCGCCGAGGCCGCATCCGTCCGCTCGAAGCTCGCGGCGATGGAGGACGACCTGGCCATTTCCCGGGCCGAGGCCATCTCGCTCCGGATCGCGCTGGAGAACCGCGAGAAGGACGTCGCTTCCGTCCGCGCCGAGGCAGCCGAGCTGCAGCAGAAGCTCGCCTCCGCGCAGTCCGAGGCCAAGGCGGCGCAGGACGCCGCCGTCGACGACGAGCGCAGGGGCGAAGGCATCCGCGCCGCCCTCGAGGCAGCGGTGGACGAGGTCAAGGAAGTCCGCGCCGCCAACGAGCTCGCCGTCGCCGAGCTGCTCGAGCTCAGGATCGCGCTCGACGACTCGCGCCGCGAGCTGGACGAGGCCGCCGCCGCCGCCGACCGCGCGCAGCGCGAAGCGGACAAAGCCGTCATCGCGCTGCCCGTCGCCCGCATGGAGGCCGAGGAGGCCAGGTCCAACGCCCGCGCCGCCCAGCAGCGACTCGCCGAGCTCGAGCGCGAGCTCAAGGCCACCAAGGACGATCTCGGCAAGCTCGCCGTCGAGGCCGAGGCGAGCGCCGTCTCCGAGGCGGAGGTGCGCAGCGAGATGGAGCGGTTGATCGCGGCGCAGACGCAGCCGCCCGCCGGCGCCCGCGACGAGGACGTCGCCCGCGAACGCGCCCGTGCCGAGGAACAGGAGCGGCTGCGGGAAAAGGCCGAGCAGGAGCTCGCGCTCGAGCGCGTGCGCACCGAGGAGAAGGAGCGCCTGCGGGCCGAGGTCGCCGAGGAGCTCTCCGAGGCGCTCGCTCGCGCCGAGGAGCAGGAGCGGCTTCGCGCGAAGGCGGAAGAGGAGAGCGCCCGCGAGCGCGCCCGCGCCGAGGAGCTGGAGCAGCTGCGCAAGCAGGCCGGCGACGAGCTCGTCGCGCAGCGGACCACGGCGGCCGAGAAGCTCGAAGAGCTCAAGGACGAGCTCGCCGCGGCGGCCGGCCGGGAAGCGGCGATGTCCGACGAGATCGAAGACGCGCAACGGAAGACCAGCAAGGAGCTGGCCGCTGCCCGTGCCGAGCTCAGCGCCGAGGCCGACAAGCTCGGGGAAATGCAGCGCAAGCTCGACGAGGCGACCGGTCGCGAGAAGGCCGCGCCGCAGCCCGAGAGCCAGACCGGCAAGCGCACGAGCGGCGATCTGAAGGCGGTGTCCGCCGAGCGCGATGCGGCCGCCGAACGAGCCACGCGCGCCGAGGCCCACGCCGCGGAGCTGCAGGCGATGCTCGACGGCCTCGGCCGCGAGCGCGTCCAGCTGCGCTCCGAGGCCGGCGCACTGCGCGCCCGGGTGGAGTCGCTCACCTCGGCGGCCAGCCGCGCCCGCTCGCTCATCGAGGAAGCCGACGATCTGCGCAGCGATTCGGGCTTCGCCAAGAAGGTGGAACGAGCGGCCGTCTCGCACCCGCCGCCGCCTCCGCCGCCCGCGACTGCCGAATCGTCCGACGGACCGGTGCCGCTGCCCAGGCCGACTCGCAAGCGCTGAGCGGTTGCCGATGTTACTGTCCGCGCCTCGTCGATTGGCGGGGCGCGGACCGGCATGCAGCTCGGCATCTACATCCACTTCCCGTACTGCCTCTCGAAGTGCCCCTATTGCGACTTCGCCTCGCGCGCCGAGGCGGTGATCCCGCAGGAGCGCTACACGGAGGCGGTCCTGCGGGAGCTTCGCGCGCGCGCGGCCGGATACGCGGAGCCGAAGCGCGAGGTCGTCTCCGTGTACTTCGGCGGCGGGACGCCCTCGTTGTGGGATCCACACCAGATACGAAGGGTGCTTGCCGCCTGCCGCGATCTGTTCGACGTGCAGGACGAAGCCGAGATAACGCTCGAGGCGAATCCCGGCACGACCGACGAGGGACGATTCACCGATTTCCGCATGGCCGGCGTGAACCGGCTCTCCATCGGAGTCCAGTCGTTCGCCGACTCGCAGCTACTCGTCCTGGGACGCAAGCACTCGGGCTCCGACGCGGAGCGCGCCTTCCGCACCGCGCGCGCGGCGGGATTCGACAACGTCTCGCTCGATCTCATCCACGGCGGATCGGGCCACACCGTCGAGGCGGCCGCGCGCGATGCCGCCTCCGCCGTGGCGCTCGGCCCGGAGCACGTCAGCGCCTATGCCTTGACGCTCACCGGGCTGGCCGAGGACGTGCCGATGGCGAAGGCCGTTCGCCGCGGCGAGGTCGTCCTGCCTTCCGACGACGAGCAAGCCGCCATGGGCGAGGCGGTACGAAGAGAGCTTTCCCGCGGCGGGTATGTCCGCTACGAGATCTCCAACTTCGCCCGCAAGGGTTTCGAGGCCGTGCACAACACGCTCTACTGGCGCGGCATCGAGTACGTCGCGGCAGGTTGCGGCGCGTGCGGCTTCGCCCGCGGAAGCGGTGAAGGCGCCTTCGCGCGGCGGTACATGAACGACCGCTCCCCGGAACGCTATCTCGCGCGCGTCGAGGAGACCGGGATCGGCGAGGCGAGCTTCGAGGAGGTCGATCGCGACCAGCACCTTCGCGAGCGGCTCTTCACCGGCTTGCGGCTCGCCGAGGGCCTGGACCTCGCGGCCCTCGAGAAGGATCTCGGCCTCGAGATCCGCTCGCCGTTCGCCAAGGTGATCGCTCGACTCGTGCGGGAGGAGCTTGCGGCCTACGACGGAACGACTCTCCGGCTCACCGAGCGCGGGTTCGATCTGCACAGCGAGGTGGCGGTCCGCTTCTTCTGACACGCTCGCCGAGCGAGCCGAAGCCCGAGAAGGGCTTGCCTCGACATGCACATGCATGTACGTTTAGCGCGTGCGGACCACCGTAGAGATCGACGATCGGCAGCGCGCGGAGCTTCTCAAGCTCGCCGCGCAACGAGGCGAAAAAGGTTTCTCCAGCATCGTCCGTGAAGCGATCGACGTCTACATCCAGCACCATCGTGCCAAGCGGGAGATTGTCGCGCGGGCCCTCAAACTGCGGGGGAGCTTCAGCGACGAGGAGGCCGACGGGCTCGAGGCCGCGGTCAAGCGAGTGCGTGAGCGGTGGCGGTGATCATCGCCGACTCGGACGTTCTCATCGATTTCCTACGCGGCCACGGAGAAGGCGCGAGGCATGTTGCGCTCGAGCTGGAGTCCCGGTCGTTGGCGACCACGGCGATCACGTCGTTCGAAATCCGGTCCGGCGCACATTCGACGAAACAGCGGAAATCCGTGGATGCTCTCCTTGAAGCCGTAATCATCCTTCCTTTCGGCGCGGAGGAGGCCCGGATCGCCGCCGACATCCGAATCCAGCTCGAGAGCCACGGACAGTCCATCGGGATGGCCGACTACATGATCGCCGCGGTTTGTATCGCGAATCAGGGACTCCTGCTCACTCGCAATCGGAAGCATTTCGAGCGGGTCGAAGGGCTAACCCTCAGCGGTTGAGCCAGGACGGGATAAGAGCAGGAAGCGCGATTGCGGTCTCGCGTTTGCAGATCTGCCATTCGGTAGAGCTTGAGCCGACCTCTCGGAAGCACGGCCTCTCCGCCGCCCGAAACGAACTGATGGAATGCTTTGAAGTCTGCTGGGAGATGCTGCCCAAGCGATGATTCGACTACATCGATCTCGCGGAAGGAGTCGAGTGGGGCGGGACCCTTCCAATGTGGCTTGAGTAGGGCTATCGCGGCATCAAATCGATTCATTGTTACAGGAACGTCGTCGGTGTCGTCTTCAGTGGGCGATCTCCAGGGCATCGAGGATCAACGTAGCAGGAGCCCGAGCTTCATGGATGCCAAAGAAACGACGGCACTCTCCGCGGCGACTCACGGGCCGATCACCAGGTCTTGCGCCTCCGCCTCATCGACCTTCCTGCAGAGCGCGGCGAACGCAGGGTACCGATCCGGCGCGATGCGCTGCTGCGGAATGTCCAGTTCCTCCTCGACGAGCAGCGCTCCTTCGCTTTCCCGCGCGCTCCAGCGGAACCGCCCTTGCTCGGTCGCGATGGTCACCGGCGCCGGTGCGCTGCGCAGATGAGCGCCCGCGGGGAGCGCGATCCGGGTGGTGAGCGCGAGCTTCTCCGGAGCGTCGACGAGGAGCGGCAACGACCGTTCGGCCTTCTCCGCGAAGCGCCGTGAAAGCCGTGAGGCCAGAAGCGAAGCGGGGACGATCAGGCGGTCGCCCTCGCGCCGGGCCACCTGCGCGCGGAGCTGGTAGTGGAGGACCGCCGGCGTGCCGGGCTCGCCCTCGCCTTCAGGGGTGAGCTTCTCCAGCTCCACGCGGCGCAGACCGCGCCCGAGCATCGTCTCGATGGCCTGCTTGCGCTGGGGCTCGTCGAGGCGCTCGAGGGCGTCCTTGAGATTGGCTCCGTCGAAACCGAGATACGCATCGCGGCCCTCGCCGCTCGCGCCTCCCTCGCCATCCAGGCTCAGGGTGAACGTCACGCGGCGGCCGCTTCCCGTGCTCCCTTCCGCCTCCGGCGTTCGGATCCGCTGTGGCTCCTCGCCGGGCTCCGGCACCACCCACGCGTCCTGGCCACGAGCGAAGGCCGGCAGCGCGTCGAAAGGCGCCAGGCGGTACGCCGGATCGACGAAGGCGGCGCCGTCCGGGAGGTCGATGCGCAGGACCGCCCAGGAGTAGAGCTCGCCGCGAGGGAAACGATAGGGCGAAGGATCCTGGTTGAACGGCCTGACCAACACCACGTGGGAGGGGATCTTCGCCGAAGTGAGGGCCGCCTTCAGTACGACGAGGCGGTTTCCGCGACCCTGGGCGAGGACGTGCGCCGCGGGCGTCGCGAAGTCGGTTCCGGCCGACCGTCCGCGCACCGCATCGGCGACGAGGCGGACGATCTCCCGCGCCGTCTCGCGGGGCGTTGCTTTGCCGGCCTTCCGCGCCAGGTCGTCGCTCGCGCTGCCCGGGCGGGCGCGCAACAGCGCCCAATCGGCGATCGAGCGGACGAGATTCGGCTGGCCCGCGCCGTACCCCACCTGGAGCCACGGCATGATTTCGCTCTCGCCGGGCTGGTGCGGCTCGGGCGGCTGGGGCGGGACGTCGCGCAGCGTCTTGCGGAAGGATTGCTGGGTGGCGAGCTTCTGGAACGGCTCGGCGGGCAGACCATGAGCATCGACCTCGAGCGACAGATTTGCCGGTGCGCGGACCTCGTAGGTGCTCTCCAGCATCGGCGTCTCGTCGTCGCGGAAGAAGAATCCGCCGATGACGAGCCCGGGCATGTCCGGACCACGCGGCCCGATCCCGCGCAGATAGTCGATCTCGACCACGTCGCCGACCGCGAGGCCGGGCAATGTCGCGGCTTCCTTTCCCGGAATCGTTTCGGGCTCCAGGGTGCGGCCGTCCGGCTTGATGGTACGCAGGTGGAGGATCTGCGCGTCGGCAGGAATCTGCGCCTCGCCGAACTTCGCCACGCCGCGCTTGTCGAGAACGCGCGCGACGGTGTGGGTCCGTTCCACCGCGCCGCCGTCCGGGTAGATCTCGACGGCGCCCTGATCGAGGAGCCGGACCGCCGAAGCGCCCTTGGGCAGCTTCACCGCCGGGTCGCTCGCGAGGGCGAGCCCGTCGCGGTCGGCCCAGGCCAGAGGCGGGCTGCCGCGGGTGAGCGCGATCTGGCGGCGCAACTGCAGATCGCCGGGTGAAAGGGAGAGCGCGCGGCCGCGGGCGTTGGTCGCAGCTTCGTCCTCGCCGTTTCCTTCCAGGACGCCGGCGAGACGCCGCCAGGGTTCCGCGCTGCGCGGGGCGACCTGTGCGGCCTTTTCCAGCGACCCTTTCGCCGGCTCGATTTCCTTGCGGGCGGCCTGGATCTCGGCGAGCGAGAACCACCGTGCGGGCTGCGCCGGCCGGGATCGCACGAGCGCCGTCAGGAGTGCTTCGCTCCGATCCAGCCGCCCTCGCTCGCGGGACAGCGAAGCCAGGGTTTGTGCCCCGTCGGGGCACCCGAGGAGCCGTTCCGCGAAGCGGTCCTGGTCGGCGAGGGAACCCTCGCGCCGGGCCATCTGATAGAGGAACGAGCGCGCGTCGCATCGTCCCGGATCCTGCCGCAGCGCGGCCTCCGCGCGGATCCGGGCCGCCGTCGGATTGCCCTGCGCATCGAGGAGGCGGGCGCGCGAGAGCAGGAGGCGCGGAGGCAGAGGGGGCGGCGCCGCGCCCGGCGGGACCTTTGCTCGCAGCGCCGCCTCGGCTTGATCGAGCTCGCGGGCCGCATCGTCGTATCGCTCCGAGTCCCGCTGCAGCGCCGCGGCGGTGAGACGCCCGCGCAAGAGCAGCGGATCGCGCCGGGTCGCTTCCGCCAGATCGGCGAGTGCCTGCGTCCGCCCGAGGCGCTCGGGCACTTCCGGATCGCGGAGGGACTCTTGCGCTCGTACCAGCAGGGCGGGCGCTCCCGAGGCGGTCGCGGCCACGAAGCGGGCCACGGCGGACCGGGCAGCCGCGCGATCGTCGCCGACCGTCGCCCGCACGAGCAGCCACGCTGCGATCGGATCGTCGGGATCACCGCGCAAAAGCCTTTCCGCGTAGCCGCGCAGCGAGGCTCGATCCTCCCAGGCTGGGCGCGCGACGCAGAGGGAGCCGAGGGGACAATCGCCTTGCAAGCGCTGCCCGGTCAGCTCCGCGGGCGCCGCGTCTTCCACGTCGGACGGCGCCCCGTCGCCTCGGAGCAGGGAGACGCGGAACCGCGTGCCTTCCAGGCGACTCCAGCGCACCAGCACGTTGTGCGGACCTTTCGTGAGCGAGACGGGAACGGCCTGCGCTCGCGGGACGTCGCGCGGGTAGGGCGTGCGCGAGATCACCACGGTCCCGTCGATGCGCAATTCCAGCGCCCCGGCTCCCTCGACCAGGGCGAGGTAGTCTCCTCCCCGCGAAGCGACGGCGCGGGTGGCCGCGTAGTAGACGTCGCCTTCGCCGGGCTCCAGCTCGAGTCCGGCATCGCCGTCGGGAAATTCGAGGGTGCGCTCGAAAGTCGGGCCGGCTGGACCGCGATCCGGGGCGCGCGCCCGGTCCGGCCGGTCGAGCGCGAGCGGCCGGCGTAGATCGAAGAGCCGGAGCGCAGCGAAGGGGCCAGCGACGCGCCAGAGCTGCAACGAGCCGAAGCGGGCCCAGGCCGCCGCCTCGACTTGCGCGCTTTCCTCTCCCACGCGGGAGCCGTGGATGCGGGCGGCGGCCTCCCGCAAGAACCGCGCGGCGCGGGGAGCGAGGCGCGCGGGCGCTTGCGATTCCATCGCCAGGATCCGGTCGTCGAGCTCTCGCGAGTCGCCTTGCACTTCCAGGAGCCGGTTCGCGGCGTACTCCGCGAACGGTGACTCGGGCGCAGCGAGCAGGGCGCGCGTCCAGGCGGACTGCGCCTCGAGCGTGTCGAGCCGATCCTCGAGGATGTCTCCGAGGGCGCACAGCGCGAGCGCGGCCGGCTCTCCCCGGCCTTCCATCGCCGCCCGGCGCAAGAGCGGTTCCGCCGCCGCGACGTCGGATCCCACCAGGTAGTGCAACAGGCCCGCGTGCACGGCCTGCATCGCGCCAGAGGAGGCCGCGGCGTCCGCACGGCGCAGCCGCTCGCGGGGATCGACCGCGCCCGTAGAGGCGTCAGGGCGCGAGGTTCGCGCGCATGCGATCGCGCACAAGGCCGCCGCGACGATCGCGGGGCCTCGCTGCAACCCTAGAACCCTGCCGTCGCTGGAGAACCGCCTCCGAGGGAAGCAGTCTTCGGGCCTGGAGAGGCTTCGATCCTCTGGGCGACGACCGCGTCGAGGCGGGAGAGGAAGGAGCGGAAGGAGGCGTACTGGTCCGGGGAGACCTGTCCGGAGGCGAGTTCGATCTCGAGCTTCGCCGTCACCTTGTTGCCGTCCTTCGCGTACCTCAGCGACCAGCGTCCGTGCGGGCCCGACTCCTCGCTGTTCTCCGGCAAGACGGCCGTCCAGCCGGAAGGCAGGTCGATCTCGGCTCCCACGGTGAGAAGCTGCGCAGACGGCAGGCGCTCGGGAAGTGCGCGCCGCGAGAGCTGCGCGTACGACTCGACGTAGCTCCGGTGCTGGCCGAAAGGAGAGAATCGCAGGCCGTTGCCCGTTTTCGAGGCGTAGCCTGTCACCGTTCCGCTGAACCTGGCGACGAAGGCGCTCTCGATGTCGTGCGGATCGGAGACTTCGACCGAGGTGATCTTCACGCCCGGATAGGTGGTGCGCGAAAGCTGCTCCTCGGCGCGGCGGCTCCGCTCGTCGGGGGACTCGAAGGTCCTGCGCATCTCGGCGGTGAACGGCCCGGACGCCTTGGCGGTGAGATCGATCGACGCGCTGCCGTCGGCCGATAGTCCCACCCGTACCTGCGTCTCGTCGACGTTGTCGGTGGCCTTGCCTTCCGGCACGCGGCGCAGCTTCGCGCCCCGGCCGTCCGGTTCGATGACGAGGGCGTCCGCGCCGCGGTCGTCGCCCGGAAGCTCGCGAGAGCCGTGGAACTCGGCGGTGCCGTCCAGGTACAGGTCGTACTTCGGAACGTAGAGGATGGCGTGGTCGAAGACGGCGAGCGAGGCAGGGCCGCGATCGAGGTTGCCCATCCGCCGGGTGCGCAAGAGCACGAGCCGCGAGTCGATGCCGAGCGACTCGAGCATGGCGTGCATGAGCGACGCCTTGTCCTTGCAGTCGCCGAAGCGGCGGCTGAGGATGGTCTCGACCGGGTACGGCTTGAAGGAGTGGATGCCGAACTCGAGCGCCACGTAGCGCGTGTTCGAGACGACGTAGTCGTAGACGGCGCGGATGCGCGAGGCCTCGTCGGCGCCCGCATTCCGCGTCGCTTCCTTGGCGGCAGCGCGGATCTCGTCCGTCACGCGGAGCTGATCCTTGACCATGCCCCAGTAGAAGCGCGAGACGCCTTCCCAGTCCGCGTAGGTCGAGACGTGCACGTAGGCGAGGAGGTCGCTCGATCCGGGCATCGACGGCTCGGCCGTGAGGCGCGGCACGTCGCGCGCGACGAATCGGTGGAACGTCCCAGAATCCGCAAGCTTGCCCTCGGTGTGGACGAGGCCGGGCAGGGGCGAGGCGCTCACATAGAAAGTGCGGCCCGGGGGTCCGAGCAGCACGTACTCGGAGATGCGGCGGCGGGTCCCGCCCTGCAGGTAGGCGAAGTCGCCGAAGTAGTCGGCGAAGAAGTTCGACCCCGAGTCGTCCAGGCGCGTGACGAGCTCGAGCGAGTCGCCCGGCTCGAGCTGCGGGAAGCCGACGAGGCGGTTCCGCAGGTCGTAATACATCGCGTACCAGGGCTCGCTGACGTTGCGCTCGCCCTCGCTGCGCGCCTCGAGGATGGTGCCGTCCTTGCGCAGGATGCGGGCGCGCTCGACGCGGACCACCTGCCGGTCGGGCGAGTACGAGAGCGACTGGTAGCGGACCTGATCGACGCCGCGCGAGGTCATGGCGCGGATGACGAGCTGGCGCGTGCGCGAGGAGAGACCGTTCGGGAACACCCGCGTCACCGTCACGTCGGCGAGCACCTCGGTGTCGTCGCCGGAAGCGGCGGAAGGCTCCTTGGCGAGCGCGGCCGCGTCCTCGAGGTACGGAGTCGCGTACTGCTCCTCGGGGCGCATGCTGCGCACCACTTCGCGCAGGCTCGGGTTCTGCGGGCGCAGCGAGAGCGAGCGGGTGAAGGCCGCGAGCGCCGCGGTCTCGTCGCCCGTGCGCAGCCGGTGCCGGCCGAGCGCCTCGCGAACGTCGGAGTCGTCGGGAGCGAGATCGACTGCCTCCGCGTAGGCCTTGTCGGCCTCGGCCTTGCGCCCGTTCTCGGAGAGCAGCTCGGCGGCGCGGAGCCGCGGTCCGAGCGCGGAAGGCTCGAGGGCGACCGTATCGGCGATCTGCGCCAGGGCGGCGTCGAGATCGCCGCGGTCGAGGAGGAGGCCGGTCAGCTCGGCGCGCGCCTCGACGTCGTCGAAGCGAAGCTGGAGCGCGGCGCGGAGATCGTTCTCGGCGAGCGTGGCGCGGCCGGATCGGCGGTGCGCCGCGGCGGCGGCCTTGCGGGCGCGAGGAAGCTGCGGGCTGCGCTCGGCAGCGGCGAGCCGCACGTTGGCGGCCCGGGCGCTGAGGCCCACGGCGTCGTAGGCGCGAGCGAGCGAGAGGGCCGCGTCGGCCGAGGCGGGGTCGATCTTTTCCGCCTCTTGCGCGAGGGCGACCGCGCCCCAGCCGTCGTTCTTCTCCAGGCGAGCGCCGGAGAGAGCGCAGAGCACCGCCACGTTGCGCGGCGCGCGCTCGCGGGCGCGTTCCAGGGCGGCGCGGCGCCGGTTGACGTCGCGATCCTCGTAGCGCGCGAGGCGAAGCTCGATCTCGGGGTCGCCCGGAGCGGCCTCGGAAGCGCGCTCCAGGGCGTGGAGGGCGAGGCGATCGCCGTCCTTCGCGTCGCAGAGGCGGAGCGAGAATCCCAGGCGGCCGGCCGAGTGCGCGACCTTGACCAGGACCAGGTTGTCGCCGGCGGAAAGGTGCGCGGCGAAGGCCTGCTGGTCGAACCTCGACGGGTGCAGCGCCGGATCCTCGTGAACGAGATGGCCGCCGACCCAGACCTTGCTCGCGCCGCTCGCTCCCAGGTGGAAGACGACGGCGCGGTCGCGGTCCGAACGCACCACGGTCGCGGCATAGACGGCGACGTTCTGGTCGGGCGAGATGGCGCGAGAGAGACCGACGAAGCCGAGCGGAACCGTGTTGGGAGAAAGCTCCCGCCAGCCGACCTCGTGCTCCTTGCCGGGGTACCGCTTCGAGGCGACGAATCCGTCCGCCTCGGGTCCGTACGCCGTCGAGTACCCAGCCCTGCCTTCGTTGTCGAACGGGCCGATGACGCTGAAGGCGCGGATGGGAGCGATGCGGGTGGTGATCCGCTGCGCTTCGGGAAGCTGTGCCTGGGCGAGGGCGATCTGGGCGCGAAGCTCGAGCGCGGTGGCGCGAGCCTCGGGGCGCGCGCGGGAAGCGGCGGCGACGGCGTCGAACGTCGAGGCGAGGATGCCGAGGTCCGCGACGTCCTCGCGAAGCTCGTAGAGGCGAAAGAGGTCGGGAAGGGCGCGGGCGGAATCGGTCTCGGAGAGGATGCGGGTGGAGAGCGTCCGGGCGGCGTCGCCGGCACGGTCGGCCGGTGCGACCTCGGTAGGCGCCACTTGAGCGGCGAACGCGGCTACGGGCAGGGCTGCGAGAAGCAGGGTGACGCGTCTCGTCATCAACTCTCCAGAAGGGGGAACGGCGACCGGGGACCCAGATCGCAACGACTCGCCGCACCGCCCCATTCCGGGATCGATTAGCGCAGCGCCCGGCCGATCGCCACCTCTACGGGCGGAGGTTCGTACGCCCGTTTACGAGAGAGCCTGCCGAGTCGTCACGGCGCGCGGGCGAGCGTCCGGACCTCGACGCTCGACGCTCCCGCCGCGAGGAGCGCTCGTGCGGCCTCGGCGGCGGTTGCGCCAGTGGTCAGGACATCATCGACGAGGCACACGCGGGCGCCCGGAACCGGCCGCCGGGCGCGGAAGGCGCCGCGCACGTTGGTTTCGCGGCGTGTGCGGTCGAGTCCCACCTGCGCCTTCGTTGGACGCGCACGTAGGAGGAGGTCGGCGTAGGGAAGACCGAATCGTTGCGCGGCCGCGCGGGCGAGCAGCGCCGCCTGGTCGTAGCCGCGCTCCCGCAACCGCGAGACGTGGAGCGGGATGGGCGCGACGAGCCGCGATCGCGGCGCCTCGCAGCCGTCGAAGAGCATCCCGAGCGGCCGCGCCAGCTCCTCGCAGCCGTCGTACTTCAGTCTCCAGATGGCCTCGGCCAGCGGGCCGCCGTGGAGATATGGCGCCCGCGCCTTCGCGAAGGGCGGCGCCCGCTCCCGGCAGCGTGCGCACCTGCGCGGCCGAAGCGCGGGCAAGAGCGCCTCGTCCGCCGGCTCGCCGCAGACGGGGCATCCGGCCGGCGTAGGCACGAGACTCTCCGCGCACGTTTCGCAGAACGGCCCTTCGCACTCCTCCCAGCACGCGCCGCAGCGGTCCGGAAAGAGCATTGCCGAGGCGCGCTCGA
>VBKL01000235.1:11003-12770 GCA_005879805.1 Deltaproteobacteria bacterium | reverse complement strand
CCAGCAATCGCGAGCTGGTCGATCTGGTGCAGGCCGGTCGCTTCCGCGCGGACCTCTATTCGCGGCTGGCGCAATGGACCATTCGCGTGCCGCCGCTGCGCGAGCGCCGGGACGACATCCCAGCGCTCACCAGCCACCTGCTCGCGCGCTGCGACGGCCTCGGGCGCAAGCTGACACCAGACCTGGCCGAGGCGCTCCTCATGCACGACTGGCCGCTCAACGTGCGCGGGCTCCTCACCGTACTCTCGGTCGCGGTGGTCGCCTCGCCAGAGGAAGAGCCGCTCGCGCTCGGGCCCGACGTGCTGATGGCCCTCCGCACGACTCGCAGCATGGTGCTGGGCGACGCCGAGAAGAACATCGAGCACGCGGTCCTCGACAAGGCGGACCTGACGCGCCTGATGGAACGCTTCCACGGCAAGGTAGCGGCGGCCGCGCGCGAGCTCGGGATCACCCGGCCGAAGCTGTACCGGCTGCTCTGGGCACAGGACATCGATCCAGCGCTCTTCCGGGTGGCCTAGCCGCGTCGATCAACGCGGGGCGAGCGCATGCCGGAGCTCGGTCCAGGCAGTCTCGAAGTCGGTCTTGACCGCGTCCCAGCTATCGTCGCCGGCCAGCTTCAAGAGCTCGAAACGATGAAGTGCCGCGTCGTGCTTCGATTGGGCGGCGACGAGGACCCGTTCCCCCTCGGCTTGCGCCGCTTCGACGGCTCGCTTGCCACGCGCGGCCAGCGTCCAAAGCTGCGACTGCATTTCGATGAACTGCGATTCCGCCTTGGCCTGGTAGGAATTCCTCGTCAGCGTCAACATCGGGACCTCGATTGCGAAGTATGGTGCGCAGCGTTCGTGCCGGATGCTCAACCCTTGAGGATCTCGAATCCGACGTTGAATCGATATTGTGGATAGCTCAATGGTACGCCCCGCATCTGCGGGACCGGATACGCGATGCTGAGGGGATTCACGATGAGGATGAGCGACCGGGAAAGTTTCCATTCCAGGCCGGCAGGGCTCGCGCCGGCGAAGATCCCCAGGCTTCCCGAGGGCGCCCCGTAGAGGTTCATGAGCAAATACGACGCCCCGAGATTCACCGTTACCCGCAGGTTGAAGTTCTCGTACGCCAGAGGAAATCTCAAGATGGCCGTGCCGTACATGTTGATCACGCCGCCACCGAATCGATAACCGTTGAGCGTGATCCACGGGTTCCACTCGCCGTCGACGCCGAACGTCCAATGCTTGCTCACCTTGAGTCGCGCTCCGAGCTGCACCGCAACCGCTGTCTTGTCGATCGACCCGGACGATCCCAGGTAGCCGCCCCAGGCGGTTTGCGAAGGATCGCGAGGCCCCGGCTCTTCCACCGCCACGATGGTCGGAGCGGGCGGCGCGTGCGTGTTCGGCTCGGCGGAGGTGGTGGTCGTGGTGGTGATCGTCACCGTCGCGGGAATGGCGAGCGAGGTGCTGCTCGCGGGCTTCGCGGGCGTGATCGTGGTCGTGCTGGTGGCGGTCGGCTCTGGCGCCGGGGCTTCCTTGCCTCCGTCGGCGCGAGCGGCAGCGCCGCCCATTCCGATTGCGATCATCGTGATGAAGACACGGCCACAGGTACGCCGGATCCGGCGACGACGGCCGCCGAGGAAGGCGAGAAGCGCGACCGTGCTCCACCCGGCCATCGCGCCGGCCGGAATGGTGCTGCAGCCAAAGAGATTTTTCTGGTCCTTGTACTGGCTTTCGGCAGCCTGGCACCACTCGTTGACGAAGGTACAGCCTGGGGAATAGT
>VBKL01000235.1:0-10993 GCA_005879805.1 Deltaproteobacteria bacterium | reverse complement strand
AGTTCAGGACCACCGTGATCTTCATTCCGTCGGGCGTCCGATACGTATGAGTGAAGCTGTCCTGGATGGCGTGCATGGCCTGGCCGATGCGCACGTAGTAGGTCGGCAAGGACGCGTCGACGTGTCCGCGAAACGACAAGTGCAGGCCCAGCGAAGTCCGGTTCCCGAGGTCGGGCCTGCCCGTTCCATCGAGTCCCTCGAGCGCCAGCAGGACCCGGTCCCGGATGAAAGCCCGGCAACTGGCGACGGCAGCGGCAGAGCCCCCCGGCTCCTTCTCGTCCGGACCGCGCAGGCAATGCTCGTGCTGGCTCTTGGGATCGCCGTGGATCGCCGAGAGGACGGTGAGATCGTCCTGGCTGTTGCCCTTGAGGTCGTTGTCGCGGACCCCGATGAGCAGCGTCGCCCCGGCCAGGTCCTTCATGTCGTCGTCGGGTGCGAACTGCAGATCGTCGATGAGCGCGCGCTCTCCCTCTGTCGCCGGAGGAGTCGCCGCGATCTCCAGCGCCGCCCGCGCGTTGCGCAGCGCCTCTGCCGTCAGCTTCTCGTGGCACCTGGCCGTGAAATGCGTTTCGATCGTGTACGCTCGAGCAGACGAAACCGCGGCCACGGCGGCGCCGGCAATAAAGAGGACCACGCCGATTTTCGATCTTCTCACCAATGCCCGGCCTCGCTATTGCACCGAGGTGCAATCGGAGGGCCGCGAGGAGAGCGCGAAGGCGCGGGCAACGCCTCATTGAGCGGCCGAGCCCTTGGTTCGACAGCACTATCGGCAAGTTTTCCGTACGCCGCGCGTTCGCGAACGTTCGCGAACGCCGCAACAACCTGGGAATGGAGACACGGATGTCGATGCGGGCGGCGCTGGTCCTCCTCTCCTGCGTCCTGTGCGTCCCGTCCAACGCCGCCGCCGTCGAGCGGACGCTCGTCGTGTTCCACGGCAACGTGCTTCTCGACGAGGTCGTCTACCGGAGCGCTCTCGATCTCCCCGCGAACGCCCGCGCCACGCCCGCCGAGGCTCTCCAGGTTTCGGCGAAGATTCGCGGCCTGTTGCGGCGCGCGGGCTACGACCTGGCAACGGTGCACGCCACCGTGAAGGGCGAGCAGATCGCCGTCGAGATCGACGAGGGCCGGCTCGACAAGATCATCGTCCTCGGCGAAGGCATCATGGAGTCGTTCCGCTTCAAGCTCGAGCTCTCCATGCCGAACGGTGTGTTCAACAGGCCGATCCTGGAGCGGCAGCTGCGTATTCTCGCCGATCGATACCGACTACGGCGATACTCGTACGAGCTGGTCGCGGTACTGCGCAGC
The DNA here is from genome assembly GCA_005879805.1 of Deltaproteobacteria bacterium. Taxonomy (GTDB): domain Bacteria; phylum Myxococcota; class Myxococcia; order Myxococcales; family 40CM-4-68-19; genus VBKO01. Next base: position 9,688 of record VBKL01000235.1, on the reverse strand, counting down.
GATCACCAGACCGAAGAGGTGGATCCTGACGTGGCCCTTCCGGACATCCGGCCCGGCCAGCCTTACGAGCTGCGCATCCACATCGCGTCCAGCCCATGGTCGCGCGGGTTCGCGCCCGAGGTGTCGATCGGCTCGCCCGAGGGCGTTGGAGCGGGTGGCCAGTACCGCGAGCAGGACTTCTTCGTGCCCGACGACCGCTGGGAAGTTCGCGCCCGGGTGGCGGGCGGGCCGCGCCAGCATCTCGACTCCGACTCGTCCCAGCCGGTGTTGACGCGTCTGTTCGCGGAAGGGCGATGGCTTTCCCCTTCGATATTGACCGAGTCTCTTCGCCCCGCAGTGACGGTGCGCGCGGATCTGTTGTCGCTACAACGGTCGGATTTGCATCTCGACAGCTTCCACCAGGCGACCTTCGCCACATCCTTCGATGCGAGCGTTTTCCGGCCCGCCGCGATGGTTGCCCTGGGTCTCGGCGTCGAGAGACGGTTCCTGCTCACGCTCGTCAAGGGGATCGGCGCGAATCCCTTGATCGATCGGACGCCGCGTGCGCAAACGCGCCCTTACGCCGAGGCAATCGCGGAAGTCGTCTTCAACCCGGGCGAGCTGCGCACCGACCGCAAGCACCTCCTGGACTTCGAGGCGCGTGCCTACCCCGGATCGCGTTCCAGCGAACCGGCGGTGTGGCTTCGCGCGAGTTATCAGCACCGATTCCCGTTCGGCTGGCACGAGCTATGGTGGCACGCACGGGGGACGCTGCTCGCGGGCGGCGTCCTCTTTCCCGACGAGGAATCGATCGGCAGCCATCTGCACGGCCCGTTCGGGGGGTCGGACTTTGCGCGCAAGGTGGCCAGCACCGGCTTCGAGTTCCGCTACTCTCTACTGCGCGACGCGGTAAAGGTGGGCGTGTTCTACGATCAGGTCGTCTTCGGCTCGATCGATCGTAGCATCGGCGCCGAGTCGCTGAAATCCGCCGGCGCCGGCGGACCGGCGTTGCATCTGCTCTTGGCCGACGAGTTCCAGATCGACTTCTACTTCGCCCTGGGTTGGAAGCCGGACGGCGCAACCGATCGCGCTGCATCGCTGGTGCTGCGCCAGGTGTTCTGACCGCGGGCGCGCAGGTCACGCCCGCGGCAGCGTGAAGGTGAACTCGCTGCCCGCGCCCGGCACACTCGTCGCCCAGATCCGCCCACGCTGCGCCTCGACGAGGGAGCGGGCTATGTAAAGCCCCAGCCCGAGGCCGCGGCGATCCGACGGCGAGAGCTGCGTGTATCCCTCGAAGACGTGCTCGAGCTTGTCCGCCGGGATGCCCACGCCGGTGTCCGCGACGGCGATCTGCACCTCGTCACCCCTTTCGCGGAGCGAGAACGTGATGCGTCCCCCGCTGGGGGTGAACTTGATGGCATTCCCGACCAGATTGCCGAGCACCTGGATGACGCGATCGTGATCGAACAGCGCGAATACCGTCCCCGGTGCGTCGTCCAGTTCGAGCGCGATGCCCTTCGTCCCCGCGGCGGCGCGGAAGGGCTCGGCCGCGTCACGCAGGACGCGCGCGAGATCGTCGGCCGCAGGCTGGACCTGCAGGCGGCCGGCCTCGATCGCGGCGATGTCGAGGAGGTCGCCGACCAGCCGTTTCATCCCCGCCGTCGAGCGCTGGATGCCTTCGCCGAGGTCGCGCATCCGCGCGTCGCCCCGGGCTTCACTGCTTGCCCGAACGACCAGCGCTGCGCGCAGCGCGATCTCGCCCATGAACCCGCGCAGGTCGTGCGCCACCATGCCGAGGAAATCGTCGCGGTTCTTCAGCGCCACGTCGGCGCGGGTGCGCTCGGCCAAGAGGTGGTGATCGGTCAGCTCGCGCTCGAGCGCGAAGAGCGCCGCCAAAGCGCGTGTGCGCTCGCGGCGCTCGTCGGCCAGCTTCTCGTCGGCGTCCGCGCGCTGGTGGCGGATGGTCGCGTCTGCCACGCCGCGCGCCTGTGCCTGCGCCGGATTCGGCGACCTCTGCTCCACGTCACGGGCGACGCGCAGGACCTCGTCGGCTTCGTCGCGCGCGCGCTCGACGACGGCGTCCGCCATGTTCGCCGCGCGATCGTTCCGGCGCTCCACCTCGTCGTCGCTCTTCGCGCGTTCCTTGCGCAGGCTGTCGTCCGTGCTCGAGCGGTGTGGACTCTCGGACGCTGGCTTGCGGTGCATGCAGCGATTAAAACATCGTTGCCGGCTCGAGTCGCTGGCACGGCGCGCGAAAGTTAAACAACGCTCGATGCCGCTTGGCGATCGCCCTCTCGAGGGCCGCGCTGGGGAGCGGTACTGCCACTGCCGCGGAAGCGAGTCGGCGGTCGACCGTACTGTTTCGCACCTACGAGTGCCTACGTTTGCCACCGGATGCGCGAAACCTGGGTCCTCATCGTGGACGACAACGAAGACTGCCGGGGACTCGTGCGCCTGGCGCTCGAGCAGGAAGGGTTCACGGTCCGCGTGGCATGTGATGGGCGAGAGGCGCTCGCCAAGCTCGAGGAATCCGCGAGCTCGCGCTGCCTCGTGCTGCTCGACCTCATGATGCCGGGCATGACCGGCTGGGAATTCGTCAAGGCGATGCGCGGCGACCCGGTGCTCGGGGACAACCCGATCGTGGCGACCACCGCGGTGCCCGAGGACGCCCCTTGCGGGGTCGATGCCGTTCTTCAGAAGCCATTCGACCTGGAAAAGCTGGTGTCGATCGTCGCGCGGTATTGCTCGCGAGCGCCAATCGCTCCGCAAGCGGCCGCGCCGGCGTTTGTCCCACATCCTTGATCCCCCACAAATCGGAGAAAGCCATGAGACGGATGTTGTTTTCGATTCCGGCGATAGCGCTCGCTTGCGCGACCAGCTCGCCGAATTCGCAAGTGAGCGGTACGCGCCGCGCCCAGGACGATGCCCAGAAGCAATATCAAGGCGCGGCAAACGCGCAAAAACATGCGGCGGACGAACAGCAGAAGGCGGAGCAGGCAGAGCGCGAAGTGACCAAGGCACAGAAGACGCTGGCCGACGCGCAGGCGAGGCTCGAGGGCCAGCGCGCCAAGGCGGCTCAGGCGCAGCAGGAAGCCGGGGTCATGGGACGCGATGCGGAGCGGCGCGGCACGCAGGCCCAGGAGCAGGCGACGCAGAAGCAGGGCGAGGAGGCGAGACAAGGAAAGCTCACGGAGCAAGACAACCAGCGCGCCTGGATGCAGACCCAGAACGTCAGCGGCGAGGTCTCGTCGGTGAGCGCGAACGAACTGACCATCCGCTCGGATGGACGCGGAGACGTAAAGCTCCGGGTGAGCAATTCGACGGCGATCAATCTCGACGGAAAGACGGCGGCCCTGAACGACATCCACACGGGCAACGACGTGCGCGCTTCCTACGGAGTCGTCGATGGAGTGTCGACGGCGACGCAGCTCGAGGTCACCTCGAGATAGCCCAACTCACCGTTCCCGGACTCTACGGCCGAGGCGCTTTCGGTTACGCACCAGGAGCCGCTCCAGCCATCGTCACTCGTGGGTCGGCTTGACCGCCGACAGCCGATACCTTCCGGGATGCGCGATCGTCGCGCGGAACGCGCCGTCGTCGACCAGGCACTCCTCTCCGCTCGTCCGCGAGGACAGCGGCGAGGTGAACGCGACGTAGTCGAGCGCGCCGCCGCCGACCGAGCCGCAAAGCACCCGCGATCGGACATCGAACGACGCAACCGCCGCGTGACGGTCGAAGTTCCTGGGGACGTCGAGCGTCCGCGTGCCGGCCTGCCGCGTCGACTCGGTACCGGTCGTCAGATCGATGACGGCGATCATCCCCGTCATCGGCGAGGGTCCTGGAGCTGGACGAGCTTGTCGCCGAGCTCGAGAAGACGGAAAGGGCTCCCGATGGCGGCATCCGACCCATCCGGTCCCGCCATGGAGGAGGAGCCTTGGGGCGTCATCCGCAGCACCGGGACGGCGCTGGTGGCCGCCTCTGCCCGGAGCCGCCGAATGAATTCCGCCGGGCTCACGCCGCCTTTCCAGTCGCCACAAACGATCACCTGGGGCAGCTCTTCGGTACCGAGCAAGTCGAGTGCATCGCCGCCCATCGTCGCAAATTGCGAGTCGTAGCCGATTCCTCGCAGGTACTCCGAGAGGACGGACCGCGTTTCCGCATCATCGTCGACGACGAGGACGCGCCGGAGCGGACCGGACGATCGCAATTGTCGCGCATTGGCCGTCATCGTCATGACATTCCCGCTTCCGAGGTATGGCTTCCGCCGCGCGGCTTTTCCGCCACCACCGCTTCCGTGGTGAGCATCAGGGACGCGACCGAGGCAGCGTTTTGCAGCGCCTGTCGCGCCACCTTTGTAGGGTCGATCACTCCTGCCTCGATCAGGTCTTCGTACCTACCGGTCGCGGCATTGAACCCGAACGCGCCCTGGCCTTCGCGGACCCGGTCGAGGACGATGCTGCCCTCCCAGCCGCCGTTCTGCGCGATCTGGCGCGTCGGCTCCTCGAGCGCCCGACGGACGATGGCGACCGCCGGCTGCTCGGCCGCGGGGAGCTGGAAACCGTCGAGGGCCGCGAGCGCGCGCAGGTACGCGACGCCACCGCCCGGCACGATGCCCTCCTCGACCGCCGCCCGGGTCGCGTGCAGCGCGTCCTCCACGCGGGCCTTCTTCTCCTTCATTTCCGTCTCTGTCGCCGCGCCGATGTGGATCACCGCCACGCCGCCGACTAGTTTCGCGAGCCGCTGTTGCAATTGCTCGCGGTCGTAGTCCGACCCGGCATCGTCCGCGATCTGCGCGCGCAACTGCTTCACCCGGGCTTCGAGCTCGCTCTTGTTGCCGCCGCCGTCGATGACCGTGGTGTCGTCCTGGGTGACCAGCACCCGCTTGGCACGCCCGAGATCGGCAAGCGTGACCTTCTCCAGCGCGACCCCGGCGTCCTCGGAAATGAGCCGGGCGCCCGTCAGCATCGCGAGGTCCTCCAGCATGGCCCTGCGTCGATCGCCGAAGCCCGGCGCCCGCACCGCAACGACCTTGAGCGATCCGCGCAGCTTGTTCACCACCAGCGTCGCCAAAGCGTCGCCCTCCACTTCCTCGCCGATGACGAGAAGCGGGTTCCCCGCGCCGGCCACCAGATCGAGCAGCGGCAAGAAATCCTTGATGGAGGACAGCTTCTTCTCGTGGACGAGGACGTACGCATCTTCGAGCAGCGCCTCCAGGCGTTCCGGATCGGTGACGAAGTAGGGCGAGAGATAGCCACGGTCGAATCGCATGCCGTCGACGGTGTCGAGCGTCGTCTCGAGGCCGCGTCCCTCTTCGACGGTGATGACACCTTCCTTGCCCACCTTGTCCATCGCGTCGGCAATGATGTTGCCGATTTCAGTATCGCCGTTTGCGGAGATGGTCCCGACCTGTGCGATCTCCTTGCGGCCTCGGGTTTCCTTGGAGAGCTTCTTCAGCGCGGCGACGACCGCTTCCACGGCCTTGTCGATTCCGCGCTTGATCGCCATCGAGTCATGGCCCGCCGCGACGAGCTTGCAGCCTTCGCGAAAGATAGCCTGGGCGAGCACGGTCGCGGTGGTGGTGCCGTCGCCCGCGATGTCGGAGGTGCGGGACGCGACCTCCTTCACCATCTGCGCACCGGCGTTCTCGAACCGGTCGTGCAGCACGATGGACTTCGCAACCGTCACGCCGTCCTTGGTGATGGTCGGCGCGCCGAAGGCATTTTCGATAACCACGTTGCGGCCCTTGGGGCCGAGCGTGACTTTCACTGCGTCGGTGAGCGCGTTGACGCCCCTGAGGATCGCGTCGCGCGCGCGCACGTCGAAGAGGATTTCCCTGGCCATGATTCGGAGCCAACCTTTCCCGGACGAGATGGTCGGCCGCCGCTCGCTCCGGCGTGGGCGGGGCCGTCGATCGGGAAATGGGCCGCGGAGAATCAGCGAAGGAGCGAAGAGTATACACGAGTAGCCCGCCGGATGCTCGACCGATTGGTGTGTTCTCCGACAGGTCCAGAGGCCGGCGTTGGCGTTCACACCAGCCGGGTGTTAGACCGTTCTGCACTCCGGCAAGTTCTTTCCTTTCTTTTCTTTCGCGAGGCATCCGCGTTGCCTGCCGAGTTCGCGGAAGGCTCGCGACGGGCCGCCTCGGGGGAAGCGTGCGACGCGGAGTTCGTTTCGTCGGGCCGTTGCATCCTCGCCAAGGTACATCCCGTGCTCAGACCTTCCGATCACGAACCGATCGGGATCAGCATCGTCGCCATTGACGTTACCGACGAGCGCGCCGCCTTCAACAAGGTCGAGGAGGCGAATCGGCTGGTCGCCGACCTTCTCGCCGATGCCACGGCCAAGAAGCATTCGCTCTCGCGGCTCATCGAATCGGTCCAGCAGGGCCTGCTCGTCGTGGATCCCTCCGGCCGCATGAAGCTCGTCAACCAGGCGGCCGAGCGTATCCTGGGACATCCGCGCCAGGCATTGATCGGTGCCAAGTTTCAGGACGAGCGCTGGTGGTCCGAGGACGGAAGCGGCGAGCGGGACGCCGGCGCACTTTTGCACCAAGCCGTCACCCAGTCCGATCTCTTCGAGGCGGAGCTATGTGTGGAAACCGCCGCTGGCCGCGCGGCACTCGTCGCGGATGCGACCGCGCTGCGCGACGCGCGGGACAGGGTCGAGGACGTGGTCATCTCGCTACGCGACGTGACCGCCGAGCGGCACGAGTTGGAAGTGGCCCGGTCGAATCTGGAGTTCCAGCAGCAAATCATCGGTATCGTCGGACACGACCTGCGCAATCCGCTCGCGACCATCACCGGTTCCATCTCCCTCCTGCGACGCCAGGCGACCCAGACCCCGACGACGGTCACCTCGCTCGATCGCATCGCACGGAGCGCTGCCCGGATGGCCCGTCTCATCAGCGATCTGCTCGACTATGCACGCACCCACGCGCCGGGCGGAATGCCGATCATCCTGGCCAGGGCGGATCTTCATGCAATCTGCAAGGACTCCATCGACGAGTGCCGCGGCGCCCACCCGTCGAGCGCGATCGTGCTCGAAACCACCGGCGACGCCACCGGCTCCTGGGACGCCGATCGAATCGAGCAGGCGCTGACCAACCTGATCACGAATGCCATCCAGTATGGCGCCTCGTCCACGATCCGCGTACAATCGATTGCGTCGGCGCCGCAGGTGGTCGCAATCAAAGTGCACAACGGAGGCGCAGTCATTCCGGGAGACGTGCTTCCGGAATTGTTCAAGGCCTACCGTCGCGGCATCCGTGGTGACACCTCGTCCCACCGGAGCGGATTGGGGCTGGGGCTTTTCATCGTCGCGCAGATCGCTGCGGCCCACGGAGGCCGGGCTTACGCCGAGTCGTCCGCGAACGACGGCACGACCTTTACCATCGAGATTCCTAGAGCAGCAGGCAAGAAGGGGCCGTAGGACGAACGCGAGGCGGCCGCGCGAATGGGGCGGGAGGGCCGTCCATGATCAACACCGAAATTAGCAAAACAAGTGCAGCGCCGGCGGGCTTCGCCCTGGTAATGGAATCCGACGTAGATTTGCGAGCCACCATCTGCAGCGCCTTGCTTCTCGAGGGCCATCGGGTGGAATCGGTCGCCGATTGCGCCGGCGTGCTCTCCTGGCGAAAAAGCCTGGGGCCTTTGCCCGACGATCTCCTCCTCGCCCTCGGCGCGGGAGAGTTCGATCCGGACTGGGCCACGCTTCGCGTAGCCCTCGACGAGGATGCGGTACTGTCGCGGGCGTCGGTGATCGTCCTCCTCACCATCCAGAACGGCCTGACCTTTCCCGCTCGCGCCCGGATCGTCCAGAAGCCTTTCGCCATCGAGAAGCTGATGGCGCTGGTGGCGTCCGACATGAAGGCGGCGGCGCAAAACCCGGTTTGAGGCGTCTTCATCCGGAACCTGACGCCTGCTCCGATGAACGCGCCCGCCTCGAGTCCGGACGCGGAGGCGAAGCTGAGAGCGCCACTCATGGCCGGGAAACGTGCGCGAGCTCCGCAACGTCATCGAGCGTTCGCTCGCATTCGATCCCCTCCCGCCCGTGCTGACGGCGGAGCATGTCCGGCTGTAATGCGACGCGGGCAGGTGCGTTCGCGTGGCCGGAGCATTGACTGCTCCCCACTCCGTCGCGGAGCTCGAGCCAGACATGAGCCGCCCCTTCGTTCCTTCGGTCATCGTTGCCGCCCTGGCATTCGCGGGTCACGTTCGACCACGCTTCACCGACGACTGGCCCGAGCTGGCCGCGGCGCGCTTGATCTCGCGCGCGGGCGAGATCAGGGCCGAGGCGTCCCGTTCTTGCTGCGACGACCGCGAGTGCGACTGCGGCTGCCGCGTGTAATGCGCGAACCGACTACCGGGGCCCCGCCACACAACCCATCACGTCCACCGATACGTCTCGATACACCGGCTGTACGCACGATCACGATCGCGAAAATGAGCGCGCGGCCGCAGAAGATCGAGGCGCTGGATTGGTCGGGGAGACAGGATTTGAACCTGCGACCCCCTGGTCCCGAACTGCGGACGACCGGTTTTCCCAGCGTGAGACGGCTCTTCCTCCCGTCGCAAGCCTGGAAATCAGGACGAGCGACAAGCATGCCAAGCCACCGAATCCACGCCGTGCGACGCCTTGCCAAGCAGAATTTGTCGCCCCGGTGTCGCCAGCGGCAAGGCGCCAGGGCCCGAGCTGGCGGCCGATCCACTTCTTTCGATCAAAGACGCCGCTGCGCGCCTGGGCGTGTGCCGGGCCCTTGCGTACCGTCTCTGTGAGCGTGGTGACCAGCCTTACGTCCGGATTTCGAACGCCATCCGCGTAGCGCCCGCAGCTCTCGCCGCGTACGTGGCCGGCCGTCAGGCCTAGACCGTGTGGACGGGCCCGAGTTGCCGGCCCGGACGCAAGGCCTGCCCACGCGCGAGCCCGTAGACCGTAGGGAGGACCAGGAGCGTGAGGAGTGTGGAGGACACGAGTCCGCCGATCACCACCGTCGCGAGCGGCCGCTGCACCTCGGACCCGGGGGCCGTCGAAAGGGCCATCGGTACGAAGCCGAGGATGGCAACGAGCGCCGTCATCAGCACGGGCCGCAGGCGGTCCTCTGCGGCGCGGAACGCCGCCTCCTTTGGCGGAGTGCCGGCGCCCTCGTACCGATGAGCGACGGAAAGGAGCACGAGGCCATTCAGGACGGCGACGCCAAAAAGCGCGATGAAACCGACCCCCGCGGAGATGCTGAATGGGAGCCCGCGGAGGAGCAGAGCCGCGACGCCGCCCGTGATCGCGAACGGGACGTCGAGGAAGATGAGAAGAGCGGGTACTAACTCATGGAACGCCAACCACAGCACGAACAGGATCAGAGCCAGCGCCAGCGGCACGACGACAAACAATCTGTCGCGCGCTTCGATGTAATGCTGGAACTGTCCACCCCATTCAGCGCGGTATCCCGCAGGTAGCTTGAGCTGCCGCTCCAGGGCGGCCCGGGCCTCGGCGACGAACCCCACCGTGTCGCGACCCACCACGTTGGTCTCTACCGTGAGCCGCCGCGAGCCCTTGTCGCGGCTGATTTGTGCGGGACCAGTCTCGAGCTTCAGGTCGGCGACGTCGCCGAGCGGAACGATGCGGCCGTCGCGCGCCTTCAGCGGCAAGGACCCGATGGCATCGAGATCGTCGCTGCCCGATCCTCCTTGCCTGACGACGAGCGAAAACCGGCGCT
>VBKL01000084.1 GCA_005879805.1 Deltaproteobacteria bacterium | reverse complement strand
TCCCGCCATCCACGTCGTCAAGCCCGACGGTACGGCAGACGCCGCGTTGACCTCGGATACTGCCGATTCAATTCATCCGACCTGGTCGCCGGACGGCAAGAGCGTCCTCTATTGCTCGGACGACGACCTGCGGCCGCCGGCGAAGAATCCCTCCGAAATCTATTCAGTGGAAATCGGCACGCGCCGCGCCCGGAAGCTCATCTCCGGGGGGACGAACACGTATCCGTCGTGGGCGCCCGACGGGAAGAAGATCCTCTTCCGCCGCATGGTCGGCGAGAAGGATTCAGAGGTCTTCGTCGCCGATCCCGATGGCTCCCATGCCGTGAACCTGACCCGGAATCCTGCCTTCGACGGCTGGCCGGCCTGGTCGCCGGATGGCAAGCGCATTGCCTTCGCCTCGAACCGCGCCGACATGGCGGTCTGGCAGATCTACGTGATGGACGCGGACGGTTCGCACGTGACGCGCGTCGCGGAGACGGATGGGCGCGCCACCGTTCCGCGCTGGTCCGCCGACGGCGCGCAGATCTATTTCACCATCTGCAAGAAGGTGGATGGCGGCGCGGACTGCCACATCCACCGTGCCGCCCCGCCGCACTAGCGCCGCTGCGCTTCAGCGGCCGCGGCGCGGCGAGGGTCCGCGATTCGCCTTCCGGCGCTTCGCCTTGGGGCTGCCGCTCCTCGTCGAGGTCCGCCGGCCCGCGGCGGTGCGGCCCTTGCCCTTAGGCCTCTTGCCGATCCCTGCGCGGGCGCGGCCGACCGGGCCCAGTTGCCGCGCTTTGCGCTCGCGCGGATTCTTCAGCTGACCGGTGTTCTTCTTCTTGGGCGTCGTTCGCGTCTTCCGCGGCCTTGCGCGCGGCTTGGTAGTCCGCTTTCGCTCACCGCCCTGTCCTTCGCCGGGACCGCGAATCGGCCCTCCGGCTGCGGCGACGCTCTCGTCGAGCTGTTCGCCCACGCCTCGCGTCGTCCACTGCGGATCGCCGTTGCCTCCGTTGTTGCTCCGTTCCTCGTGCATCTCCCACCTCGCATCCCGGACGTGCGAATCGAGCGCCCTGCCAACTACTCCGGCGCGCACGTCGCTACCTATCACCGGATCCTCCTCCTTTCGCCAAGCGGAATCATGCGCGTACAAACTTTCCTGAACGCTCGTTCCGTGAGTTGAGGACAACCATGTCTATCCGTTTCCCGATCCGATCCCTCATCGCCGGCTGCCTGGCGATGGCGCTGCCTGCCGCGGCCGCCGATCACATCAGCATCGCGGCCACGCTTCCTTTGACCGGGACCGAGTCCCGCTCCGGGCTGCAATACCGCGAAGGGTACGATCTCGCCTTTGCGCTCGCCAACGCGAAGGGCGGCCTCCGCGTTGGCGGCAAGCAATATCTCGTCGACCTCCGCGCCGTCGACGATGCGAGCGACCCGGCCAAGGCAGGCTCGCTGCTCGAAGCGTATGTGGTGCGCGATCACGTCAACCTTCTCCTGAGCAGCTATTCCACGCGCCTCGTCGAATCCCAATCGACGGTCGCCGAGAAGCATCACGTGCCTCTCGTGATCGGAGGCGCCAGCTCGAAGAGCCTGTTCCGGCGCGGCTACCACTACGCCTTCGGCCTGCAGGCTTCCGTGGAGCAACTCGCCTTTGCGGAGATGCGATTCGTCGAGGAGCAGCAGAAGGCCGGCAAGCTGCCTGCCAAGGTGCGCATCGCGCTTCTCTGGGAGGACACCGCCCACGGCCGCGACTACCGCGACAGCGTCCTGGAATACGTGCGCAAGACGCCCGCCCGGCAGGCGGCTTACGAAATCGCTCTCAACGAGGGATTCGCGCTCGACCAGAAGAGCTACCGCAAGCTTCTCGACAACGTGAAGGCCGGGAACGTGGACGTCTTCCTCGCCGATGCCCACCAGGCCGACTTCATCGTCATGCAGCGCGAGTACCGATCCTTGGGGCTGTGCCACGCCATCGCCTCGTACGGTGCGCGCGGCAGCGAGAAGAAGGCCGCGCAGGAGATCGGGCCGCACGGCGTGGCCGGCCTGGTGTCCGGCGCGTGGTGGACGCCGCTCGTCGCCTCCAGCGCCGAAGGGCAGACGTTCTTGAACGCGTTCCGCGTCCGGTACAATCGCGATCCCGAGGCCTACGAGGCTGTCGGCTACGAGGCGGCGCGCGCGCTCTTCGCCGCCATCGAGAAGGCCGGATCCGTCGAGCCGGGCGCGGTCCGCGCGGCCCTCGCTTCGCTGGAGATGCCCAGCATCCTTCCCGGAGGCAAGCTCTCCTTCCCTGAGGCAAACGGCTACCAAGCGCAGGGGACTTTCGTCCTCTTGCAGAACCAGCCCGACGGCTCGGTGGCCTCGGTCTATCCCCGGGCTGTGGCGACGCGGGAGGGAACCGTGCGCTCCTGCCCGGCGGGCGAGGCCGCCGGTCAGCACTGATCCCGCGGCAGTCTGCTAGATCGCGGGGATGAGCGTCATCGAGGCGCGCCTCCTCGAAGCCATCCCCGCGCCCGCCGGGCCGGTGCCCGACGACGTCATCCTGGCCCGCTTCACCGACTGGGTCGCCGCACAAGGCCTGAGCCTCTACGGCCACCAGGAGGAGGCGCTCCTCGAGCTTCTCTCCCGAAAGCACGTCGTGCTCTCGACGCCGACGGGATCGGGGAAGTCGCTGGTCGCGACCTTCCTCCACTTCCAGGCCATGTGCAGCGGGCAGATCTCGGTCTACACCTGCCCGACCAAGGCGCTCGTCAACGAGAAGTTCTTCGCCCTCTGCGACGTCTTCGGAGCGCGCAACGTCGGGATGATCACCGGCGATGCGGCCATCAACGGCGAGGCGCCGGTACTCGTCTGCACCGAGGAGGTGCTCGCGAATCTCGCCCTGCGCAACCCGAAGATCCGCGCGGACTGTGTTGTGATGGACGAGTTCCATTACTACGCCGACCGCGAGCGCGGTGTCGCCTGGCAGATCCCCCTGCTGCTCCTCGAGAAGACGCAGTTCCTGCTCATGAGCGCGACGCTCGGAGACACGACGCTCATCGAGACGAAGCTCGCCGAGGTCACCCGGCGCGAGGTGGCCCGCGTTTCCGGTGCGGAGCGTCCCGTCCCCCTGGAGATGAGCTACGTCGAGACGCCGCTCCACGAGACCCTCGACAAGCTGGTCGCGGCGGATCGAGCTCCCATCTATCTGGTGAACTTCTCGCAGCGCGCCGCCGCCGAGCGTGCGCAGGATCTCATGTCGGCGGATTTCTCCTCCAAGGAGGAGAAGGCGCGCCTGAAGGACGTCCTGCGCGAGATGGGCATCCGCTTCGACACGCCCTACGGGAAGGACCTCCAGCGCTTCTTGCAGCACGGCATCGGCCTGCATCACGCCGGCCTCTTGCCGCGCTACCGTTTCCTGGTCGAAAGGCTCGCGCAGCAGGGCCTCCTCAAGGTGGTGAGCGGCACCGACACCCTCGGGGTGGGAGTGAACGTTCCCATCCGCACGGTCGCCTTCACCCAGCTCATCAAGTTCGACGGCGAGAAGACCGCGCAGCTCACGGTGCGCGACTTCCTGCAGGTCGCCGGCCGGGCGGGGCGCAAGGGATTCGACGAGCGCGGATACGTCGTGGCGCAGGCGCCCGAGCACGTCATCGAGAACCTGAAGCTCGAGCAGAAAAAGCAGTCCGGGAAGAAGGTGGTGAAGAAGGCCCCGCCCGCGAAAGGCTACGTCCACTGGGACCGGACCACCTTCGAGCGGCTTACCACCCGGCCGCCCGAGCCGCTCGAGTCGCGGTTCCAGGTGACGCACGGGATGATCTTGTTCTTGTTGCAGGCGGAGGCGGAGACCAGCGCCCGCGATACGCCGGGCCCGCAGGGCTATGCGCGTCTCGTGCAGATGGTGCGGCGTTCCCACGGGAACGAAGGCAACAAGCGGATCCACTTGCGGGCCGCGGCGGCGGCCTGCCGGCGGTTGCGCGCCGCCGGGCTCGTCAAGCAGGTGCGCGGGAACGAGTACCTCGCGCCGCACCTCGAGGTGTCGGAGCATCTGCAGTCCGACTTTTCCATCCACCACACCCTCGCGCTCTGGCTGCTCGACACGCTCCCGCGGCTCGATCCGGCGAGCGACACCTACGCACTCGACGTCCTCACCCTGGTCGAGTCGATCCTGGAGAACCCGATGCCGGTCCTCTGGGCGCAGCTCGACCGGGCCAAGGGCGAGAAGGTGGCCGAGTTGAAGGCGCAAGGGATGGATTACCCGGACCGGATGGAAGAGCTGGAGAAGGTCGAATGGCCGAAGCCGCTGCGCGAATTCGTCTACGACACCTTCAACGCGTTCGCCGACAAGCACCCCTGGGTGGGCGCGGAGGACGTGCGCCCGAAGAGCATCGCGCGGGAGCTGTTCGAGCGAGGCAGCTCCTTCGACGATTACGTGCGCGAGTACGGCTTGCAGCGCAGCGAAGGCGTGCTGCTCCGGTACCTGAACGACGCTTACAAGACGCTCCTCACTTCGGTGCCGGAAGGGATGCGCGACGAGGCGCTCGACGACGTGCTTGCGTTCTTGCGCACCACGGTCCGGACAACCGACTCGACCCTGCTCGACGAGTGGGAGGCGCTATTGGACCCCGCCGCGTCCTCCGAGGAGAAGGCGCGCCGGCTTGCCGCTGCCCAGGCGCATCGCGAGGCGCTCGCGGCGCGGCCGCGGGACACGGATTCGCTGTTGCGCGACCCGCGTGCCCTCAAGGCGCGGGTGCGGACCGAGCTGCACCGGCTCCTCCTCGCTCTCGCGCGGCGCGATTTCGCGGGCGCCGTGGCGGGGCTCCGCGCCGCCTCGCCGGACTCCGCTTGGACCCCGGAAGAGCTCGAGGCGGAGCTCGCGCCTTGCCTCGCCGCGCTCGGAGCACTCGATACGACGCCGCGGGCGCGGCGGCCGGATCGGACGGTACTGCTGCCCGACGGCCCGAAGCGGTTCCGGGCGCAGCAGAAGCTCGCGGCGCCGGCGCGGGGCGAGAGCGAGGTCGAGGCGATGTCGCGATCGGCGGGAGCGACCGCTTCCGAGATGGAGCCCGCCTCCCCGGCCGCGACATCCGAGGAGTGGATGCTCGACTGCGTGGTCGATCTCAACCAGCCGAAACCGGAGGAGGAGCCGCTGCTCGAACTGGTGCGGATCGGGACCTGACCGATGGCCGATTTCGTCGGACCCGTGAGAAGGATTGTCCAGCACCCTTGTCATCCCAGGGTCGGGAATGAAAAAGTCCACGGCGACGAATGGCGGACCCTCCCGACGCCCTGATCGCCGTGAAGGGACTCCGCAAGGAGTACCCGGCCGAGCGCGGCACCATCCTGGCGCTCGAGGACATCGACCTGGACGTGGCCGAGGGCGAGCTGGTTGCGATCGTCGGGCCGTCGGGCTGCGGCAAGTCCACCTTGCTCAAGATCGTCGCCGGACTGCTTCCCGCGACGAGTGGCGAAGTGCGGCTCCGCAGCCTTCCCGTCACCGGCCCGCGCCGCGACATCGGGGTCGTCTTCCAGTCGCCGGTGCTCTTTCCCTGGCGCACCGTCCTCGACAACGTGCTGCTGCCTGTCGACGTCCAGCGTCTCGGCCGGGCGAAGCATCGCGGCCGCGCGCTCGACCTCCTGAAGCTGGTCGGGCTTTCCGGTTTCGAAGACCGCTACCCGTGGGAGCTCTCCGGGGGGATGCAGCAGCGGGTCGCGATCACGCGCAGCCTGATGCACGATCCCGCGCTCCTGCTCATGGACGAGCCCTTCGGCGCGCTCGACGCGATGACCCGCGAAAGCCTCAACCTCGAACTGCAACGCATCTGGCTCGAGCGCCGCGAGACCATCCTCTTCGTCACCCACTCGATCCCCGAGGCGGTCTTCCTCGCCGACCGCGTCTTCGTCATGACGGCGCGCCCCGGCCGCGTCCTCGATCGGATCGAGGTCCGCATTCCGCGACCTCGCACCCTGGAAGTGATGGCGACTCCCGAGTTCGGCCGGATCGCCCGCGCAATCCGCGCGCATTTCAATCTGCGAGCAGAGGTCGACGCGTGACCAGGATCCGCGGAGCGATCGGACGCGTCGTCCTCCTCGTAGGGTCGCTCGCGCTCTGGGAGGCGGCGGTGCGGGCGCTGCACGTGCCGTCCTTCATCCTGCCGTCACCCTCGCAGATCGGACTCGCCCTCTACCAGGGGGCGGTAAGCGGCATCTACCTGCAGCATTCCTGGATCACGCTGGTCGAGACCTTGCTCGGCTTCGTCCTCGGATCCGCCGTCGCCTTCCTCCTCGGAACCGCGCTCGCCTCGAGCCGGCGCGTCGAATACTTCCTCTATCCGTTCATCGTGATGTTCCAGAACATGCCCAAGGTGGCACTGGCGCCGCTCATCATCATCTGGTTTGGCCTCGGTCTCGGCTCCAAGGTGGTGAGCGCGGCGCTCATCGCCTTCTTCCCGCTGCTCGTCAACACCATCGCGGGATTGCGCTCGGCGGACGAGGACCGCGTCGATCTGATGCGGTCGCTCGGCGCCACCCCGATGCAGATCTTCTGGATGCTGCGCCTGCCCTCCGCGCTGCCCTTCCTCATGGCGGGGCTGGAAGTGGCGATGGTCTTCTCGCTCGTGGGAGCCATCGTGGCGGAGTTCGTCGGATCGGAGGCGGGTCTCGGCATGCTCATCCAGAGCCGCAATTTCAGCATGGACGTGGCTGGCGAATTCGCCGTTCTCTTCCTCCTCGCCATCCTCGGTCTCGCGCTCAACGCAGTCGTGGTCCTGGTCCGCCGCCGGGTGCTCTTCTGGGATCCCTCCCAGAAGCAAGCATCGAGCGGCCCTTCGGTAATGAAGGGGAGCACCCCATGAAGAAGGGCATCGTCGCGATGGTGGTCGCGTTCGCCGCAAGCGCCCAGGCAGCCGGCGAGAACGTCAAGGTCGGGTTCTGCGCGCGCACCATCACCTCGGCCGCGGCGCCATTCGCCATCGCGGAGAAGATGGGCTGGTACGGACCATCGGGGATGAAGGTCCAGCTGGTCCCGATTCCGGGCTCGACCGATTGTGTGAAGCTGGTCGCGACCGGCGATCTGCCCTATTCGCTGCCCTCGGTAGAGCCGCTGCCGGCGGCGCGCGCGCAGGGCGTCAAGGCGAAGATCTTCTACACGGCGTACCAGGGCAACATCTACGGAATCGCCGTCGGCAAGGACAGTCCGATCCGCGCCATCAAGGACCTCAAGGGCAAGAAGATCGGGGTCGCCTCGATGGCGTCCGGGGGCGTGCACGTGGCGCGCGGCGTCCTCGCCATGACCGGCCTGGATCCGGAGAAGGACGCGCGGATCGTCGTCGTGGGCGAGGCAGCGCAAGCGGCCGCGCTCTTGCGCGGTGGCGAAGTAGCCGCGCTCTCGATGTACGACACTCAATATGCGCTCATCCAGGCCGCCGGCGTACCGCTGCGCATGCTCGATGCGGGCCCGCTCTCGCGGTTTCCCTCGAACGGGTTTCTCGCGCTGGAGGAGACGCTGCGCAAGGACCGCGCGCAGGCGGTGGCGCTCGGCAGGGGCTACGCGATGGGAACCGTGTTCGCGATGGCGAATCCGGAAGCGGCGGTGAAGATCCTCTACGAGGTTTATCCGCAGACGCGGCCGAGCGGAAAGACGGAAGAGGTCGCCATCCGCGACGACGTGAAGACGCTCCTCGCCCGCGCCGAGCACTGGCGCCTCGAGGCCGGCGGCGTGAAGCGATGGGGGGAGAGCTCGATCAAGGACTTCGACGCGTACATCGACTTCCTCCTCAAGTGGAACGTGATCAAGGACAAGGTGCCGGGGACCGAGCTGGTGACGAACGAGCTCATCGACGAGGTCAATCGCTTCGACGCGGCGAAGATCGAGGCGCAGGCGAAGTCGTACAAGTAGCCGGTCAACCTTTGACCGCCCGCTCGATCTCCGCGATGTCGATCTTCTTCATGCGCAACATCGCGTTCATGGCTCGCTGCGCCTTCGCCGGCTCCCGGGACTGGAGGAGCTCCAGGAGTCTCTTCGGGGTGACTTGCCAGGAGAGACCGTACTTGTCCTTGAGCCATCCGCACGGCCCGGGGGCGCCGCCCTCCGAGAGCTTCTCCCAGAGGGAATCGACCTCCTCTTGCGATTCGCAAATCACCTGCATCGAGACAGCCTCGTTGAACTTGAAGAGGGGCCCTCCGTTCAGCGCGGTAAACCGTAGCCCTTCCAGCTCGAACTCGACCGTCATGACCGAACCGGCCGGCCGTCCATGCGTCTGTTGCCCTGCCTCGGGGTAGCGAGCGACGCTGACGACCTTCGAGCTCTTGAAGATCGAGACGTAGAACTTCGCGGCCTCCTCGGCCTGGTTGTCGAACCACAGACAGGGAGCGATCTTCTGGCTGATTGCCATTTCGCATCCTCCTCGCTCGGAGGACCGGGAGCGTAGCGGAACCGACCTTCGTCGTGCTACGGAATCGACACCTTCACGAGAGGAGCGATCGATGCGCGATCTCCGGCGGCTCGAGATGCTCGGTCTTCTGGCGATCTCTGCAGTGGCGCTCGTCGCCGCGCCTGCGCGCGCGGCGGCCACCTATCCCAACCAGAAGGAGGCCGATTACGTCGCCCGTGAGTTCAAGTTCCAGACGGGTGACGTCCTCCCCGAGGTGCGCCTGCATTACACGACGCTCGGCACTCCGCAGCGCGACGGCGCGGGACACGTCACGAACGCAGTGCTGATGCTCCACGGCACCACGGGCACCGGCAAGAACTTCCTCAACCCGACTCTCGCGGGCGAGTTGTTCGGACCCGGCCAGGTGCTCGATGCCTCCAAGTACTACGTGATCCTGCCGGATGGGCTCGGGCGCGGCGGCTCGTCGAAGCCCAGCGACGGCATGCACGGTAGGTTCCCGCGCTACGGATACAACGACGTCGTCGAGGCCCAGCACCAGCTCGTCACCAAGGGCCTCGGCATCGATCACCTGCGCGCTGTCGTCGGCACCTCGATGGGCGGGATGCAGACGTGGATGTGGGGCGAGAAGTGGCCCGACATGATGGATGCGCTCTTGCCCGTCGCGAGCCAGCCCACCCAGATCTCCGGGCGCAACCTCATCTGGCGCCGCATGGTCGCGCAGTCGATCCGCAACGACCCCGACTGGAGCGGCGGCGACTACAAGGCGCAGCCCAGGCGCTGGACCTATACGATGCCGGTCTTCCTGATCATGACCGACAGCCCGGTGCGGCTGCAGAAGCAGGCTCCCACGCGCAAGGAAGCCGAAGCGCTCTACGACAAGACGGTGGCCGACGCGCAGAGCAAGTTCGACACCAACGATTACCTCTACTGGTACGAATCTTCGTGGGACTACGACCCCGAGCCGGACCTCGCCAAGATCAAGGCGCCGCTCGTGGCGGTGAACTTCGCGGACGATGAGATCAATCCGCCGGACATCGGCGTGATGGAGAAGACGGTTGCGAAGATCCCGCGCGGGCGCTCGGTGCTCGTGCCCGAGAGCGAGAAGACCATCGGGCACCAGACGCTGACGCTGGCGGCGGTGTGGAAGCCGTATCTCGAGGAGCTTCTCCGCTCGCCCGCCTCGGCGACCGCGCGCAAGCCCTGAGCGGGGGGATTGCCGCCACGGTCGTGCTCTGCGCGGCGGCTGCCTCCGCGCAGGCGCCCCCGCGGTTGACCGTCCACGCCGATCAGGCGCTGCGCTCCGTTCCCGCGCAGCTCGTCGGCGCAAACCTCACTTCCTACGGGAAGACCGGTAGTTCCGTGGCCGACTGGGAGCCCTGCTGCCTGGGCCCGGCCGTGACGTTGCCGCAGCCCATCGCCCTGTGGCGGGCCCCGGGCGGGATCCTCGGCGACTTCTTCCATTTGAACGGGCTCTACGACAACACCAACCTCGCCGGGACGCCGAACGGCGTCGACCTGATTCATTTCGTCAACCTGGCGGAGCGGCTGCGCGGCGGGCTCGTGCACATCCTCAACATCAACGCCAGCGACCAGGAGCTGGTGAATGAGGTCGAGTACCTCAATTCGCCGGCGCCTGCCTCGCCCGCTCCCGGCTGGACGCCGACCTCGTTCCGCTTCGACGCCGTCGCCCCGGCCGGGTACTTCGCCTGGTTGCGCGCCCGGCACGGCCATCCAGCGCCGGCCCTCGTGAAGTACGTCGAGATCGGGAACGAGGTCTGGAACTACTTCAACGATACCGACACGCGCTGCAATCACGTCGCGAGCTGCTATGGCGTGCAGGCAGCCGCTCTCGCGCAGAAGCTCAAGCAGAAAGACCCCTCGCTGCAGGTGGGCGTTTCCGTTCTCACCGTGGGCCAGTCCGCCAATCCCGGATATCTGGCGCGGGACATCTATGCCGGATTCAAGAGCGCCGGAACCTCACCGGACTTCGTCTTCGATCACGGCTACTACAACTGCAACCGCGGCCCCGAGAATGGTGCCCAGGCACAGGCCTCGATCCTCTGGGCGGACGGAATCGCCGCGGCCGCGGCCAGGAATCGCAGCGAGCTCACGAATACCTTCGGCGCTGCCCGCGCCGGCCAGATCGCGCTCTTCCTCGACGAGTTCGGACCGCAAGCGTGCGGCAATGGACCGGATGCATGGGAAGGGTTCGGTCCCTGGGAGGCCGCGGCCGCCGCGCACGTCTACGCCGCCGCGCTGCACGCGGGACTGACCTACGTCAGCTACTACTCGTGGAACGGGGACCCGGGCAACGCGAACGCCGCCGGATACGGGCTCGTGAACGGGACCAGCACCGTCGACGCGAACTTCTGGGGCGTGTGGCTGGCCTCGCGCTTCATCGCGGGAGCCGCGAGCGAGATGGCAGTCGACGGCGTTCCGGCCGGACTGCGCGCCTTCGCGGTGCGGTCGGCGTCGCAGCTGAAGATCCTGCTCTTGAACCCCAGCCCCACCTCGCCCGCGACGGTGTCGGTCGCAATCGCGGGTGGTGCCGCCGGCGCGGCGTCGCAGCTTCGCCTGAATCCTTCGTATGCGTCGAACGGCGTTCCCACCGTTCGCAGCGCAGTGCCGCAGAGCGCACCGCAACCGTCGGCCGCCAATCTTTCGGCGCTGACGCTTCCTACGCTGTCGGCGACGCTCCTCGAGATGCCGATCTTCTCGAAGGGCGGCGGCGTGCGCGAACGAGCGCTACCGCCGCGACCGCGAACAGCGCCAACGGTTCGAGAATCATCGCGGCGAGGGCCGCGCGAACACCGAAGCGATCCGCGACAGCCCCGAGAAGAAGCGGAATCGCGAGCTCCACGGTCGCCATCGTCGAATTGACGATGTTCACCAGCGTCGAGCGGCCGGGCAGCGCCGCGAAGGCCTGCGCGCTCACCACAGGATGCAGCGGAGCTGCAAGCGCGAAGGTGAATGCAAGGAGCGCCACGCAGACGGGTAAGGAGGAGGTGAGGATGCAGCCTGCGAAGACCCCCGCACACCCGCCGGATGCGACGAGGAGGAGGCGAATCCCACCCAGGCGCGCTGGAATCCGTTCGACGACCGCGAGCGCGCCGATCGCGCTCAGCGTCGCCGCGCCGAAAGCAACGCCGCGCTGCACCGCCGTCGCGCCGAGGGCCTCGAGATGGAGCGCGCCGAACGACACAAGCGCCTCGTCCATGAGCGTGCACAAGACGCCCGCGCCGCACCAGAGGATGGCGGTGCGTAGTCCCCCTCGGTCGGGCCCGGCCGCTTCCTCGAGCGAAGAAGGCGCCGGCTGCGGTAACCGCGGGCCCCCGCGCACCAGCACCGCCTGCACGAGCGCCACCGCCGCCGCTACGACGAACGCCGCTCTCCACCCCGATCCGATGAGCGCCAATCCCGCGAGCAACAGAGGTGCGGCGAGGTCGCCCATCGACTGATAGAGAGCCCACCGCGACAGCGTCCGTTCGCCGTCTCGCGGAGCAGCGTCCACCAGCGCGGCCTGCGCAGTGCCGCAGGCAATTCCGGTGGCTGGACCATAGAGGAGGAGCGCCGCGAGCAACATCCAGTGGGACGAGGCAGCCGCCGCCCACAGGCAGGTTGCCGCCATCGCCAGCTGCGCGGCCGCGAGCAACGACCGGCGGGGCCAGCGCGCCGTGAGGGCGAATAGCGGCGCCTCCAGCGCGCCGAGCAGTTGCATGGCGACCAGCGTCCAGCCCGCGGCGAGCGCGGGCGAGACGTGGAAATCGTGCAGGAGATCGGGCGACCCGTTCGGCGGGACTCCCGACGCTAGCTCGTCGAGAAGAGCTACCGAGAGCAGCAGCTGGACCGCGCGCTGGGATCAGGGGGGAGATGTCTGACGAAGGCGCATGCGCGGAGCCTACCACGCCGCACACCCATGGGCAGGAGCGCCCACGGAGACGGACTCGCACCGCGTAGATCACAATAGACCCGAGCCGGACGTGTCCCGTATCACCGATGCTCCATCATGCCGGCCATTGCCACCGTCGCGACCTACGCAATCCTGACCTGCCTCTGGTCGACCATCTTCGTCTTCTATCTGCTCAACCGGCGGAAGACGGCCGACTACCCGTTCGCGGCGATGTTGCTCTCCGTGCTCGCGCTCGACGCCTTCAAGTCGGCGCTGGAGAGCGGCTACTTCGGTCTCGTCTGGGGCTGCCAATACGGCGTCCTCAGCCCGTCGTTCCAGGTGCTGGGACGGCCGGGGCCGTTGATGGCCGTGAAGCTCGTCAACCTGGCCGTCGCCGCGGTCGTGGTCGCGCGACTCTTGCGCACCTGGATTCCCGCGCTCTTCGTGCAGCGCCAGATGCAGCGGGTGAAGTTCGAGGGAGTGTCGCAGGTCGCCCGCGACATCGAGCAGAGCTTCCACGCCGCCTTCCAGACCACTCCCGACGCGATGTGCATCGTCCGCTTCGACGACGGCGTGATCGTCGCCGTCAACGAAGGCTACACCCGCATGAGCGGGTGGTCCGAGTCGGAGGCGGTCGGCCGCACCTCGGTGGATCTGGGCCTGTGGATCGACGTCGAGCAGCGCAAGCGGCTCTTCGAGGAGCTGAGCACGAGCGGCGCGTCGCGCGAGCTGGAAACGACGTTCCACAAGCGCGGCGGGGGCGAGTTCCACTGCTCACTCACCTCTCGCGTCTTCACGGTCGGCGAGCGGAAGTTCTTCCTCACCGTCGCCCGCGACATCACCGAGCGCAAGCGCAACGAGAGCCTCCGCGCCGCCCTGTACCGCATCGCGCAGTCCGCGGGCTGCTCCGGATCGCTGCAGGAGCTGCTCGGCGAAGTGCACCGGATCATTGCCGACCTGATGCCGGTGCCGAACTTCTACATCGCCCTCTACGACGAGGCGCGGAGCATCTTCCACTTCCCCTACGCGGTGGACGAGCACGACGAATTGCCCAGCGTGCCGGCCGACCTCGAGGGAAGCTTGACGAAGTACGTCTTCCGCACCGGCAAGGCCCTGGCCGTGGACGAGCCGGGCTTCCAGGAGCTGGTGCGGGCGGGCGAGGTGCGGGAGATGGGCGCTCCCTGCGATTCCTGGATCGGCGTTCCGCTCAAGACGCAGGACCGGACCGTCGGCGTGCTCGCGGCCCAGTGCTACACGGCTACTGTCCGTTACGAGGCGGCGCATCTCGAACTGCTCACTTTCGTTTCCACCCAGATCGCGCACGCCATCCAGCGCAAGCAGGGCGAGGAGGCGCTGCGGGCGAGCGAGCGCCGCTTCCGCGCCGTCATCGAGAACGCCTCCGACGGCATCTGCCTCCTCGACGCCGCCGGGCTCGTCCGCCCGCTCAATCCGGGTGGGCAGGTCCTCGGTCAGGGGTGGCTGCTCGACGTCGTCCATCCCGAGGACGTGGCGACGGTGCGGCAGAAGCTGGACGAAGCCCACGCTCGCCCCTCGGTGCCGGTGGTGGCGCAGGGACGGGTAGTCAGCGCCGACGGCCACCGGCCGGTGGAGCTGATCTTCACCAACCTCCTCGACGAGCCCGCGGTGCGCGGCGTGGTGCTCAACGTGCGCGACCTGTCCGAGCGCAAGCAGCTCGAGGCGCGATTGCTAGCCGCGGACCGCATGGTCTCGGTGGGAACGCTCGCTGCAGGCGTGGCGCACGAAATCAACAATCCGCTCGCCTATGTGATCGCGAATCTCGAGATGGTCGCCGACGAGCGGCCGCAGGTGAGCGAGTCGGTCGCGGAATTGATCAAGGCTGCGCAGGAAGGCGCGGAGCGGGTGCGCCTCATCGTGCGCGACTTGAAGACTTTCTCCCGCGCCGACGAGCGGCGGCACGGCCCCGTGGACGTGCATCACGTGCTGGAAGCGTCGGTGAGCATGGCCGGAAACGAGATCCGCCACCGCGCACGGCTGGTGCGCGAGTACGGCACGGACGTGCCGCGCATCGTCGGCAACGAGGGGCGCCTCGGCCAGGTGGTGCTGAACCTGCTCGTGAACGCGTCGCAGGCGATTCCCGAAGGCTCTGTGGAAGCGAACCAGATCACCTTGCGGACGTTCCGCAAGGGCGATCGGGTGGTAATCGCGGTGCGCGACAGCGGCGCCGGCATCGCTCCCGAACACCACGGCCGGCTGTTCGAGCCGTTCTTCACCACCAAACCGGTGGGAGTGGGAACCGGTCTCGGTCTCTACATCTGCCGCCAGATCGTGGAGTCGATGGGCGGCACCATCTCGGTGGAAAGCGTCCCCGGGAGCGGGACGACCTTCGCGGTAGAGCTTCCCATCGGGTCCGGCGGTGCGCAGTCGCCCAGCCTCGTCAACTTGCCCGCGCCCCCCGTCCGGCGCGCGCGCATCCTCTCGGTCGACGACGAGCCGCGCATCGGCAGCGTCCTCAAGCAGGCGCTGGCGCCGCACGAAGTGGTCGATCTCACCTCGGCGGAACAAGCGCTGGAGCGCATTCGCAAGGGCGAGCGCTTCGACCTCATCTTCTGCGACTTGATGATGCCGCGCGTGACCGGCATGGACTTCCACGCGGCGCTCGCGGTCGAAGCTCCCGAGCAGGCGCGTCGCACCGTCTTCCTCACCGGCGGCGCTTTCACCGCGCGCGCCCACGCCTTCCTCGATCAGGTAGAGAATCCGCGGGTGGAGAAGCCCTTCAATCTGGCGGGGCTGCGCGCGCTGGTGGCAGAGCGGCTGCAGGCCTTCCGCGGCGACCTGAACTGATCCACATCCCACCGGAAAGGCACGACCTGTCGTAGGCTCCCTTCCGGTGAAGGTGGCGCGCATCGAGGTCGGGTCCTTCCGCCGCGACGGGGTGGAAATCCTCCGCGACGTGGAGTGGATCATCGAGTCCGGCCAGCATTGGGCCGTGCTCGGGCCGAACGGCTCGGGAAAGACCTCCCTCGCCCGCATCCTCGGTGCCTACGAGTGGCCCAGCGAGGGCGCGGTGGAGGTGCTGGGCGACAGGTTCGGCCGCACCGACCTGCGCGAGCTGCGCAAGAAGATCGGCCTCGTCTCCTCCGCCCTCGAGCCTCGGTTTCCGGACGCGGAAGATGCGCGATCGATCGTGCTTTCGGGCCTGGAAGCTTCGATCGGCAGAAATCGCGCCTTCACTGCTGCGGAGGAGGCGCGCGCCGTTGCCGCGCTCGGGGCGGTCGGCGCCGCCCACCTCGCGACCCGGCCATTCGGCGTCCTTTCGCAAGGCGAACGCCAGCGGGTCCTGATCGCGCGCGCTCTCGTGCCGGCGCCGCGGCTGTTGGTGCTGGATGAGCCGTGCGAGGGGCTCGATCCCGTTGCCCGCGAGCGATTCCTCGACGACCTCTCCCGTCTGTGCGCGATGCGCGAGGGGCCGACGATGGCGCTCATCACCCACCACCTCGAGGAGATCCCTCCTTTCGTCACCCACGTGCTGCTGCTCTCCGGTGGGAAGACGGCGGCGGCTGGACCGGTCGCCGAGGTCCTCACCGATGCAAACCTGACGCGCGCGTTCGGAGTGCCCTGTGAGGTGCGCGGCGAAGGGCAAGGCCGGTACTCTTTGCGCATCGAGAGCCGGGGCCAGTGATGGATGACGATCCGATTCCCTACATGCAACGCACCCGGGACTATTACGCGGCGCTCGGCTATCCCGAACCTTATCGCTGGGCCCGCTTCGCCGATGTCCCCTTCCAGCCGTTACAGAAGCCGCTCGCGGACTGCCGCGTAGCTCTCATCACGACCGCGGCTCAGGGCAACCACCGAAGCCAGTACGACGCCGAAGCCAAGTTCTATCGCGTCTACTCGCTCGACGCTTCGCGG
>VBKL01000234.1 GCA_005879805.1 Deltaproteobacteria bacterium | reverse complement strand
CTCCTGCGCGGTGCTCCGGCGCAGCGCGCTCGCCGAGGTGGGCGGCATCGCCACCGATACCGTCACCGAGGACGCGCACACCGCGCTCCGCCTGCATCGCCGCGGCTGGCGGACGGCGTATCTCGGCATCCCGCAAGCGGCGGGCCTGGAGACCGAGACCCTCGCCGCCCACGTCGGGCAGCGCATCCGCTGGGCGCGCGGGATGGCGCAGATCTTCCGCCGCGACAATCCACTCCTCGGACGAGGGCTCACCTTGTCGCAGCGGCTCTGCTACTGCGGGGCGATCCTCCATTTCTTCTCCGGCATCCCGAGGCTCGTCTTCCTCGTCGCGCCGGTCGCCTACCTCGTGTTCGGCAGGCACGTTTTCAACGCCCTGCCGCTGACGGCGCTGGCCTACGGCCTCCCGCACCTCATCCATTCCACAGCGTGCAATGTGCGCCTTCACGGCCGCTACCGGCACTCGTTCTGGTCGGAGGTCTACGAGTCCTGCCTCGCTTGGTACACGGCGATTCCCACCACCATCGCGCTCTTCGCTCCGAAGAAGGGACGCTTCAACGTCACGGCCAAGGGGGGCCGGATCGAGGCGCCTCGTTTCGATGCCCGCATCGCCACCCCCGCCATCTTGCTCGCCCTGGTGAATCTCGCCGCCATCGCGGCGGGAGCCTGGCGCTTGCGGCTCGGCGCCGCCGACGTCGACTCGCTCGCCATCAACGTCGCCTGGGCGTTGCACAACCTCATCGTTCTCTTCGCCGCCATCGCCGTCGCCTGCGAGCGCCCGCAGCTTCGCGCCGTGCACCGGACTCCCGTCCGCGTAGCCGCCATGCTCCGGCTCGCCGACGGGAAGACCATTCGCGGCCACACCGTGGACCTCGGACGCGAAGGTGCCAGCGTCTCCTTCGTGGTGAAGCCGCAGGTCGTCCGTCGCGAGCGGGTCTGGCTTTCCCTCTTCGCCTTCGGAGAGGAGCGCGCGCTTCCCGCCACCATCGTGGCGCGGGCCAACAAGTCCCTCCGCGTCCAGTTCGGCGACCTCGCCCTCGACGAAGAGGCGCACCTCGTGCGGGCCATCTTCTCGCGTGCGGATGCCTGGATCGGGTGGGACGCGCATCTCCGCCCCGATCGACCGCTGCGCACGTTCGCATCCATCGCCCGCGTCGGTTTCGCCGGCGTGGGCCGCGCCATGTCGCTGACGGTGCGGCCCCAGAGGCGGAGGCCGCGCCTCGCCACCCAAGTCCGGAGCGAAGCGTGACGGCACTTCTTGCGGTGCTGCTCGCCGCCCGCGTGCTCGAGCTGGGTCCGACCCGCGCGCAGCGCGAGTCCGCCGCGACCGGGCTCGAATTCCCCTTCGCGGCCCGCGCCGACCAGGAGCTGACCTCGGCCACGGTGCGCCTCGCCGCCGATGGAATGGAGAAGCTGGAGGTCGTCGTCAACGACGAGCCCGTGGCGGTCCTCTCGGGAGTGGACGGCACGCGCGAGGTGCCGGTTCCGAAGGAGCTTCTCGCCGAGCGCAACTCGCTGGGCTTGCGCCTGAAGGGCGCGGACGGCTCGTGCGCGGCGCGGCCGGGGGCATGGCGGGCCCTCAAGAGCGTCGCCGTCGCGGTGGAAGCGGATCCGACGCCGCTCCCCGACGATCTCGCGCTCCTTCCCTTGCCCTTCTTCGATCGCGGCTACGACACCGACGCGACGGTACCGATCGCCTTCGCCGCGACCGATGAGGCGCCTCTTGCGGCGCTCGCCGCCAGCTGGTTCGCGGTGGATGCGCCGATCCCGCTCACCTTCGAGGCGCACGTCGGATCGCTCCCCGATTCGCGCGCGCTGGTCCTCGTCGCCGGGGCGCTCGAGGCGGCCCGGTTCGGCCTGCCTCCGCCCTCGGGGCCATCGGTGCGGATGATCGATCACCCGCTCCATCCCGGCTCCAACGTGAAGCTCGTCGTCGTCGCGGGGCGGAACCGCACCGAGCTCTCGACCGCGCTCCAGGCTCTCGCCACCCGGACGCGCCGTCTCGCGGGGCCGGAGGTGAAGCTCGACGCTCCCGCGGCCCGCACGCAACCGGTGCCGGGCGAAGCGCCGCGCTGGGTAGGGACCGCCGCGGAGGTCCCGTTCTCCGCCTATCCGGGCGAGCACGAGCTCTCCCATGAAGGCAGCGCTCCGGCGACGCTCTCGCTGCGCTTTCGCGTTGCGCCTGACGTCTGGCTCTGGCCGGCCGATTTCGTCGCCCTCGATCTTGGATGGCTCGCGCGCGGGTCGCCACGGCCCCGCCTCGATGTCGAGATGAACGGCGATTTCGTCGCCACGCTTCCCGATCGCGACCACGGCCGCGCGCGGCTGCGCATCCCTCGCGATCATCTGCGCGGATTCAACGAGCTTCTCGTGCACGTGCACTATCCCGATCCGGATCCCTGCGCCGTCGCTCCTGCGCAAGGGGACCCGCCGCACGTCGAGATAGCGCCCGATTCCGTGCTGCACCTGGAAGGCGCGCGCCACTTCTCCATGCTGCCCGACCTGTCGCTTTTCGCCTTCGACGGCTGGCCGTTCACCCGGGTCGCGGATCTCTCCGAGACGGCCATCGTGCTGCCGGACCGCCCCGCGGCGGCGGAGCTCGGGACGGCGCTCTCCATCGTCGCGCGCATGGCGCAGGTCACGGGCAGCGTCGGAACGGGAGTGGCGCTGCTTCCCGCCTCCGCGGCGAGCGACGAGGATCTCGCCAATCGCGACGTGCTCGTCGTCGGTACCCCTGGAGACAACGCGGTGGTGGCGCGCTGGGCGGACCGGCTTCCGCTCCGCTTCGAGAACGGCGCCGCTCGCGTGCAAGGGCCGCCGATCTCGCTCGATCTGCTCGGCGGACTGGGCCCCTTGCTCGATCAGCGCCGCGCAAACGAATTGCTATCCCGCTCTGCGAACGTCGCCGCCATCGCGGCCATCGAGTCTCCGGTCACCAAGGGCCGCAGCGTCGTTGCGGTAACCGCGGCGGATCCGTCGCGCATCCCGCCCTTCAGCGCCTTCCTTGGATACGCGCGCGCACGGACGCGCGCCGGAGATCTCTTGCTCCTCGCCGGCGACGAGCGCGCCATGTTCCGCGTGGGGGGCTGGTTCGGTCTCGGTCAGCTCGACTCCTGGACCGAGGCGCGATGGTTCTTGGCCTCGCACTTCCTGCTGCTGTTGCCGGTGGCCTTCGTGGGCGCCTTCGCCTTCGCGGGCGATGCGCGGCGTTTCTTCGCGCTGAAGCGGAAGCGGCGCCTCGCGGAGGGAGAGCAATGAGCGCGCTCCTCGCCGCTGCCGCCGTGCTCTGCTCCCAGCCCTGGCCGCAGCTCGATCGCTACGTCTCGAACTTCGTCTCGCAAGACGGCCGCGTCATCGAGCGGAGCGCCGGCGACCGCACCACCTCCGAGGGGCAGGCGTATGCGCTCTTCTTCGCACTGGCGGGCGGGCAGCGCGATCTCTTCGCCCGGCTTCTCGCCTGGACCGAGCGGAACCTCGCCCGCGGCGACCTGGGCACGACGCTGCCGGCGTGGAACTGGGGCAAGCGCCGCGACGGCTCGTGGGGCGTCGTCGACGTGAATTCCGCGAGCGACGCCGATCTCTGGATCGCGTATGCGCTCCTCGAAGCAGGCCGTCTCTGGGGCGAGGAGCGTTACACGGCGCTCGCCCGCCGCGTCCTCGCCAACGTCGCGGCGCGCGAGGTGGTCTCGATCCGCGGCCTCGGGCCGATGCTGCTTCCGGGACCCAAGGGGTTCGCGACGCGAGGCGGGTTCCGCCTCAATCCGAGCTACGAGCCGCCACAGCTCTTGCGGCGTTTCGCTGCCGAAGATCCGCGCGGGCCGTGGGGAGCCATTCTCGAGAGCACCATCCGCATGCTGCGCGAGACCGCGCCGCGCGGGGCGGTCGCCGACTGGGTCTTCTTCGGTCCCTCGCGCGGATTCGTCTCCGATCCCGTGAAGGGCCGGGTGGGGAGCTACGACGCCATCCGGACCTATCTCTGGCTGGGAATGCTGCCGGAGAGCGACGGGGCCCTGCGGTCCCTCGCGCCCGCGCTCTTGCGCGCTTTCGCCGAGAGCGGCGTCGTTCCCGAGCGCATCGACGTCGAGTCGCTTCGCGCCAGCGGCCGCGCGCCGGTCGGATTCGCTGCCGCCCTGTTGCCGCTCGCCCGCGCCCAGCGCGACGGGCGCACCTCCGACGCGCTCGCCGCCGCGGTCGCGAAAGCGCCGGCCGACACCTACTACGACCACAACCTCGTCCTGTTCGGGCACGGCTTCGTCGAGGGCCGATTCCGCTTCGCCGCGGATGGCCGGCTCATCCCCGCCTGGGAGTCGCCATGCGCGCGTTGATCTGCCTGTCCCTCCTCTTGCCTTCGGTGGCGCTCGCCCAGGATGCCGCCGCGCCGCTCGCGCGCAACGCCTGGTACTGGCAGGCCCGTGCCCGCAGCGACAAGGCCGAAGATGCGTGGAAGAACGTCCTCAAGGTCGCCCCCGACAATCCCGAGGCGCTCGCGGCGCTGGGCGGCTTCGCGGCGCGCAGCGGCCGGTCCGAAGAGGCAAAGGCGTACCTCGCGCACCTCTTGAAGGCGAATCCGAAGCATCCCGACGTTCCAGTGCTGCGCCGCGAGGTCGAGCTGGGACCGCGGTCCGGACCGATGCTCGCTTCGGCGCGCAAGCTGGTCCACGAGGGGAAGAAGGCGGAAGGGGCGGCGAAATATGCGGAGCTGTTCGGCGAGGCGGGGCCGCCCGGCGATCTCGCGCTCGAGTACTACCAGACGCTCGCCGGCGCTCCGAACGGGTGGCAGCGGGCGCGGGAAGGGCTCGCGCGCATCGTCCGCCGCTCGCAGGGCGAGCCCCGCTTCCAGCTGGAGCTGGGCAAGATCCTCACCTATCGCGAGGAGACGCGGCGCGAGGGCATCGAGATGCTCGCGGCGGCGGCGCGGGATCCGTCAGTGGGAAAGGACGCGACGAGCGCCTGGCGCGGAGCGCTCCTCTGGCTTGCACCCGACGACTCCGCGGTTCCGCTCCTGCGGGCCTACCAGCGTGCTCATCCCTCCGACGCGGAGATCGCACGACGCCTCGACCGCGCCAGGCATGCCTCGGCGTTGAAGGCGGGATTCATCGCCCTCGATCGCGGCGATACCGCACAGGCCGAGCGTATCTTCCGCAGCTACCCGGAGGATCCCGAGGCCAAGCGCGGCCTGGACGTGATCGCGCAGCGCAAGGCGGCGCAGCAGAAGCAGGCGGGTTTCACCGCGCTGAAGCGCGGCGACGTGAGAGGAGCCGATCAGCTCTTCCGATCGGCCGGCGACGACGCGGACGCGCGGCTCGGGCTCGCCCTCGTGGCGCAGCGCGAGGCCGCCACCGCGCAGGCGGCGAAGGATTTCGACCGCGCCCGCGAGCTGCTCGAAGAGGCGCGCAGGCTCGCTCCCCAGCATCCCGAGGTCTGGGAGCGACAACTTCGTGCGGTCGTCTTCTGGGGCCTCATGCGGGACGCAAAGCGTGCGCGGGACGCTGGCCGCGAAGACGATGCGGACACGAAGTTGCTCCAGGCGCTCGAGCAAGGTCCGGCAGAGGACAAGTGGCACGCGCAGCTGGAACTGGGGAACTCCGCACTGGACCGCGGCGAGCGTGAGCAGGCGGAGGTGCGCTACCGCGAGGTGCTACGCACGCTGCCGGAGCAGCCGGAGGCGCTGCGCGGTCTGGTCGGGTTGCTCGCCGGATCCGGGCGCTTCGAGGAGGCGGCGACGCTCAACGACCGCCTCCTGCGAGTCGCACCTCAGATCGCCTTGCGGCAAGGATGGCTACGCGCCGAGATCCTTCGCGCCGATGCGGCAAGGAGCCGGACCGCGGGTTCCGTCGAGCAGGCGAGGAAGCAGCTCGTGCAGGCGCGCGCGGAAGACGCATCCGACATCTGGGTAGTGCACGATCTGGCGAACCTCCTCTTGGAGCTCGGTGCGACCAGCGAGGCGCAACCGCTCGTCGCGGAGCTGTTCCGGCTCGCGCCGCAGCTTCCGGAAACGCAGGCGACCCAGGCCCGGCTCCTGGTCGCCGAAGGCCGGCCTGCCCAGGCCCTCGCGGTGCTGCAGCGGCTGCGCGGACTCAAAGATCCCGCCATCCTCGAGCTCCGCCGTCGCCTGGAGATCGAACTGGCGATTCCCGAGCTGGTCGCCCGTCGCGACAGAACCGGTCTCGCCACCTTGGAACGGCAGGTATCCGACGCCCCCGAGCTGCAGGCCCGCATCGCGGTGGCCTGGTCGCGGCTGGGCGATTCGCGCAGGGCGATGACGGTGATGCGTGCAGCGATGGCGCGCGCGGCGTCGGCTACGCGCGGGGCGCAGCTCGAGCTGGCCGGAACGCTCCTGCGCGCCGGCGACGACGCAGCGGTGGAGCAGCTGATCGACGGCCTGATGCGCGAGCGGAAGCTGACCGAGCTGGAGCAGCGATCGCTACTGAGCCTGCGCGTTGCCCATGCCGTGCAGGTGGCAGACCGCTCTCGCGAGCGGGGTGATCCGGAAACCGCCCGGCGCGCGCTGGACGCGGCGCTGCGCGACTTCCCGAAGGATCCGCGCCTGCTCGGAGCGGAGGCGCGCCTGTTCGAACGGAGCGATCCCGGACGCGCGCATGCGTTGTTCCTTGCGGTCCACGCGGCGGAACCGAAGGATTTCGAGGCGCTGCGAGGGGCCGTTTCGACCGCGCCCGACGCGGACAGCGCGCACGACCTGGCGAACCAGGCGGTGCGCCTGCGGCCGCACGATCCGCGCTCCCACTTGCTCGCGGCGCAGGCCGACCTGCGCTCCAGCGACGACTCGGGCGCCATGCATTCGCTGGAAGTGGCGCGCGACCTGAGCCGCGAAGCGCAAGTCTCGAACGCTACCGGCGCGCTCGAGCCCGGCCTCGGGACCGCGGCCCTGGTAGCCGGCGAGGAAGAGCGGACCGCTGCTCGCGACGACGCCGCGTTGCGCGCGAACATCGCGGAAGAGATGCAGCGCATCCGCGATCGCCACCGCCCCGAGTTCGACGGGGGCGGCTCGTTCCGCCAACGCAGCGGCGAGACCGGTCTCAGCGCGCTCGTCGAAGGGCGTCAGTCCGCGCAGGTCGGACTCCCGCTCGGCTACTCCGCCCGGTTCCTGCTCAGGGCTGCGGCGGTCGAGCTGGATGCGGGAACGCCGGCGTCCTCCACGGCGTCGCGTTTCGGTAGCGGCGGGACGCAGAAGGCGGGGCGGCAGCAGATCGACGGCGCCGAAGTCTCGCTCGGCATCGACTCGCGCCACTTCTCCGCGGTCCTCGGGTCCACCCCCATCGGGTTCCCCGTCTTCGCGCTCGTCGGAAGCGCCGCGCTGCGCGGCTCGATCGGTCCGTTGCGGATCGTCGCGAGCGGCGGACGGCGGAGCATCAACGACAGCCTGCTCTCCTACGCGGGCACGGCCGATCCGACTACCGGCCGGCGCTGGGGCGGCGTCGTCTACGACAACGGGCCGGTTATTTCAGTCCACAGCGCTTCGCCCACGGCGGCGTGACCCTCAGCTGGCGCCGCGACGGCCCGGTTCGCTGGGAGGCCGCGGTCGAGCCGGGGTACGACGAGTATGCGGCCGCCGTCTCGCCTGTCTTTCCGCTCTCGAGCACGAGTGGCACCGCTCCCGGAACGTCGGCAGCGGGCGCATCTTTCAACGGCCATGTCGCCCTCGGGATCAAGCTCGCCTCGCACTTCGAGACCGCATTGACGGGGTCGATCCAGCGAGCGCCCCAGTACCAGGAGCTGAGCGCCGGTCTCGTGCTGCGGCTGACGGCGCCTTGAAGTCGTTGTCGTCCTGCACCGTGGAGCAAGCATGAAACGCAACTTCGTTGGATCGTTCCTCGTGCTCTTTGCCGTCGCTGCCTGCGGTGGCTCTTCCGGGGGAGGGGGCAGTACCGGCAGCGGCGACGGGGGCGCTCCGGCGGACGGCGGAGGAGGAGGCGGCGGCGGTTACGAGACCATCTCCCTCTCGCAAACCGACGTCCACATTCCCAGGTTCATGATGACCGCCTTCGCCGTGACGGCGATGCGCGCGGACGGATCGATGACGGACGTAACCGAGCAGGCAACCGCGCAGTCGTCCAATCCAAAGGTCGCTACCGTCGACCACGGGCAGGGCGCGCAGCTCCAGATCCATTCCCAGAGCGAGATGGGGACGGCGAAGATCGTCGTCACGGTAGGCAATCTGCAGCAAACGTGCGTGGTGACCGTCACCTCCGACTGAGCTTCACGGTTAGACCGCCGAAGGAACGATCGGCAACAGGACGTGGCTCGGGTAACGGGGACCGCAGTGCACCGTGACCTTGCCTCCGAACACCGCCGGTGGCCGGTCTCTCGCGTCGTCGTGCCGGAACGGACCGACTCCCCCGAAACTCGCTCCGAGCGTTCCGAGCCCGGTCCCCGGTCCCCCTGGGTACTCGTAGTCGCGGCCTCGGACGGTGAGAGCGATGCGGTAGCCCTCCGGCACGACGAGGCAAGTCGGCCAGATTTCGATGTCTAGCTCGTAGATCTCGCCCGGCGTCAGGGGCTGCACTTCGTCGTGCGTGTGGTACGGCCGGTGCGGCAACGTGAGCGCCGGGTCGAGCTTGCGATGCGAGGCGCGCAGCCATCCCTGCGCAATGGGCGTGTGCGGATCGAGCGCGCCCTGGAAGGTGACTTCCTTCAAGTCGGGGCCGAAGACGCGAAGGACGAGGAACAGGTCGGCGTCCGCGGTACGCGAGGAGACGAAGAGCTTCGCGGCGACGGGGCCGGTGATCTCGGTCTCGGCGGCGAGCGGCGCTCCGAGGAAGGTGACGCCAGCGCCTAGCGCGTCATAGGTGACCTGTCCCTCGCGGCCGGCTGCCTCTGCTGAAAGAGCGAGGCCATTTGCTTGCAAATGAAATCGAGTGAACCGGGTGCGCAGGAGCGGCCAGTCGCTTTCCCACCGCTCTTCGAACTTCTCGCCCGGCCTGCGGACCTGGAGGAGCACGCGAGGCTGGTTGCGCCATCCGGTGTCCTCGCCCTTGAGGAAGTGCCCGAAGAACCGCTTCTGCAGGCCGACGCCATAGTCGGTGTAGAAGTGGGTCCAGTGCTCGATGCCGTGCACCTCGAGCCACTTCTCTCGCGATCCCGCGCGCAAGAAGCCCTCGAAGTTGCCGCGCGGGTGCAGCCCCTGGCCGCCCCAGTTGGCGGCCGAGAAGAGCGGGACTTTGATCTTGGAGAAGTCGGGCAGGCGCGACCGCCAGTACTCGTCGCTCGCGAGCGTGTTGCGCAGGCAATCCTCGTAGAAGTCGCTGCGCGACGATCCGAGTTGCTCTTCGGGCAAGGTCTCGGGTCCGGAAACCCACTCGCCGGTCATGCGGCTGCGATAGCCGCGCGAGCCCATTCCGTGCTGCACGCGGACCACCTGCGAGGGGAACCACGCGCGTCCAAAAGCGCAGAGGATGCCGCCGTGCCGACCGAGATCGCGGTAGTAGTCCGCCGCCCCTTCCCAGACGCACATCGCGGCGAGGTGCGGCGGCTGCAGCGCTGCCGCCTGCCACTGGTTCATGGCGAAGTACGAGATGCCGTCGAGGCCGATCTTGCCCGTGCTCCACGGCTGCACCGCCGCCCACTCTATGCACGCGCACAGGTCGACCGCCTCGCGGTGCGACCAGACGTCGAGGAAGCCCGGCGATCGCCCGGCGCCGCGCGAGTCCACCCGCACGCAGACGTAGCCGTCCGGCACCCACTTCTCGGGATCGACGACCTCCCAGTTCTGGTACGCGTTGGTCGATCCGGCGGGCACGTCGGGATGCTGCTCGATCATCCGCTTCCACTGATCCGCGTAGAGGTCGGCGAAGTGCAGGCCCTTTCCGTACGGGCCGTACGAGAGAATGACCGCGTGCCTTCCCGGGCCGGGCGGGCGGAAGACGTCGGCGCGCAGCACGATCCCGTCGTCCATCGGGACGGGCACGTCCCAATCGATGCGCATCCCGTCGCGCGTCTCGCTTCGAGCGGGCATCATGCCGCGGGGCCGCCGCGCGGCGGAAGGCCGGCCATCGACTCGTACACGCGCACGATGGTCGCGAGGTCGTCCTTGGCCTGCCCGGCCGCGAAGGCCGCCGTGTAGAGCTGCTGCATCGCGCTCGCGAGTGGGACCGGGACGTGAAGGCCTTGCGCCGCCTCGAGCATGAGGCGGATGTCCTTCAGGAACAGATCGACCTTCATCATCGCGTCGAAGCGGCCCTCCACCATGAGCGGACCGCGGACCTCGAGGATCTTCGAGGCGGCCGCTCCGTGCCGGAGGATCTCCAGCATCTGCGCCGGATCGACGCCGGCGCGCCGGGCCAGCGTGAGGCCTTCGGCGAGGACGACCCCGTTCAGGCCCATGACGAGGTTGGTGACGAGCTTCACGTAGGAGCCCATGCC
>VBKL01000083.1 GCA_005879805.1 Deltaproteobacteria bacterium | reverse complement strand
CGCTGAACGTTACCTCCGTGTCCGCCTGCGCCGGCACTCCGGCCTCGATCACCTGGACGCCGTCGAGCGCGTTCTCGGTGCCGGCTTCTGGGAGCACGAGCCTCAACGTCACCTTCGCCCCGACGTCCGCCGGTACGCTGCCCGCGGGCGCCTGCCTCACCATCGCCAGCAACGATCCGGCGAAGCCGACCATCAACCTCGCCCTCAGCGGGACGGGCGCGACCGCGTCGCCTCCCCCGTCGGGCCCTGCCATCGCCCTCAACCCCGGCTCTCTCGCTTTCGGAACGGTGAGCGCGGGCGCCTCGAAGATGCTCACCGCGCAAGTGCAGAACACGGGCGGCTCGACGCTGAACGTGACCCGCGTCTCCGCCTGCTCCGGCACCCCGGGCTCGGTCACCTGGACGCCGGCGAGCGCGTTCTCGGTGCCGGCCGGCCGGAGCACCAACCTCAACGTCACCTTCGCTCCGATGGTCGCCGGCTCGTTGCCCGCGGGCGCCTGC
Organism: Deltaproteobacteria bacterium; assembly: GCA_005879805.1. Taxonomy (GTDB): domain Bacteria; phylum Myxococcota; class Myxococcia; order Myxococcales; family 40CM-4-68-19; genus VBKO01. The sequence continues at coordinate 38,659 of VBKL01000083.1, read as the reverse complement.
CTCCAGATCGCGAGCAATGACCCGGCGAAGCCGACCATCAACCTCGCCCTCGGCGGGTCGGCCACGTCGACGGCGGTACCGGTCATCGCGCTCGATCCCGCCTCGCTCGACTTCGGGACGGTCTCCGTCGGCTCCGTGAAGAGGCTCACCGTGGAGGTGAAGAACGCCGGCAATGCCCGGCTCGACGTGACGTCGATCGCGCACTGCAGCGGAACGCCTCGCACGCTCGTCTGGGCCGCCACCATTCCGGCGTCGATCGCCCCGGGCGCGAGCATCCCGATCAACGTACTCTTCGTCCCCATCGAGGACGGTGCGCTGCCCCCGGGAAGCTGCTTCCGGATCGTCAGCAGCGACCCGGCGAACCCGACTGTCGAGGTCGACGTCGCCGGCACCGGTTCGACCACCGGCGGAGCCGCCCAGGTCCCGCCCGTCTGGGGCTGCACGACCTCGGGAAGCGGGTGGAGCCTGGCGTTCGCGTACGTCGCGGCGCTCGTGCTCCTCGGCGTCCGCAAGCGGAAGACGGCGGGCGTGAGCGGTCCGACCTCGTCCGGGCGCGAGTAAGATGGATCTCGGCTCAGCCATATTCGCCGCTCCGGTAGCGGCAGCCGTCGTGCTGGGTCGCGTCCACCTCGGGCGCAGGCGGCGTCGCCATGCCGACGCCGCCCGCGCCCTGGTGGAGAGCGAGGAGCGCGGAGCGCGCCTGCCGCTGACCATCCACCCGGTCATCGACACGGACATCTGCATCGGCAGCCTGACCTGTCTCAAGGCGTGCCCCGAGGGGGACATCCTCGGCGTCGTCGACGGCGTCCCCCGCCTGGTGATGCCCGACCACTGCATCGGCCACGGCAGCTGCGCGGCGCAGTGTCCCGTCGGCGCCATCAAGCTCGTCTTCGGCACCTCGGAGCGCGGCGTCGATCTGCCGATGGTGGACCAGTACTTCGAGTCCAGTCGCCCCGGCGTCCACATCGTCGGCGAGCTGGGCGGGATGGGTCTCATCAGGAACGCCATCGCCCAGGGATTGCAGGTCAGCGAGCGGCTCGCCGAGGTGACCCCGCGCGACCGGACGGCCGCGGGAACGGTCGACGTCGCCATCGTCGGCGGAGGTCCGGCGGGCCTCGCCACGGCGCTCGGGCTCCAGGAGAAGGGGCGCAGCTTCCGGGTGCTCGAGCAGGGCTCGGTGGGCGGCACCATCGCGAACTACCCCCGGCACAAGGTGGTGATGACCGAGCCGGTGCAGATCCCCTTCTTCGGCAAGCTCAGCCAGAAGCGGATCAGCAAGGAAGAGCTGCTCTCGGTCTGGAGCGGCGCGCTCGGACAGGCGGGCGTACGCGTCGACGAGGGCGTCGGCGTCGAATCGATCGGCGGCAGGGACGGCGCCTTCCAGGTGGTCACCAAGAAGGGGGTGCTCACCGCGCGCAAGGTGGTCCTCGCCATCGGACGCCGCGGGACGCCGCGCAAGCTGGGCGTCCCGGGAGAGGAGCTGTCGAAGGTCGCCTACCGGCTCGCCGATCCCGAGCAGTACCAGGGGTCCCGCGTGCTTGTGGTCGGCGGGGGCGACGCGGCCATCGAGGCGGCCGTCCAGCTCGCCGACGAGAGCGACGCGCGGGTGACCATCTCGTACCGCGGCGATTCGTTCGCCAAGGTCCGCGAGGCGAATCGCAAGCGCATCCAGGAGCTCATCGCCAGCCGCCGGATCAAGGCGCTGATGAATTCCGAGGTCGACAAGGTCCTCGAGGACGAGGTGGTGCTGACCGCTTCGGGCTCGCCCGTGGTCCTCGCCAACGACTTCGTCATCGTCAACGTCGGCGGCGAGCTGCCGACCCCGTTCCTCACCAAGTCCGGCATCTCGCTCAAGAAGCATCTCGGCGAGGAGTTGCAGAAGCCGAAGCCGACGCCACCAGGGGGCGTCGTCGCCATGTCCCGGCGCGGCCTCGCCAGCGAAGATGCCCCCGAGAAGCAGCGCCGGCGCGGGCACCTCTTCTACCTGGCGACCGCAGCGCTGATCCTCGGCTGGCTCACGCTGAAGGGCTGGGACTACTACACGCTCTCGCGCGCCGCGCGCCTCCACTCGCCGCTGCACGCGTCTTTGCGCCCGGCCGGCCCCTGGGGACACGGGGTCGGCATCGTGGCGACGGCGTTCATGCTGCTGAACTTCCTCTACCCGGTGCGCAAACGCTCTCGCGCGCTCGCATCTTTTGGTTCCATCCGCGGCTGGCTCGATTTCCACATGTTCGTCGGCTTCATGAGCCCGGTGGTCATCGCCTTCCACGCTGCGTTCCAGTCGAACAACCAGCTCGCAACCGCCACCGCCGCCTCGCTCCTGGTCGTGGTCCTCACCGGCATCTTCGGCCGCTTCATCTACGGGCTCGTACCCTCGTCGGGCGGCAAGGAGGTGGAGCTGAAAGAGCTCCTGGAGCGGTGGGAGAGGCTCAAGCAGCGCGTCGAGCCTCTCATCCAGGGCGCCTCTGACCCGCAGCGGCTCCGGGCGATCTTCGCCTCCGCGGCGACGCCTGCCCGGCGCGGATCCCTCTGGGGCTACCCGGTGCGGGTTCCGCTAGGGGGCCTGCGGGCGCGCTTCCGACTGCTGCTCGTTCGCGGCCAGTTCGCCGATCGCGACGACTACGGCGAGTTCCGCGAGGGCTACCTGCGGCTGCAGCGGATCCGGATGCAGATCGCCTTCTACCAGTCGCTCAAGAACCTCTTGCGCGCCTGGCGGCTCTTCCACGGCTGCCTCGCCGGCTTCCTGGTGGTGACCATCGCCGCGCACATCGCCGTGTCGCTCTACCTCGGTTACGGGTGGAGGCACTGAAGATGCGTCGCCTCGCCGCGGCGTTCTGCGCCGCCTTCTGTCTCGCCGCCGCCGCGCGAGCCGACATCTTTTCGCCCGGTCCGCTCGCGCACGGCCACGCGAAGCTGGAGGGGCTCAACAACTGCACGCAGTGCCACGTCGCCGGCGCCCAGCTCTCCAATCAGCGCTGTCTCGACTGCCACACCGAGATCCGGGATCGGGTGGCGAAGCACGAGGGCTTCCACGGCCGGATCTCCGACGCCGATCGGACTTGCAACAAATGCCATCACGACCACCAGGGCCGCGACTTCGAGCTCATCGACTGGGGCAAGAAGGGGAAGAAGGGCTTCGATCACAAGAGCACGGGATTCGCGCTCAACGGGAAGCACGCCCAGATCGACTGCGCACAGTGCCACGAGAAGCGGCTGATCGTGGACAAGGGCATCCGCGATCTGCTCTCCACCCACGCGGGGCGCGACACGCATCTCGGCCTCGGCACCCGGTGCTCGGACTGTCACTTCGACGAGCATCGCGGGCAGCTCGGCACCTCCTGCAGCGACTGCCACAACGAAAGAAGCTGGAAGCCGGCTCCGCGCTTCGACCACGCCCGCACCGCCCTGGCTGGTCCTGAACGGCACGACCCGCGAGCGTGAGTTCCACGAGAAGACGCACTTCCCGCTGCGGGGTGCCCACGCCACCGTCGCCTGCAAGAGCTGCCACGGGCCGTTCCCGGGAGTGAAGGCGAAGTTCAAGGGGCTCGCCTTCTCCAGTTGCACCTCGTGTCACGTCGACGCCCACCTCGGTCAGCTGGGCAAGCCGGGAAGCTCCGCCGCCGCCTGCGATACCTGTCACACGGAGCAGGGGTTCCGTCCGGCGCGCTTCGAGGCAAAGGACCACGTGAGCTGGCCGCTGCTCGGCGCGCACGAGGCGGTGGCGTGCGTCCTCTGCCATCGCGCCGAGCCGAAGCTCGAGGCGCGCGCCTCGCCGATCCGAGCCTGGATCCTGCAACGGGGCCGCAAGGACGCGATCAGCCTGACGCAGTTCCATCCGTCGGGCGACGTCGCGCGTTGCGACGCCTGCCACGCGGACCCGCACGCGGGACAGTTCGCCAAGCGGGTGAAGAAAGCCGGCTGCGCCGACTGCCACGAGGTCGCTTCCTGGGTGCGGGTACGCTTCGATCACGACCGCGAGACACGGTTCGCCCTCACCGGCGCGCACTCGAGCGCGCGCTGCGAGTCCTGCCACGTCGCGGACGAGGGCGGCGTCATGCGCTTCGCGAAGCTCGGGACCACCTGCGCCTCCTGCCATGCCGACGTGCACGCCGGTCAGTTCGCGGCCGCGCGCGGCGGCGCGGTGGACTGCGAGCGTTGCCACACCACCGCGGCCTGGGAGCGCACCACCTTCCAGCACCGCCCGCCGTTCACCTCGTTCGCGCTGCAGGGCAAGCACGCCTCCGTCGGCTGCGCCGACTGCCACCGCGAGGTGGTGGTGGCGGCCCGGGTCCGCACGCGCCAGTACCGGGGCGTTCCGCAGAGCTGCGAGGGCTGCCACGTCGACGTGCATCGCGGCACCTTCCGGGAGCTGGCGCAATGAAGACCTTGCTCCTCGCTCTGCTCGCTTCCGCCGGCGCCGCCGCCGCGCCCGTTCCGCAACGGTCCGCGCCCGCTTCGCAACGGGCGGCGCAGGCGGCGGTCGAACTGCTTCGCGCCCCGGCGATGCCGCACGGCATGGGCGCGCACGGCATGGGCGACACGCGCTGCGGGGTCTGCCACTCCACCGAGAGCTGGAAGAAGGTCACCTTCGATCACGACCACACCGGGTTTCCCCTGCAGGGCCGCCACGCCGTCGCCGAGTGCTCCTCCTGCCACACCTCGGGGGCGGATTTCCGCGCACCCGTTCCGACCAGCTGCGCCGCCTGCCACCGCGACGTCCACGCGGGCGAGTTCGGCACCCGCTGCGCCTCGTGCCACGACGCCCAGAGCTGGCGAAGCCGCTTCGAGGTGGACGCGCACCGGCGGACCAACTTCCCGCTCTCGGGGCGCCACGCGACCATCCCCTGCGAGAGCTGCCATCTCGATCTGCGCGATCGCGGGTTCGTCCGGGCCGCGGTCGCTTGCGCGAGCTGCCACCAGTCCGACTACGTGCGCGCCGGCGTGACCTCGATCGATCATGTCGCCGCCGGCTTCGGCACGAGCTGCCGCGATTGCCACAACCCGTGGAGCTTCCGCGGAGCGCGCTTCGTCCAGCACCAGGCCTGCTTCCAGCTGGCGCCCGGACCGCACGCCGGGCTCTCTTGCCTGGACTGCCACACCACGCTCCGGGGCGCGGTCCCTTCGGGAACCTGCTCGACGAACACGGCCTCCTGCACGCGCTGCCACCAAGGTCCCATCACGCAGGCGCAGCACCGGCAGGTTGCCGGTTTCCAGTACAAGGATCGCAAGTGCTACGAGTGCCACCAATTCACCGGCTCCGTTCCTCACGCGCCGCCGCCGAGAGGAGGCTAGCCAATGCGCCGCTTCGCGATCGGGATGCTCCCGCTGGCAATCGTTGTTGCGGCGCTGCAGCCGCGCTGCGCGCCGCCTCCTCCGGGCGAGCCCGCGCAGTGGATCACCGCGCCCACGCCCGCGTCGCACGTGGCGTTCCCCATCGAGAAGGGATGGCACGCGGTCGACTGCAACTCGTGCCACGGCAGCTCCGACACCTTCAAGGGGTTCGATTGCCTCGGCTGCCACACGCAGCCGGCGACCGCGCCGCGGCACGCGAACGTGCCGGCGTTCTCGCACCAGAGCGCGTCCTGCCTCGCCTGCCATCCTGGCGGAACGGGCGGCTCGATCGATCCGGCCGTCCACGCCAGCTTCTTCCCGACCGCGGCGGGCGAGAAGCACGCGGGCCTGGCCTGCTCGAGCTGCCATGTCACGCCGGCGGACCGCACCCGGATCGACTGCACGGGCTGCCACCAGCAGGCGCTCGTGGCCCCCAAGCACGTCGAGGTCGGAGGGTTCGCGTGGCTCTCGACGGGAGAGCAGACGACCTCGCTCTGCCTGAGTTGCCACGCCGATTCGCAGGTCTTGCGGGTAGCAGCGCACCTTCCCTTCGGGATCACCTCCGGCTTCAAGCACTTCCAGCAGGGCTGCCTCGACTGCCATTCCACCGCCCGCGTCGACAAGCCTTACGCGACGGACTTCGCCCAGAAAGACTGTCTCCTCTGCCACTCGGCGACGCAGACCACCCACGCGGGCAGGCCCGGCTTCAGCTTCGCCACTCCTGCCTGCCTGGGCTGCCATCCGGCGGGAACGCGATGATGATCGCGACGGCACAGGCCCTGGTCCTCGCAGCCGCCACGCTCGCCGCGGCGCCTTCCGCGCAGCGCCGCGCGACCGGCCGGGTGCGCTACGCGACCGCGCACCGGTTGTACCTCGACGCAGGCGCGCGCGACGGGCTCCTGCCCGGATCGACCTTGCGTCTCCTGCGCGGCGACAAGCAGGTCTCGACCTGCCGGATCGAAGCGGTCTCCGAGACGCACGCGACCTGCTCCGGCGCCGGCCGGCAGGGTGACGCGTTCGCGCTTCCCCGCGTCACGGCGGCCGTACCCGCTTCGCGGCGCGCCGGTGGCCGGCGGATTCGCGCTCTACGCCGACATGAGCGCGCGGCGCTGGTCGCCGCCTTCTGGAGCTTCGGTGCGCCCCGCCACCAGGACCCAGCTGTACGTCTGGGAAGCCGAGCTCGCGCGCCGTCCGCTGGACGGCGGACTGACGGTGGCGCTCGGGCGGGTTCGCCCCTGGTCGATCCCTGGCTCGACGGTGTTCGACGGCGGGCAGGCGGGATATCGCACCAGGGGGAACCTGGAGGTGGGCGTCTTCGGCGGTGCCGTGCCCGATCCCAGCACGCTCGCGCCTTCCTTGCGGCGCGCCACCGGCGGCGCGTACCTCGCGATGCAGACCGCCGGCGGTGCCGACGCGAGTGTGCGCTACCTGCGCAACGAGCTCCGGCTCGCCTACAGCGACGGACCCGAGCTGGGCCGCAGGTACGAGGGCGAAGCGCTGGCGCAGATCTCGCTCGGCGGCGTGCTCGACCTGGGCGCGCAGGCGCGGGCGTCGCGCAGCGAGGCGGGAACGTCGTCGCTCGATGCGGTCGCGGTCGACGCGGGCCTGCGCCCGTTCGAGTCGTTCTCGCTGCTCGGGGGCTTCCGCTACCGGGGCGTCTCCGTCATGGAGCGGGACGGTGTCGCGTCGGCGTTGGGTGGCGCGGCCCGGCACGCGGATTTGACGGCGACCTGGGAGCTCGCCTCCTGGCTGACGCTCTCCGGCGTCTCGGGATTGATGAAGGACCTGACGAACGGCGATCTCCGTCGCTACGCCGGACCCGAGCTCGGGCTGCCGCGGCTCTTTGGCGACGCCGGGGGCGTCTCGGTCGGGTACCTCGAGGAGGACGGCTGGTCCGCGGGCCGCAGCGGCTGGGTGCAGGTCCTCACCCGCCGGCCGCGGTTCCTGCAGGTCCTCCTGCGCGCCTCCTGGTTCCAGACCCGCACGCCCGAGGGCCTCGTCGAGGACGAGCTAGGGGCCTACGCGGGCATCAGCGCACAGCTGGGCACCGCCGTCTCGCTGCGCCTCGCCGCGACGGGCCGGGCCGGCGGCTACCCCGGGACGCGTCCCCTGCAACCTCCCGGAACGCTGTTCGGCGGAACCCTGGATGCGGCGCTGTCGGGGCGGTTCTGACACCCCGCCTTGGCGCTCTCCTCCGATATCTTTTCATCGAGAAATACACCCGATATTCAATATTATGGGGCTTGCCCGGATCGCGTTCGTGGGGTTACGACAATCGAATACGCAATCGCAACTCTTTCACACATACGACCACGTCAACAACCAGTCCTTTCCGGGAGCTTTCGATATGCAAAAGTACTTGCTCGTCCTGCTCCTCGCCGTGGCCGGATGCCGCCGCGCCGAGGTTTCGCGTTACCAGGTGAAGCAGACGGCTGAGATGCAAGCGCCCCTGTTCGCGCAGGAGCGCCCGCGCGCGGAGCCGATCCCGGATTCCCCGGCGGCGAGTCTCCCGAACGCTCTCGCATGGACGCTGCCCAGGGGATGGACCGAGAGGCGCGCCGCCGGCGTCCGCTACGCCACCTTGAAGCCGGCAGTGGGGGGGAAGATCGACGTTTCCGTGGTCGTCCTCCCCGGCCCCGCCGGCGGCGAGCTCGCGAACGTCAACCGCTGGCGCGGCCAGATCGGCCTCGCCTCCATCGACGAGCGGGACCTCGCCAGGGCGCGCAGGTCGATCAAGACCAGGGCCGGGGCGGTCTCGGTGTTCGACTTCGTGAGCGACGGCAACAAGAAGAGTCGCCTGCTCGCCGCCATCGTCGTCTCCGACGAGAGCACCTGGTTCATCAAGATGCTCGGAGACGAGAGCCCGGTCGCTTCCTCCCGGCCCGATTTCATCCACCTCTTGCAGAGCCTGCATTTCGATGCTGCGAGCTAGCCGCCGCGTCTTCGACGCGCTCACCTCCCTCAAGCTCACCATCGTCTGCCTCGTGCTCTTGATGGTGCTGGTCGTGGCCTGCACTCTTGCGCAGGTCCGCCTCGGCGCTTTCGGCGCCGTGAACGCCTACATCCGCAGCTTCTTCGTCTACTGGAACGTGCCGGGCACCGAATCGGCGATCCCGGTCTTCCCTGGCGGCGGTCTCGTCGGCCTCGCGCTGACCGCGAACCTCATCGCGGCGCAATTGAAGCGGCTGGACCTCAGCTTCCGCAAGCTCGGACTCTGGATCGTGCACCTGGGGCTCATCGTCCTCTTCGTCGGCGAGTTCGTCACCGGCTTCTTCCAGGTCGAGACACAGCTGGCGATCGAGGAAGGCAAGACCGTCGACTACGTCGAGAGCACGCGAGAGAGGGAGCTGGCGGTCATCGACACGACCGACGCCGACCACGACGAGGTCTACGCGATACCCGAGGCGCTCCTCGTTCCCGACAAGTACATCGAGGTCCCCGGTACGCCGCTCTTCATCAAGGTCGGCGCTTTCTACCCGAACTCGGAGATGGCGAGGCGCGGACCGTCCGATCCTCCAGCCCAGGCGACGATGGGGATCGGGACTGGAATCAACGTCATCGAAGCGGCTTCGGTTTCCGGCGACGATCAGAGCGATCAGAAGGCTGCGTTCGTCGAGCCGTTCGCGGGGCCGAAGAGCTACGGCGTCTGGCTCGTTTCCGATGCGCTCGGCGCGCCGCAATCTTTCATCCACGAGGGGCGCACCTATTCGCTCTCGCTCCGGCGCCGCCGGGAATACCTGCCCTTCGCCATGACCCTGAAGAGGTTCCAGCACGACGTCTACCCCGGAACCGACATCCCGAAGAACTTCTCCAGCCTGGTCCACCTCTCGCGCCCGTCGACCGGAGAGGCGCGCGACGTCCTCATCTACATGAACCAGCCGCTCCGCTACGCCGGCAAGGCGTTCTACCAGGCGAGCTTCGGCAAGAACGACACGCTCTCCATCCTGCAGGTGGTGGAGAACCCGGGATGGCTGTTGCCCTACGCGTCCTGCTTGCTGGTCGCGGGCGGACTGCTCCTGCACTTCGCCCTCGGCTTGCGCCGGTCGGCCGCGCGGCAGAAGGCCGCCGCCTTGGAGGCATGAAATGCGAATTCCGAAACTGATTCCCTGGGCGGCGGCGATCGTCGCGGTCGCATTCGCCGCAACCGCGCTCCTGCCTGCCGCGAGGACGCGCGGATTCGACCTCGACCGGTTCAGCCGCCTTCCCGTGCTGGAAGGCGGCCGCGTCAAGCCCCTCGACTCCGTCGCGCGCAATTCGCTGCTCCTCATCCGCAGCCAGCAGGCGTTCACCTGGCAGGGCAGGACGGTGGGCGCGGACGAGTGGCTCCTCGACGTTCTCTTCCGTCCCGAGATCGCCGACGTGCAGCCCGTCTTCTTCATCAACGATCCGGAGGTGCTGGGCCTGATCGGGTTGCGGCAGACCTCGGACCGGTACTTTCCCTTCCGCGATCTGGAGGCGAGCCTCGACAGGATCCAGCAGCAGGCCGCCGCCGCCCGTGAGATCGACTCCAAGCAGCGGACCCGCTTCCAGGGCGCGATCGTCAACCTCTTCGACCGCATCTACCTCTATTATCGGCTGCAGAACACTCTCCAGATGAAGACCGGACCCGGGCAGGACGACCTCGCCCAGCTCGCCGCGTTCCGTCCGTTGCCGCCGGCTGCGCGCGCACGACCCGACGGGTGGCGAGGCGTCGGTGAAGCGCTGCGCGCGGGCCCGATGGATCCCGGCGTGGAGCAGCTTGCGCGGATCGGCGATGCTTGGGTGAAGCAGGATCCCATCCTGTTCAACGTCGGCGTGGCGTCTTTCGAAACGCTCATCCAGGCCGAGAGTACCGGTGCCGCATCGCACGCCCGGTACGAAGTACTGTTCAACCGCCTGGCGCCTTTCTACGCGGGGATGGTGATCTACCTTCTCGCGCTGCTCGTTCTCTTCGCCTCGTTCCTGTGGAAGCGGGACGTGCTCCAGCCGGCCGCCTTCGGCCTCCTCGCGGCCGGCGCTTTCGTGCACACCCTGGGTCTTGCTTCCCGGATCGCCCTGCAAGGCCGCCCTCCGGTGACCAACCTCTACTCGTCTGCTGTCTTCGTCGGCTGGGTCACCGTCGTCGCCGGCATCTTCCTCGAGCGGATGTACAGGCGCGGCATCGGCACCGCCGTGGCGGCGGCGGTGGGGTTTTCCTCGCTCATCGTCGCGCACCACCTCAGGGGCGACGGCGACACCATGGAGATGATGCGCGCCGTCCTCGACTCGAACTTCTGGCTCGCCACCCACGTCGTCACCATCACCATCGGCTATAGCGGCACGTTTCTCGCCGGCGCCCTGGCGATCGGCTACGCGTTGCGCCGGCAGCTCGTGCCGCGGCCCGATCCGGCGACGACCAAGGCGCTCGTCTCCATGACCTACGGGGTCGTTTGTTTCGCGCTCTTCTTCAGCTTCGTCGGCACCGTCCTGGGCGGCATCTGGGCCGACCAGTCCTGGGGACGATTCTGGGGCTGGGACCCTAAAGAGAACGGCGCGCTCCTCATCGTCTTGTGGAACGCGCTCCTCCTGCACGCCCGTTGGGGCGGCTACGTGCGGGAGAAAGGCCTCATGGCGATGGCGATCTTCGGGAACGTCATCACCAGCCTCTCCTGGTTCGGCGTGAACATGCTCGGCGTCGGGCTGCACTCCTACGGCTTCATGGAGGGTGCCGTGTGGTCGCTGTCGGGCTTCGTCGCTTCTCAGCTCGGCATCATGGCGCTCAGCCTGCTCCCGCAGCAGTTCGGGAAGCCCCATCCGGCGTCGGCGGAGCTGGCGGGAAAGTAGCAGCAGTCGCGACCATCCACCGCTGGATTAGTCTGGGCGGATCCACAGGGGCTCGCAACCGCTGTAGCGCGGCCGAGCCTTGGCGGTGTGAAGATGGCGCCTGCGCGGGCCGCCCGCGGTCACGCGGCTTCTGGCACTACCAAGGGGCCGCGGCGGATGGTTCAGCCGCTTGCCGCGGTGTCAGCAGTCTGCCCCGAGCACCGTGTCGATGACCTCGTCGAGCTTGGCGACCACCTGCTTCTGGGTCCGGCCGTCGCGATCGTTCCAGCGGATGACCGAGCAATGGCAGCCGAAGCCTCCGAACGCGCAAGCCGGCTCGTTCAAGCGCGTGCCGATCGACTGCAAAGCCGCTGCGTAGGCGGCGCGATCCTCGCCGGCCGCCTTCGAGAGCGCGCCGGTCAGACAGTAGCGACCCGCGGAATCCCGGGCGTCGAGCTGGGTCCAGCCGTTCTCGTGCAACAAGTCGCGGGCGACGAGCAGCACGCGGAGCGGTGCCGCAGCCTTGGCCGCGATCGACTGCAGGTAGCGCTCCAGCCGCCGGCGGAACGCGTCGTCGGCGCCGACGAACTGCATCCCCACTCCACGGTCGCTGGCGTCGGCGTGTGCGCGAGGAGGCACCGCGTGTACCACCTTGACCTGCACCGGTGTGGGATGCTCGTCGTCGGGCAGCTCGACCGCGACGGACAGCAGCGTCCCCACCGCCAGGTCTCGATCGAGGCGGACGAACATGCCTCCTGCGCTGACGTTCGTCGTCTCATAGGAGGGGCCCCCCTCTTCGGAGACGGCGACTCGCAAGTGAGCCGGAAACCGTGGCTGCATCGAGCTCATATGAAAGTCGTAACCTCGTCGTGACGTAGGCTTCAAGATGCCGCTGTAGCACGAAGGGCGGCGCGGCACTCCCACCGCCCCCCTCTTCAGGGGCGGGCCTGCTACGCTCCCGTGCATGACGGCCTCTTCGCGGCCCCACGACGTGGTGCTCTTCGGCGCAACCGGCTTCACCGGCCGGCTCGTCGCCGATTACCTGGCGCACGGAGCGCCCACGCTGCGCTGGGCGATCGCCGGTCGGAATCGCGACAAGCTCGCGCGGGTGAAGGCCGATCTCGTCAAAGACCACCCCGCCCTGGCCGAGCTGACAGTCCTCATCGCCGATGCCGCCGACCCGGCCGCGCTCGCCGCGGTGGCGAAGGACGCGCGCGTCGTTTGCACCACCGTCGGGCCCTACGCGGTGCACGGGCGCGAACTCGCCGCCGCCTGCGCCGAGCAGGGCACCGATTATTGCGATCTGACCGGCGAGGTGAACTTCATCCGCGACTCGATCGATCGCAACCACGCCCGCGCCGGGCAGACGGGGGCACGCATCGTCCACTGCTGCGGGTTCGATTCGATCCCGTCGGATCTCGGCGTCCACCTGCTCGCGGAGCATTTCAAGAAGCAAGGGCAGAAGCTGAAGAAGGCGTCGCTCTTCGTCGGTCCCATGAAGGGCGGCATTAGCGGCGGCACCGTCGCCTCGATGCTGGCGATGCTCGAGGAAGCCGGCCGCGATCCGCGGCAACGCCGCCTGATGGGCGACCCCTACGCGCTCATCCCCGACCGCGACAAGGATCGCGGCCCGGACCGCGGCGACCAGATGATGGCGAAGTTCGAGCCGCTGGTCGGCGCCTGGACCGGTCCCTTCGTGATGGCCGCGATCAATACCCGGGTGGTGCGCCGGACCAACGCGATCTCGGGATATCCGTATGGAAAGGATTTCCGCTATCGAGAGTCGATGGTATTCGGCAAAGGCGCCAAGGGCGCGTTCGGGGCCGGAACCTTCACCGCGGGCCTCGCCGCCTTCGTGACGCTGGCGTCGACCGGGCCTGGCCGGTCGATCTTGAAGCCGCTGCTCCCCGCGCCGGGTCAGGGTCCGAGCAAGGCAAAGCGCGATGCCGGCTTCTTCCGCGTCCGCATCGTCGGCGAGAGCGACGGAAGCGGCGCGGGACCGCTGAAGGCCGTCGCGCGGGTCGAAGGCAAGAGCGATCCGGGCTATGGCGAGACCGCCAAGATGCTAGGTGAATCCGCGCTCTGTCTCGCACTCGATCGCGACAGGCTCGAGCCGCGCCACGGCGTGCTCACACCGGCCTCCGCGATGGGCAACCGGTTGATCGAGCGGCTGCGCGCGGCGGGAATGACGTTCGCCATCGAGAATTGATCTCCTCGAAGGGGACTCTCCGAGACGCGGATGCGTCAACCTTTGCGGCTGCGCAAGGTCGGCTCGACGGCGTCCCGGCGTCCCTTCTTCGGCGCCGTGGTCACCTTCGACTGGGCGCGCGCGCGGACGAGTGCGCGGCGCGTCGCGGTCGGCGCCACAACCATCGTGATGGTGTCGCCGACCGAGGCGTTGGCCGCTTCGCGCAGCTCCGGTTCGATGATGATGAAGAAACGTCCCCAGCGATAACCGATGTAGCCATCGAAGCGAACGCCGTTTGCAGTGCCCGCGACGAGCCAGCCGTCGCGACGCGAATCGAGGCGTACGGGTTTTCGCGACCACGCCGTTTCCGGATTGAAGGGAACGATCACCGCCGTGACGCCTTTGTGGCCCTCGATCAACTCGGCTTCGAAGCGGGTCTTTGGCATTTGCGTGTGAGATCCTGCTCCGATCTATTTGCGCGAGTATGATGCCAGACTTCCTGGAGTGACCCATGCGCCGACGCGAACTGCTCTCCGGCATTGCCTTGCTTGGATCCGGTGCGGTGCTCGCGAGGACGCGCGAGGAGGCGAAACCCGCCCCGCCGCCCTTGACCGACGACTGGGAGTCGGTCCGGCGCCAGTTCCCGCTCGACAGGCGCTGGATCCACATGTCCCAGTTCTTCCTCGCCTCGCACCCGCTGCCGGTTGCTGCCGCCATCGAGATGCACCGCCGGGGTCTCGACGAGAATCCCTTCCTCTACGTCGAGGACAACATCGAGCGCTTCGAGAAGGCGATCCGGCAGGCCGCTTCCGAGCACATGGGTTGCAAGCCAGACGACCTGGCGATGACCGACAGCACCACCATGGGGCTGGGCACCTTCTACAACGGGCTGCAACTGCGCGAGGGGCAGGAGATCCTCTCGACCACGCACGATCATCCCGCGACTTTTCGCGCCCTCGATTTGCGCGCGGCCCGTACCGGCGCGGTGGTCCGGCGCGTTCCGCTCTACACGCACGCTCCCGAGGCGACGGCGGATCAGATGACGCAGGCGCTGGCCCGCGAGATCCGTCCGCGGACGCGAGTGGTCGCTGTGACCTGGGTACACTCCAGTACGGGCGTCCGCACGCCGATCGCGCGCTTCGCCCAGGCGGTGGCGAAGGCCAACCAGGGGCGCGCCGAGGCCGATCGCGCGGTCCTCTGCGTGGACGGCGTGCACGGCTTTGGCGTCGAGGACGAGACCATGGCCTCGCTGGGATGCGACATGTTCGCGGCCGGCTGCCACAAATGGATCTTCGGGCCGCGCGGCACCGGCGTCCTGTTCGCGACCCCCGCAGGCTGGGCAGTCTCGACTCCGAGCATCCCCAGCTTCGACCGCATCTGGCGCCGGGAGATGCCAAAGGCGGGCGAGATGACGCCCGGCGGCTTCCATTCCTTCGAGCACCGCTGGGCTCTCGCCGATGCCTTCCGTTTCCATGGCGGCATCGGCAAGGCGCGAATCGCGAAGCGCATCCACCAGCTCAACGAGCAATGCAGGCGCGGGCTTTCGGGGATGAAGCACGTCGACCTCATCACTCCGCTCTCGAACGAAGTGTCGGCAGGTCTCGTCTGCTTACACGGCGGATCAAGTCGGAGAGGGAGGCGAGCAGCGCGGCAGATCGGAAGTTCGTCGGGGCTCTCGGTCGCGGACTCGACGTGCTCCGCTGCTTCGGTCCTCGCGACCCGTGGCTCGCGAACCAGGACATCGCCGCCCGCACCGGGCTGGCGAGGCCCACCATCTCGCGGCTCACGTACACGCTCACGCGTCTGGGCTTCCTGCGCCACTCCGAGTCGCGGCGAAAGTACGCCCTCGGCGCCGCGGCGGTGGGGCTCGGTTACTCCGCACTCGCGCAGGTCGACATCCGGCGCAGCGCGCGCCCGCTCCTGCACGCGCTCTCGCAGCACACCAATTCCTCCGTGCACCTCGCGATCAACGACGAGCTGAACATGCAGGTGCTCGACACCTACTGGCACTCTGCGGTCTTCGTCATCGACATCGGCTCGCGGGTCCCGGTAGCGACTACCTCGCTTGGGCGGGCCTATGTCTGTGCCTTGCCCGAGGACGAGCGCAAGGTGATGCTCGAGCGGATCCGCGCCAAGCGCCCCGCGAAATGGCCGAACACGCGCCGGCGCTTCGAGGAGGCATTTCGAGACTATCAGCGGTACGGGTTCTGCCTCGCTCTCGGCGATTGGCGCCGCGAGGTCAACGCCGTTGCAGCGCCGCTCGATCCAGGAGACGGCACGAAGCCGGTGGTGATCGGCTGCAGTGGGGCGGCGTTCCAGCTGCCGCCCGAGCTTTTGCGCCACGACATCGGCCCGCGACTCGTGGCGCTCATCGGGAACCTGCGGTCGACGCTATCGCGTCAGGAATGAGCGCGACCGCTCAGGGCGCAGGCGCCCAGATCGCGCACTTGTGATCGATGGCGAATCCGCTCTCCACGAGAGGCTGCGGGGGCACGAGCGACTGCATCTGGTCCGCCGTCCTCTCGTACGCCGGCCAGAACGGCGTTCCGATCCAGTTCGGAGTCCCGAGCTTCGCGAAGTTGGTCCAGTAGGCCACCATCGCCTCGGAGAGCCGCCGCTGATCCGCCGCGAGCGGCGGCGCTGGAACGGTCGATCGGAGGTCGAACAGGTACTGGATCTCCGACGCGTGCGCCGAGCCGTACGGGAAGCTGACGGGCGGCAGGAAGAGCTGTGGCGCGTTCTCGTCGTTGAACTCGTAGGCGTGGGTGGGCACGAACGGCGAGAGGAGCCGGGCTGCCTTGCGCGAATTGCAGGCGAAGATGGCGTCGGTGCCGAGCGCGGAGAGCGCGAGGTCCGGGCTCGGGAACCTGGCGAGCGGATAGAACGAGGCGAGGGCCCCCGCGGTCGCGAGCGGTACACCGAGCGTGGCCGCGATCGCCCCGACGTATTGCCCGGGCGCGAGCGGTCCGGTCACCAGGTCGATGTTCAGAGCGACGAACAGCCGCCACTCGTCGTGATTCGACCCCTCGATGACCGGGACCCGGTTGAACTGTCCTGACGCGAATGCCGCTCCGACCGTCTGCGTGAGCACCTTGCCGTCGACGTCGGGGATCACCGACGCCACGCGGGTCGCCGCGAACGCCGCGAGCACGCTTGCGACCGGAGCAGCGCGCAGGCACGCAGCCGTCTGATCCGTGCAACCGAGAAGGTTGGCGAAGAGCGTCCCAAGCGCTTCAGCCTGAGAGAGGGAGGGCTGGCTCAGCGCATAGGCCCCGCTTTCGACGATGGCCCGGTGGAACAGCCCTGCCGCGAGCGGCGAGGCGAGGTGCGAGTGGACGCTGAGGCCGCCCGCCGACTCGCCGAAGATGGTCACGCGGCCCGGATCGCCGCGAAACTTCCGGATGTTGTCCTGGACCCAGCGCAGCGCCGCCTGCTGATCCATGAGTCCGTAGTTGCCCGACGCATGATCGGGCGACTCGGCGGTCAGCGCGGGATGGGCGAGGAAGCCCAGAGCGCCCAGCCGGTAGTTCACGGTGACGACGATGACGCCTTCGTGCACGAGCCGCGCAGGATCGTAGTCGTCGCTCTCGCCCACGAGGAGCGCGCCGCCGTGGAACCACACCATCACCGGGAGCGGCTCGTCGAACTCGTCCTCCGCCCCGTGGCCGTGGGCGGGAGCGAAGACGTTGAGGAAGAGGCAGTCCTCGGTCGTGCTGGCGAGGCCGAACGGCGAGGCGACTTGCGGACAGTGATTTGCGAATTGCGTCGCGTCGCGGACGCCCTTCCAGCGCGGGTGGGCGCGCGGCGGTTGCCAGCGCAGATCGCCGGCCGGTGCGGCCGCATAGGGAATCCCGAGGAACTTGTCGATGCCGCCCGCGCGCAGGCCGCGGACCGGCCCCTCGCGGGTCTCGACGACCGGCCCTGGCGGGTCGGCGCGTGCTGCCGGACCGTACAGGGCGGCGGCAGCGAGCACGAAAACGAAAATCGACGATTTTCGGTTGCGCATGGTTGTTTCCCTCCCGCTCCCGTTTCGCATTGCGAAACGGAATTGCGCAAATGATCAACGCGCGGCGGAGCCTACTGGAAGTCGCGCGTGAAAAGGAAGGGACCTTCCGCCTCGACTTGGCCGTCGAAGGTCGTCGGCGACGAACGCCTCACGCCCCCGGATACGTCCCCGCCGTCTTCGCCCGCAGCCTCACCAGCGCCAGCACCGCCTCACAGAGCGGTACCGGCAACTTCACGAGATACGCCATCTCCACCACCGCACCGAGGAGCGCCTCGATCTCCATCGGCCGCCCCCGCTCCAGATCCACCAGCGTCGAAGGCTTGTGCACGCCCACGTCGGCCGCCCCTTTGATCCGCGCGTCGACGTCGAGCGGGAACTGTACGCCGACCTTCTCCCCCACCGCCTGCCCCTCGAGCATCATCTGCCGCGCGAGCGCGCGCGTGCCCGCGTCGGCGATCACCTGATCGAGCGACGCCATGGTGAGCGAGCAGATCATGTTGAAGCTGAGGTTCCCCCACAGCTTCACCCAGAGGTTGTCGCGAATGCGCGTGCGCACCGGCGCGCGCAGCCCGGCTGCGATCATCGCCTGGCTGAACGCCACCGCGCGCTCGCTCTTCGACCCATCCGGCTCGCCGAGATCGAATCGATTCGAATAGGTGTGCTCGATGACCCCCGGCTCGACGACGTCCACGGCGGGATAGACGATGCAGCCGATCACGCGCGAAGGCGGCAGCTTCTCCCAGAGCACACCGCCCGGATCCACGCTCTGCAATCGAGTGTTCTCGTACGGCCCCGGCAGCTTGTAGAAGTACCACCACGGTACGCCGTTGATGGCGGGGACGAGCGCCGTCTTCGGGCCAAGCAGCGGCTGCACCGCGTCGGCAATGCCCGGGAGCGCGTGCGCCTTCACCGAAAGGATCACGTAATCCTGCGGCCCGACCTCGCGCGAGCTCTGTGTCACGCGCGGGCGCACGTTGATCGTCTCGCGTTCGCTCCGCAGCGTGAGCCCGTTCTTGCGCATCGCCTCGAGGTGCGGTCCGCGGGCAATGAGCGTCACGTCGGCGCCCGACTGCGCGAGCTTCGCGCCCATGTACCCGCCGATGGCGCCCGCGCCGTAGACGCAGATCTTCATCCGAGCCCCAGCTTCTTCGCGAGGCCGATGCGCTGCAGCTTCCCGGTCGGCCCCTTTGGGATCTCCTTCAAGAAGACGACCTTGCGAGGGATCTTGAAATGGGCGAGGTGCTTCTCGGCGAACTGCTGCAATTCGCGCTCGGTGAGCGTCTTCCCTTCGCGGACGACGACGGCGGCGGCGATCTCCTCGCCGAGCTTGTCGTGGGGCATGGCGAAGGCGCAGCATTGCTGGATCGCCGGATGCTCCATGAGGACGGCGTCGATCTCCAGGGGCCCGATCTTCTCGCCGCCGCGGTTGATGAGCTCCTTCAGGCGACCGGTGAGCTTCAGGTAGCCCTCCGAGTCGATCTCGCCCTGGTCGCCAGTGCGGAACCACTCGTCGATGAAGGCCTGCTCGTTGGCCGAAGGGTTCGCTTCGTACCCTGCGGTGACATTGGGGCCGCGAATCACCACCTCGCCGGTGCGCCCGCGGCCGAGGATGTTCCCTTCGTCACCCATGACGGCCACTTCGGGCCCCGCGGCGATGCCGACGGTCCCCGGCTTGCGGGGCTTCGGAGGCAGCGGATTCGAGGTCATCTGGTGCGCCGCCTCCGTCATGCCGTACGCCTCGATCACCGGCGCGCGGAAGGTCCGCTCGAGCTCCGCCATCACGGGCGGCGGGAGCGAGGCGGAGGACGAGCGGATGAGCCGCAACCGGCTCCTCGCCACCACATCGGCGTGCCGCGAAGCGCGCGAGAGGATCGCCTGGTGCATGGTCGGGACGGCCGTGTACCAGGTGGGTTTCACCTCGTCGAGCCAGTGGAAGAAGCGCAGTCCGTTGAAGCCGGGGGTGCAGCAGACCTGCGCGCCGGCGCGAAGCGAGGAGAGCACCGCCGCCATCAAGCCGTGGATGTGGAAGAGCGGCATGATGTTGAGGCAGACGTCCTCGGGCACGAGCTTCAGCGTCGTCGCGATGTGCCGCGACGAGGCGAGGACGTTCCGCTGCGAGAGCGGCACGATCTTCGGGCGCGCCGTCGATCCCGAGGTGTGCAGGACCAGGGCTTCGTCGTCCGTCTGCCCCATTCCCGGCGACGACGGCGACCCGCTCAGCGGAGATACGGGACGCAGCGCGAAGTATCCGGCGCCCTGCTCGCGCGAAAGATGCAGCTCGACGACGGGCACCCCGAGCTTCTGCGCCACCGCGCGGGCCGGCGAATCGGTGCCCGCCTCCACCACCAGGATCTTCGCGCGCAGATCGCTGAGATTGAACTGGTACTCCTCCGGCCGGAGCAGCGGGCTCAAGGGAGCGGTGATGGCACCCGCGGCGATGGCGACGAAGGCAGTCGCGGCCTCGGGTCCGTTGGGCAGGACCATCGCAACGCGATCGCCACGCCCCACTCCGAAAGAGTTCAGGTCGGCGACGGTTCGCGCGACGAGCTCGCGCAGCTCCCGGTAACGCAAAGGTTTTGCACCGTCCGGGGCGCAGATGGCGCTTCTATCGTCTGCACCCTGCTGCAAAAGATCCGCGATCGTCTCCGCGCTCATTCGCGCGAGCTTGCCACCGCACTGCGGCAGCGCAAGGGAAAGTTTCCCCCGACGCCCGTCGGCTTGACAGACCGGTCCGCGAAGCGCGATGGTCCGATGGTCTGACCAATTTGGGGCGACGAAAGTCTCGCATGACGAACACCTTCCGCCCACGCAAGGAGCCTGCCGCCATCGAGCTCGAGGCGGTGCGCAAGGAGCGCCGCTACGAGCAGGTCGCGGAGCAGATCCAGAAGCTCATCGCCCAGGGAACGCTGAAGCCGGGAGATCGACTTCCCCCCGAGCGCGAGCTCGCCACCCGTTTCGGCGTCGCCCGCAGCTCGATCCGCGACGCCGTCCGCACCCTGGAAGTGATGGGCATCCTCGAGCCGCGGCAGGGCGCCGGGACGGTGGTTCGCGATCTCTCCGCCGACTCGCTCGTGGTTCCCCTCGCCACCGTGCTGGTGCGCAAGCGCGAGCTGGTGTCGGAGCTGCTCGACGTCCGCCGCATGCTCGAGCCAGGCCTCGCGGCGCGCGCGGCGAAGAACGCCACGGTCGAGGAAGTGCTGGAACTCGAGGACATCCTCCGGCGCCAGGCGGTGAAGCTGCGGCGCGGCGAGCCGAGCATCGAGGAAGATTCCGAGTTCCACTACGTCATCGGCAAGGCGGCGCGGAACAGCGTTGTCTTGAAGGTGCTGGACGTTCTCATGGACCTCTTGCGCGAGAGCCGTGCCCGGTCGCTGCAGGCGCCCGGCCGGCCCGAGCGCTCGTACGCGGGACACATGCGCGTCTTGCGCGCAATCAAGCGGCGCGATCCCGAGGCCGCGGAGAAAGCGGTGCGCAAGCACCTCGAGGAAATCGAGTCGATCGTCATGCGGCAGTTCTGACCGGAGGGTTTGCCAAATGGGTCGTTTGTACGCAGTCGAAATCGTCTACCGAGGCATCTTCCAGAAGAACCTGGCAAAGAACATCAGCAGGGCCATCGTGCTCGCCGCGCACAAGGAGGGGAAGCCAGGCATCTCCTTCGGGCGCTACGGCGACAGCCCCGAGCGCAACGGCATTCCGGCGAAAGCCTTCGCCATCGTCGCCACCGACGAGCAGACCCTCGAGGAGGGCATGGCGAAGTACGAGCCGACCCAGGTCGACGTCAGCATCTGCGTCGACGACACCCTGTTCAAGGGCGTCGAGTCCTGGGCCTGGTACGGGCTGCAGCCGATCAACAAGCTCGTCAAACCAGGCGGGACGCTGATCGTCACATCCCTCGAAGAGCCCGCCGCCCTGGCGGAGATGGCCCACCGCAAGGAGGCCCCCTACCAGCTCGCCGTCATCAAGGCGCAGCCGAGCTTCTCCGGGCTCTGGGTCTACAAGGACGACCACACCGACGTGCGCATCCTCGGCGCCATCGCCCGCGTCTGCCCGGAGCTGTTCAGCCTCGCCTCGGTGCAGGAAGTGATCCGCAAGGACACCAAGGACGAGTTGAAGGCCACCTCGGCGCTGCGCTCGTTCGAGCGGGTGACGACGTACGAGGTGCAGCCGACGCAGGGGAATCCAGAGGAGCCCTACAAGTTCGAGATGCCGAAGTGGCACGAGATGCGCGACGGCATCGCCATCCCCTCCATCGCGCCCGGGCACAAGATGAAGGACCCCATCACCGGCACGGAAGGCGGATTCCAGCCGGCGCGCAACCCCACCTTCAAGAAGTACGCGACGCGGACCATGCGGCCGGTGGTCGACTTCGACAAGTGCATCAAGTGCACCCTTTGCTGGCTCGCCTGTCCGGACTCCTGCTTCGACGTGACGCCGGAAAACCTCTACGACGCGAACCTCGAGGCGTGCTGCGGCTGCGGCGTTTGCGAGGCGGTCTGCCCCGAGCCGAACTGCGTCACCATGGTGAACGAGACGCACTTCAGCGACAACTCGAGCCAGTGGCAGGCGTACCGGAAGGACGCCGAAGGCTACAAGGCGAACCTGGCTTCGCTCATCGCGACGCGGCCCGAGCGCTCGCATGGCTTCCGCTTCCGGGGCCAGTACGAAGAGCAGGTTCCCGCAATCATCCAGGCCGCCGAGGCCGAGCAGCAGAAGCAGACCCAGGCCTGAAAGGGAGATTCCACATGGCAGAAGCAATCATCACTCCGCATGTCGAAGAGCCCAAGAAGAAGGCCCCGGCCCAGGGCGACGAGACCTCGCTCATCACCGGCAGCGAAGCGATCGCCGTGGCCTGCCAGCTCGCCGACGTCGACGTGATCACGGCCTATCCGATCCGGCCTTACGACACCGTCATGCAGTACGTCGCCAAGCTGGTCGCCAACGGCGAGATGGACTGCGAGTACATCGTCGCCGAAGGCGAGCACTCGCAGTTCGAGATCGTGAAGCACGCCAGCGCCTGCGGGGCCCGCGTCTTCACCGGCTCGTCCGGCGTGGGCTGGATG
Organism: Deltaproteobacteria bacterium; assembly: GCA_005879805.1. Classification (GTDB taxonomy): domain Bacteria; phylum Myxococcota; class Myxococcia; order Myxococcales; family 40CM-4-68-19; genus VBKO01. The sequence goes on along the minus strand of VBKL01000083.1, from coordinate 16,293 downwards.
TACGCGATGGAATGCCTCACCGTCACCCCCTCCTTGCGCATCCCGATGATCGCGATGGTCGGCAACCGCGCCCTCGACGATCCGAAGATTCCCTCCCGGGCGAAAGTGGACGCCTTCCTGCCTCGCTATGACCGCAAGGACCTGCTCCTCCATCCCGACAACCCCATCACCGTCGCGCCCCAGGCGAACGAGGACTGGCTGATGGAGATCCGGCGCGGGACGGCCGCCGCGATGGAGCGCTCTGCCGGCGTCATCCGCGAGGCGTATGCCGACTTCGAGAGGATTTTCGGCCGCAAGTACGGGAATCCATTTTTCGAGGAGTACATGACCGACGACGCCGACGTGGTGCTCGTCGGCATGGGGACGCTGTCCAATCCCGTGCGCGTCGCCATCCGGCAGATGCGCGAGGAGGGCAAGAAGGTCGGCTTCGTGCGCCTGCGCTGGTTCCGGCCCTTCCCGGCGGAAGAGCTGGCGAAGTCGCTCGGCCGCTTCAAGGCGGTGGGCGTCATCGACCGCGACTTCTCGCTCGGCTCGCCGTACCACTCCGGCGTGGTCGCCACCGAGGTGCGCACCGCGCTCTACCAGTCCGAGAACCGGCCGCAGGTGGTCGGGTTCATCTGCGGCCTGGGCGGCCGCGAGGTGACCCTGCCGGACGTGAGGAAGATGAGCGAGATCGTTTCCCAGGCCGCGAGCGGGAAGCCGCAACCGGCGACGCAGTGGATCGGGCTGCGCGAGTAGCGGCGCGGAGGGACAAAGACATGGCCACGACGGACAGGGAACTGGCAGAGCTGACGCACCACAAGGCGCCCCACAAGCTCGACTTGTTCAAGGGCGTGAAGAAGCTGCCCCTCGAGGAGTACTTCACCTCGGGCCACCGCACCTGTCAGGGCTGCGAGTCGGCCCTGGTGATGAAGCTGATGGTGAAAGCGGCGGGGCCGCGCACCATCGTCCTCGGGAGCACGGGCTGCATGTACGTCGCCAACACGACGTACTACAGCACCTCCTGGGTAGTGCCCTGGATGCACACGCAGCTGGGCTCTTCGGGCGCGGCGGCGCTCGGCGCGGCCGCGGCGCTCAAGGCGCTCATGCGCAAGGGCAAGTTCAAGGACGAGCCCATCAACGTCATCGCCTTCTGCGGCGACGGCGGCGGGGCGGACATGGGCATCTCGGGAATCTCCGCGACGCTCACCCATCCCGACTACAACTGCCTCATCCTCATGTACGACAACGAGTCGTACGCCAACACCGACATCCAGCTCTCGGGGTCGACGCCCTACGGCGCGCACACCACCTTCAGCCCGCCGGGCAAGACCAAGCGGATCATGCATCACCGCTGGAAGAAGAACTTCGCGGCGATGATGGCGGCCGGCCACCCCACCTGCAAGTACGTGGCGACGGTCTGCATGTCGTATCCGGTCCACGCGATGAACGCGGTGCGCAAGGGGCTCTCCATCGGCGGACCGACCTTCATCCACTCGCTCGATCCTTGCCCCAAGGGCTGGGACTACGACCCGATGCTCTCCCACGAGCTCGGCGAGCTCGCAGTCTTGACGGGGACCTGGCCGCTCTATGAAGTCGAGAACGGCGTGGTCAAGCTCATCGGCAAGACGCGCGACATCGCCGACGGCCGCGTCAAGCGACTGCCCGTTCGCGACTATCTGCTCAAGCAGGGACGGTTCGCTCACTTCACCGACGACGACATCGATTATTTCCAGAGCAAGGTCGATGAGATGTGGAACAAGTGGGTAGTGCCGGGCGTGATTCCCTTCCAGAAGCATCTTGACGAGGATCGTCCACCAGCGTAGGGCTCACTAAGACTTTCGGCTTTTCGATTTGCTTCCCGGGGCGTGTCTCCCACGCGCCCCGGGAACGCGTCCCCGAAGTTGGAACGCGCATTCCAATAGGGGGTGTCAACATGGCAGAGAGTTCTCCGCGGCAGGTCTCCGGCTCGTCGATTCTCGACAACCGCTGGCTGATCCTCCTCTTCAGCATCCTCAGCATGGTCGCGGTGGCCAACTTCCAGTACGGCTGGACGTTGTTCGTGCCGCCCCTGCAGAAGCATCTGAACGTCGATCAGGCGGCGGTCCAGGTCACCTTCACGGTCTTCGTGCTCCTCGAGACATGGCTCGTGCCCTTCGAGGGATGGCTCGTCGATCGATTCGGCCCCAAGCTCCTCGTGCTCATCGGCGGCGTCCTCGCCGGCTTCGGATGGGTGGCGAGCGGCAGGGCAGAAAGCCTGACCGAGCTCTATCTCGCCTACGCGTTCTCGGGCATCGGCGCCGGCATCGTCTACGGCACCGCCATCGGCAGCGCGCTCAAGTGGTTCCCCGATCACCGCGGTCTCGCCGCGGGCCTCACGGCCGCGGGCTTCGGCGCTGGCTCGGCATTCACGGTCGCCCCGATCGCCAACCTGATCAACTCGGCCGGTTACCAGACCGCGTTCATCCAGTGGGGCATCATCCAGGGCGCGGTCGTCGTCTTCGCGTCTCTTTTCCTCAAGGCGCCGCCCGCGGGCTGGCTGCCGCGCGGCTGGACCGCGACCACCGCCGCCACCGAGATCAAGCGCCGCCAGAGCGCCATGGACTTCACCTCGGGGCAGATGGCCCAGACACATCAGTTCTGGGTGATGTACCTGATGATGACGCTGGTCGCGACCGGCGGTCTGATGGCCACCGCGCAGCTCAACCCGATGGCGGTCGACTACAAGGTCAGCAAGATCCCCGTCAGCTTCCTCTTCATCACCTTGCCCGCGCTGCAGTTCGCTCTCTCCGCGGACAGGGTGCTGAACGGAATCTGCCGTCCCTTCTGGGGCTGGGTCTCCGACCACATCGGTCGCGAGAAGACGATGGCGCTCGCCTTCGCCCTCGAAGCCTGCGCGATCTTCTTCCTCATCAAGTTCGCGCCGAATCCAAAGCTGTTCGTCGTCTTCAGCGCGTTCACCTTCTTCGGGTGGGGCGAGATCTACTCTCTCATGCCGGCCATCTGCGGCGACTTCTTCGGCCGCAAGCACGCCACCGCAAACTACGGGTTCCTCTACACGGCCAAAGGCACCGCGTCGGTGTTCGTGCCGATCGGGTCGGCGCTCGCCGCGGGAAAGGCCTTCGACTTCCGCGCCGACGTCCTCCTCCTCGTCGGGGGCGCGCTGGCGTTCTTCGCCCACTTCCTCGCGCCGACCATCCTGCGCACGCCGCTCAAGAAGAAGACCCACGACGCGCTCTTCACAATCGGACTCGCCATCGTCGCCTACGGCATCATCCTCACGGTGGTGCCCGGGATCTGGACGCCGTTCAATGCCCACTTCACGATGCCCAAGATCGGCTGGACCGGAGTCTTCAGCGTCGCCATCGTCTTCGACCTCGCGGCGGCGTTCCTCGCCTTCTTCGTCCTGCGCAGGATGAAGGTGCCTTCGACCACCGAGGTCCACGCGGAGGCCGCTCCGGCGCCGCATGGAGTGATCCCGGCGATGAAGGGCTGAGCTGGTCTGACCGTCGGCGAGCCGGCAGAGGAGCGGCCCGCCGACGCCTCAGCTCTTGGAAGCGGCCTGTTCGAGCAGCCACTTCAGCGCGTCGTCCTTCTTTTCGAAGCCCTTGAGCCGCCCGCCCGTCATGAAATTGTTGGCGCGGAAGGCCACCGCGCCGAGCGTGGTGAGGCCGAAGACCGCGGCGGCCTTCTCGTACGGCTCGTCGTGCTTGGTGAGCTCGCGGAATGCTTTCAGCACGTCGTCGTTGAAGCGCAGCTTGGACACGTCGGCGAGCGTGAGCAGTTCCTTGCGCCTGGGCTGCTGCGCGATGAACTTCCGGGCCTCCTCGATCTCGCGGAGGACGATTTGCGGGTCCCGGATGCGCGCGAAGTCGAGCAGCAGGATGCGCTGGCCTTGATGCTCGATGAAGCTAACGGGCACGCCGGCGAGTTGTCCCTCTCCGGCGCAACCATTTCAAGTACCCTGCCGCCAGCGCCAGCGCGGAGAGCGCCGCACCGTCGCCGCCGGCGCTGCCGCAGCCCGATTTCGACGCGGAAGGCGTCCCACCTCCACCGCCGGCCCCACCCGGGGGCGGGGTGACGCCCAGCGTCTGCTGGAGGAGCGCAAACTGCGCCGCGCAGCCCTGGCTGACGGCGGGGCAGGTGAGCGGGCCGGCGATCTGGGTGAACTTCATGAGCGGGCGAAACGTCTGCGCGCCGTCGTCGCTGACGCCGAGGTTGTAGCCGTCGAGGAATCCGTCGCCGCAAGCGTAGATGGGCGCGGTGGAGCTTCCCGGCCGCTGGCCCAGGCACCGCGCGCGCGGGCCGGTGCGCTTCACGAACGCCGTGGTCCCCTGCGGCGCCGCGTACAGGTCCGAGCTGGTCGTGCCGGCGAAGAGCGTCCCGTTCGCGGCCACGAGAAAGGTGCTGAATGCGGTGGGCGCGAGGATGGTGAAGGGCGGGTCGCTCAGCGTCAGTCCATCGTCGGAAGTCATGGCAATGGCGTCAGTGCCTGCCGCCGTGCTGATCAGGCGCAGGTAGACGACGGCGGGATTGAGGGCGTCCACCGCGGCGATGCGCACTTCCGTTCCCGAAGGTACGTTCAATCGTTGCCGCTTCGGGAAGGTGGCGCCGTGGTCGATGCTCTTGAGGAGGAAGGCCTGGACGGCCACGGTCGCCCCGTCCTGCAGCTCGGTGGCATAGACCACGTTCGGGTCCGATCCGGCGATCTCCACTCCGCTCAGGCGGTTCCCATTTGCAGTGCGATATGCCGGGCCGGTGAAGGTGCGCCCGCCGTCGACCGACTGGTGGATCGAGTCGTTCGTCGCCGCCGGCAGCTCGGTGACGATGGCGAGCACGAAGAGGGGATCGTTCGGGTCGATGAACAGGTCACGGGTCAATACGTTGGAAGAAACCGTCCCGCCCGCCCGCGTCCAGGTGCATCCGCCGTCGGCGGAGCGCCAGAAGGCGACGAAGCTGGTCGCGAGCACGGTGCCGTCGCTACCGGCCTTGTAGAAGCTGATGTTGTCGTTGACTGCGCCGGTGATGAACGGCTCGCAGACGTAGCGCCAGCTGGCGCCGGCGTCGGGCGAGACGACGAGGCCGAAGTTCGCGCCGACGAGGATCCGGTTGGGATCCACCTCGGGCAGCATCACCGAGAGCTCGTCCGGAAACGCGCCATCGGCGAAGGCGGCCGGCGCGCCCAGGCCGGCGGCGAGAAGAAGCGCGACGATTGGCTGCCGTGCGCCCATCCCGCGAGGATACGACATCCTCGCGGCGATCTCAGTTCCCGGTGTCGCGTCCGTGCAGATCGGGCGGCGTCATCGCATCGTGGATGCGTCTCGCCAGGAGATCGTGCTCCTCGCGCAGCTCGTGGGGCAGGCGGCTGCCGAAGCTGCCGAAGAACTCCTCCTGGCTGTGCACCGCCTCGGCCCAATCGGCGGGATCGACCCGCAAGAGCTGTGCGAGGGCGTCCTCGGAGAGGTCGAGGCCCTTGGTGTCGATCGCCTTCCTCGTCGGGACGAACCCGATGGGCGTGTCCACGGCCTCGCCCTTCCCTTCGGTGCGCTTCACCACCCACTCGAGCACGCGGATGTTGTCGCCGTAGCCGGGCCAGAGGAACTTGCCGTTCTCTCCGGTGCGGAACCAGTTCAGGCGGAAGATCTTGGGCGGCGTGGAGAGCTTCTTCCCCACTTCCAGCCAGTGGGCGAAGTAGTCGCCCATGTTGTAGCCGACGAAGGGAAGCATGGCCATCGGGTCGCGGCGCAGGACGCCGACCTTGCCGGTGGTGGCCGCCGTCGTCTCCGAGGAGAGCGTGGCGCCGAGGAAGACGCCGTGCTGCCAGTTGCGCGCCTGTTAGACCAGGGGAACGTTGCGCTGGCGCCGGGCGCCGAAGAGGATGGCCGAGATCGGCACGCCTTCCGGGTCCTGCCAGCGCGGCGAGATGGACGGACACTGCTCTGCGGGCGTGGTGAAGCGGCTGTTCGGGTGCGCCGCCTTCTCGCTCGAGGCGGGCGTCCAGGGACGGCCCTGCCAGTCGAGGGCGTTCGCCGGCGACGGATCGTCGTGGCCCTCCCACCAGGGCGTCCCGTCCGGGCGGAGCGCGACGTTCGTGTAGATGGTGTTCTTCTGGATCATCTCCACGGCGTTGGGGTTGGTCTTGCGGCTGGTCCCGGGGACCACGCCGAAGAAGCCCGACTCGGGATTGATGGCCCACAGCCGGCCGTCGTCGCCCTTGCGCAGCCAGGCGATGTCGTCGCCCAGCGTTTCCACCTTCCAGCCCGGCTTGGAGGCGGGCGGGACGAGCATGGCGAGATTGGTCTTCCCGCAGGCGCTGGGGAAGGCGCCGGTGAGGTAGTGCGTCTTTCCCTCGGGGGTGCGGAGCCCGAGGATGAGCATGTGCTCGGCGAGCCAGCCTTCCTTCTTGCCGAGCCAGCTGGCGATGCGGAGCGCCATGCACTTCTTGCCGAGGAGCGCGTTGCCGCCGTACCCGGAGCCCACCGACCAGATGGTGTTCTCCTCGGGGAAGTGACAGATGAACCGGCGGTCGGGGCTCAGATCGCCGAGCGAATGCAGGCAGCGGGTGAAGTCGTCCGAGCCGCCGAGGTGCTCGAGAGCGACGCGTCCGATGCGCGTCATGATGCGCATGTTGAGGACCACGTAGCGGCTGTCGGTGATCTCGACGCCCACCTTCGAGAAGCGCGATCCGGGCGGCCCCATGAGGAAGGGCACTACGAACATGGTGCGGCCCTTCATCGCGCCCTGGTAGAGCCCGGCGAGCTTCGTCTTCGCGTCCGACGGCGGCATCCAGTTGTTGTTGGGGCCCGCCTCTTCCTTGTGCCTCGTGCAGACGAAGGTGAGGTGCTCCGTCCGCGCCACGTCGTGCGGCGCGCTCCGGTGCAGATAGCAGCCGGGAAGCTTCTGCTGGTTCAGCTCGATGAGCTCGCCGGTCGCGAGGCATTCCTTGGTGAGACGCTCGCGCTCCTCCTCCGAGCCGTCGCACACGACGACCTTGTCCGGGGTCGTCATCTTCTTGATTTCGTCGACCCATCGCTGGACCGGGGAGCTCAATGCCGTCATGTACGTCTCCGGGAGAGGAGTCTTGCGTCGTACCTCAATCGAGGCGCTGGTAGGCGGAGTTGGTGAGGAATTCGGCGAAGTCCTGGGAAAGGATGAGGCCGTCGAGGATCTCGGCCGCTTCCCCGAGCCGGCCGCCGCGTCCGAGCTTCTCGAGCTCCTCGTCGCGGACCTTGCGGTAGAGGTCGCCGGTCGCCGTACGCCCGTCGTCCAGCTTGGCTTTGTTCTTGATCCATTGCCAGAGCTGGGCACGGGAGATCTCGGCGGTCGCCGCGTCCTCCATCAAGTTGAAGATGGCGGCGGCGCCGTTGCCCATCAGCCACGAATTCACGTACTGCAAGGCGACGTTGATGTTGTTGCGGAAGCCCGCTTCGGTAACCGTGCCACCCGGCACTTTCGTATCGGTGAGCTGGTGAGCGGTTACCGAAACTTCGCTGCGCAGCTTCTCCTTCTGGTTCGGCTTCTTGCCGAGCACCTTGTCGAAGTCCTCGGCGGCGATCTTCACCAGGTCGGGGTGGGCCACCCAGGTGCCGTCGAAACCGTCGGTGGCCTCGCGCCGCTTGTCCTCGTGGGTCTTGGCGAAGGCCTTCTCGTTGATCGCGGCGTCCTTGCGGGAGGGGATGAAGGGAGCCATCCCGCCCAGCGCGTGGGCGCCGCGGCGGTGGCAGGTCTTGATGAGGAGCTCGGTGTACGCGCGCATGAAGGGGACGGTCATCGTCACCTGGGCGCGGTCGGGCAGGATGCGGTCGTCGCGGGTGCGGAACTTCTTGATGATGGAGAACATGTAGTCCCAGCGGCCCGCATTGAGGCCGCTCATGTGCTCGCGCAATTCGTAGAGGATCTCGTCCATCTCGAAAGCCGCCGGGATGGTCTCGATGAGGACGGTTGCGCGGACGCTTCCGCGCGGGATCTTGAGCGCGTCCTGGGCGAGCAGGAAGGCGTCGTTCCAGAGGCGCGCCTCGAGGTGGCTCTCGATCTTCGGCAGGTAGTAGTAGGGGCCGCTCTGGCGATCGAGCTGCTCCCGGGCATTGTGGAAGAAAGCGAGCCCGAAATCGGCGAGCGACCCCGAGACGGGCTTTCCGTCGAGGACGAGGTGCTTCTCGGGCAGGTGCCACCCGCGCGGGCGGACGAGGAGCGTCGCGATCTTGTCGTTGAGCTTGTAGGCCTTCCCCTCCGGCGAGGTGAAGGCGAGCTTCTTGCGGACCGCGTCCATGAGATTGACGTGGCCCACCACCACGTTGCTCCAGGTGGGGGAGAGCGCGTCCTCGAAATCCGCCATGAAGACGTCAGCGCCGGAATTGAGCGCGTTGATCATCATCTTGCGCTCGACCGGCCCGGTGATCTCGACGAACCGCTTCTCGAGGTCCTTGGGACAGCTCGCGACCTTGAAGTCGGAGTCGCGTACCTTCTTGGTTTCCGGAAGGAAATCGAACTCCTTGCCAGCGTCCAGCTCCATCTGGCGGGCCGCCCGCTTGGCGAGAAGCTCTTCCCGCCTCGGGTTCAATTCGCGATGGAGCCGTTCGACGAAGGCGAGCGCTTCCTTGGTGAGGACCTGGCTCGTCGCAGAGACGCCGGGACCCCTGACTTCGATGCCCATGAAGCCTCCGTGCGGGGGAATGGCGATACGTACCCGATCTGGGGCCTCGCGGGAACAGGAAAGCGCCTGTTTGCGCGGGATCGAACGAGACGCAGGTCCGCTGCAGTACGGATGCTAGGGGGCGGAGTCGAGCATGTGCTTTTCCACCTCGGTCAAGCCCTCGACCAGGCTGGGGTCTTGCTCGACGAGGGAATGGGCATCGGCGAGGTCCTGCAGCCGCTTCGAGCGACGGCGCGCCGGATCGGAACCGGCGCGCAGCTTTTCCCGGAGCAGGTCGGCCTTTCCGATCACGCGCAGCTTCACGGACTCGACGGTGATCTCGTCAGCGCGCCCGATCGCTTTCGCCAACGCAACGTCATCAGTGAACTGCACGGGCGTCTGTTCCGGACCGATCCAGTTCTCGGAGTTGGCGAAGGATCCGGTGCGGCGGAAGCCCGCGGCGGCGAGCCGGTCTCTCGGAATCTGATCGCGTGCGAGGACCGCGAGGTCGATATCGATCGTCGTTCTCGGGTCGGCTTGGTGGATCTGCAGGGCGACGCCACCGATGATCGCATAGGGAACCCGGGCCTCGGCCAGAACGCGGGCGAGCCCGATCAGGGCCGCCTTCTTGGATCCCTCCATTTCGCCCCTCAGGAGCCGCCATCGGCGATCGAGCTCGAAGGCTATGTCGAGGTTCGTCCGCACTCCGGCATTCTACTTCAGTCAACGCGGCGTCAGCACGAAGCTATGTCCCCCCTGCGCACCGGAAACATGCCCGAAGCCCGTGATCCGGCCGGCGTCGTTGATGGCCTGGGGGTACTCGAACGTCCATCCCTTGGCGTCGGTCAACTCGTCCAGCCAATAGAACCGTCCGTCGCGGTAGAGGAACCCGCGCTCCCCGGGGACGCTCGAAAGTGCATTGCCCACGACGTCGCCGCGAGCGTTCATTCCAAAGGCCCAGCAGTCGATCCCTCCCTCTGCGCAGCCCAGCACGTGCATCTGTCCGTCCCAGAGGAACAGCTGCGGCTCTCCGCAGCGGTCCCCGATGTCGATGACTCCCGCCACGAGGCCTGCGTCATTGACCGCGACTGCCAGGCTCTCGCAGAAGCCGTGGGCGCCCAGATCACGAGCGGTGCCGTTCTCCCACAGGAAAGCATGAGCATGGCCGTCGTTGTAGATGCCGGGACTCGACCCGACGCGCATCCAGCCGACCACCTGGTCGCGGCTGTTCACTGCCATTGCTTGGCTCGGGCCTCCGTTGTCGAAGCTTTTCCCGGGTTGCACGGCAATTGGCGTCACCATCTTGCCGTCGAACAAGAAGGCGCCGCCAAGCACCTCGTCATAGCCGACCGTGTGCCCGGTGATCGGATGGATGGCGTTGAGGAAGGTCGTTTGCGGCGCGTGGTCGGCCGCGGTCGGGAAGGGCCGGTCGCCGACGTAGGCACGCAGGTACGACGAACGGAGCCCATAGGGGAACATCGCGTTGTGAGCGATCGTGTCGTTCCGATCGATTCCTATCGGGATCGTCTCTTCCGCCCCGCTCGGCATCGGCGCGGGCGCCCATCCCGAATCGGGCGTGTAGATGGATCCCACGCATCCGGAGCCGTCCGACGGACAGACGATGCCCGCGAGCCGGCCGCGATCGTCGATGAACGTCACGGTCGCGGGGCCGACGTCCGTCACCGTGAAAGCCGGCGGGCCGGCAGGTGCCGGGTTCGGAGATCCTCCGTCGGATCCGGGATCGGGCGCGGAACCCTTGTTCGGAACCGGCGCGGCGCCACAGGCGACGAGGACCATCGCGGCGGCAAGCAGGCGAAACACGACTCCTCCTGAGGAAGGCAATCTGGCCATCGCCACTGGGACGCGCTTGGCCACCTTGGCGGCCACCTACAAAAGCGACGAAAATCGAATAGTTCGGGACGGACCGAGCACCGCACTTCCCCGTGCACACGGGCCGGATCCGCTTTCCGGGCCCTGCCTCCCCGGAAATACCGTGCCATACCAGTCGTAGCCGCCCTGCTCCTTCCGAGCGCGAGGTATTGCCATGCCTTCTCGCCGGCTCGTCTTCGGACTCTCTTTCCTTCTCGCCTGTAGCACCACGGGATCGCGACCCGCCGCGCCCCCGAGTGCCACCCTGCCCCCAGCCGTATCCGACGACGCGCAGCCGCCCCTGGGAAAGCTTCCCGCGGGCGTACGTCCCCTCGGGTACGCCTTGGCGCTCGAGATCGACCCCACCAAGGAGCGCTTCTCGGGAACCGGCGAGATCGCCATCGAGCTCGACAGTCCCCACAGCGTCATCTGGCTGCACGGCGCCGACCTGCACGTGACGTCCGCGTCGGTCGACGGGGCCGATGCGGCGTACGCCCAGGTCGATCCCGGTGGCGTCGCGAAGCTCACCCTTCCGCGCACGATCGGGCCCGGCAAGGCCACGCTGCGATTCATCTGGGACGCTCCGTACAACCAGCACCTCCGCGGTGTGTACCTCGCCCGCGCCGACGGCCGGGCCTACGCGAGCACGCACTTCGAGGAGATCAGCGCCCGGTACGCATTCCCCTGCTTCGACGAGCCGCGGTTCAAGACGCCTTTCGAGGTGACGCTGACCGGACCGGCTTCTGACGTCATCGTCTCCAACACGCTTCCGGTCGAGGAGAAGCCGGCGGCCAACGGAATGAAGACGCTTCGTTTCGGAGCGACGCAGCCGCTGCCGACCTACCTGGTCCTCTTCGCGGTCGGACCGTGGGACGAGGTCCGCGTCGAGGCGCCGCCCAACGAGCTCCGCGCCAAGGCCCTGCCGATGCGCTTCTTCGCGCCCAAGGGCCGGGCCAAGGAGCTGTCCTTCGGCGCGCAAGCGGCGGTGCCGATCCTCGCGCTCCTCGAGAAGTACTTCGCCTCGCCGATGCCGTACGAGAAGCTCGACCACCTCGTCATCCCCGACTTCGAGCAAGGGGCGATGGAGAATGCGGGCGCCATCACGTACCGCGAGACCTTCCTGCTCTACAACGAAGGAATCTCCCATCCCGATCTCAAGAACAATGTCGCCGACACCCTCGCCCACGAGATCTCCCACCAGTGGTTCGGCGACTCCGTCACCATGCGCTGGTGGGACGAGATCTGGCTCAACGAATCGTTCGCCAGCTGGCTCGCCGCCCGCATCGTCGACCAGTGGGATCCCTCGCTCGACGACACCACCGTCCTCTTCAATCGCGCGAACGGAGCGATGTCGACCGACTCGCTGCGCACCGCGCGGAAGATCCGGCAGAAAATCGAGAGCCCCGGAGACATCCAGAACGCCTTCGACGGGCTCACCTACTGGAAGGGCGGAGCGCTCCTCACCATGTTCGAGCGGTACATCGGGCCAGACGCGTTCCGCGCCGGCATCCGCTCCTACGTCGCCGCGCACAAGAACGGACTCGGCTCGACCGACGAGCTTCTCGAGGCGGTGGGGCGCGCGGCGGGACGCGACGTCAAGGCGGCCTTCCGCAGCTTCATCGATCAGGAGGGCGTGCCGCTCGTCGAGGTGAAGACCTCCTGCGACGGTTCGCGCGGACGGCTCGAGCTTTCCCAGTCGCGCTACCTGCCTCTGGGATCGGAGGCATCGCGCGATCGCATCTGGCACGTTCCGGTCTGCGCGCGCTATGGGCTGGGCACCGAGGCCCGGGAATCGTGCTCGCTCCTGACCGAGGCCCACGGATCGATGGACCTGGACGGTTGCCCCTCGTGGGTGATGCCGAACGCGAGCGGCACTGGCTATTACCGGTGGTCGCTCGCGCCCGCCGATCTGGCCCGGCTGCGGGACGACGGCTACACGAGCCTCGACGTACGCGAGAGGCTCTCGCTGTCCCGGGCGCTCCTGGCGGCGGTTCGCAGCGGCACCCTTCCCGTCGCCGACGCGCTGGCGGCGATGCCCTACCTGTCGCGCGATCCGAGCGGTGAGGTGGCGAAGGACCCCATCGGGCTGCTCGGCTTCGTCATCCAGTACCTGGCGACCGGCACCGAGCGCGATGCCGCCCGGCGGTTCGGGGGCGAGCTCTATCTGCCCGTCGCCGACCGTCTCGGTTGGGACGCGAAGCCGGGTGAATCCTCGGGCAACCGCAGGCTGCGCGATGCCGCCATCGGCTTCCTCGTCGACGTCGCGGAGGAGCCGCGCGTGACCGCGGAAGGTGCGAAGCGCGGACGCGCCTACGCCGCGCTTGGAGGGCAGTCGTTCGACGACAAGGCGGTAGCGCCCGGCCTCGCCGGATTGGCGCTCGCGACCGCCGTGCGCGAAGGCGACGCGGCCTTCTTCCGCGGCCTCGACGCGCGACTCGCAAAGTCAGACGACGAAGCGATCCGCGCGCGCATCATCGGCGCGCTCTCCTCGACGCGCGATCCGATCCTGGCCGAGAAGGCGCTCGGGCTCGCCCTCGACCCGAGGCTGCGCGAGAACGAACGCGCCATCCCTCCTTACGTCATGTTCTCCGATCCGGCCATGCGCGAGACCGCCTGGAAATGGACGCGCGGTCACCTCGACCAGCTCTCGAGCGCCTTCGGCGAGCGCGGGATGGCCACCTTCCCAGGGGTCGGCAGCGTCTTCTGCGACAGCGCACACGCCGAGGAGCTGAAGAGCGCCTTCGGCCCGCGAGCCGGCGCCAATCCGGCCATCAAGCGGATCCTCGCGAACACCGTCGAACGCGTGTCGCTCTGCATCGCACAAGCCGAGGCGCAGGCGCAGAGCGCCCAGGACTTCCTCCGCAAGCGATTCGCCCCTGCTAGAACGGGAACTCGTCCCCCTGGGCGCGCAGCGCCGTGACCGCGGCGAGGTTGACGATCGCATCGACGCTGGCGTTGGTCTGCAGGACGTTGACCGGCTTCTCCATTCCGAGGAGCACGGGGCCGATCACTTCCGCGCGGCCGATGCGCCAGATGAGCTTGTAGCCGATGTTGGCGGCGTCGAGGTCGGGGAAGACGAAGACGTTGGCTTCGCCGGTGAGCTGCGAGAAGGGGAAGGCATCGCGCTCCTCGTCGAGCATGGCGACGTCCACCTCCATCTCGCCGTCGATCTCCAGATCGGGCCGCTGCTTGCGGGCGATGGCGACCGCCTTGCGCACCTTCTCGGGGCTCGGTCCCGCCGCGCTCCCGAAGTTGGAATAGGAGAGCATCGCCACCCGCGGCTTCACGTCGAAGTAGCGGGCCAGATCGCTGGTGGTGATTGCGATCTCGGCCAGTTCCTCCGCGGTCGGGTCGATGTTCACCGTGCAGTCGGCGAAGAGCTTGAAGTCGTTCTTGGTGACGACGATGTAGACGCCGCCCGCCTTGCGCCCTTCGCGGCTGCGGATGATCTCCAGCGGCGCGCGGATCGCCTCCGGGTACTGCATGGTGAGCCCGGTGACGAGGCCGTCGGCAGCGCCCTCCCGCACCATCATCGCGCCGAAGTAGTTGCGGGTCAGCATGCGCTTGCGCGCCTCGCGCGGCGTGATGCCGCGCCGCTGCCGCATCTGGTAGTAGGCGGCCGTGTACTTCTCGAAGAGATCCGACTGCTCGGGCTCGATGATCTTCGCATCGCGCAGCTCGTTGTGGCGCATCTCCTCGATGACGGCGCGGATCGGGTCGGGGTGGCCGAGCAGGATTGGCTCGCAGATCCCTTCTTCCTTGAGGATCTGCGCGGCCTGCAGGATCTTCGGCTGATTTCCCTCGGTGAAGACGATGCGGGCGGCCCGCTTCTTCGCCTTGGCGAAGATGACGCCCATCACCTCGTGGGCGCGGCTTTGCCGTTTGCGCAATTCGTCCTTGTAGCGGTCGAGGTCGATGTTCTGGCGCGCCGCGCCGCATGCCATGGCCGCTTCCGCCACCGCCGGAGCGACCCAGAGCAGGACCCGTGAGTCGAACGGTTTGGGAATGATGTACTCGGGCCCGAAGGTGAAGCTCTCGCCTCCATAGGCTTTCGATACCGAATCGGGCACCTGCTCCTTGGCGAGCGCGGCCAGGGCGCGGGTCGCCGCCATCTTCATCTCCTCGGTGATGGCGCGCGCGCGGACGTCGAGGGCGCCGCGGAAGATGAAGGGGAAGCCGAGGACGTTGTTGACCTGGTTTGGATAATCGCTGCGGCCGGTCGCCATGATGACGTCGTCGCGGGCTTCCTTGGCCTCGGGATAGGTGATCTCCGGATCGGGATTCGCCAGCGCGAAGACGATCGGGCTCCGCGCCATCGACTGGACCATCCTGGGAGTGACGAGCCCTTTGCCCGAGAGGCCGAGGAGGACGTCCGCGCCCTCCAGCGCGTCGGCGAGGGTGCGGGCGCGGGTTTCCTGCGCGAAGGGCTCCTTGAACGGGTTCATCCCCTCGGTGCGGCCCTTGTAGAGGACGCCCTTGGAATCGACGAGCAGGATGTTCTCCTTCTTCACTCCCAGCGAAATATAGAATTTGCTGCAGGCGATGGCGCTCGCTCCGGCTCCGGAGACGACCACGCGGATGCGGTCGATCTTCTTGCCGCAGATCTCCAGGGCGTTGAGGAGCGCCGCGCCGCTGATGATGGCGGTGCCGTGCTGGTCGTCGTGGAAGACCGGGATCTGCATCTCGTTCTTGAGCCGCTCCTCGATGAGGAAGCACTCCGGCGCCTTCACGTCCTCCAGGTTGACGCCGCCGAAGGTCGGCTCGAGCGCCTTCACCGTGTTGCAGAAGGAGTCGACGTCGTTGGCGCGAAGCTCGATGTCGTAGACGTCGATGTCGGCGAACTTCTTGAAGAGGACGCCCTTGCCTTCCATCACCGGCTTGGCCGCGGCCGGACCGATGTCGCCGAGCCCGAGGACCGCGGTGCCGTTGGAGATCACCGCGACCAGATTGCCGCGGGCCGTGTACATGTAGGAAAGCTGCTCGTCCTTGGCGATTTCCAGGCAGGGTTCGGCAACCCCCGGGCTGTACGCCAGGGAGAGCTCGCGCGCCGTGCCGCACGGCTTGGTGGGAACGACCTCCACCTTCCCCTTGCGCCCGGACGAATGGTAGGCGAGCGCTTCCTCGCGCCGGATCTTGCCCTTGCCGCTGCGGTCGAAGCTGGTAGCCATGGGCGCGCATAGGTGCGCGCAGCCTGATCGGCGTCAAGACACGTTGCGTTACCGATCCCCGACCAAGACTAGCGTCGTGCGACCGCCCGCCTACGGGGCCGCTCAGGGCTACCCATTCCCGATACCGATTCAAACATTGTTGGTTTGGAAATGGAGGTAGTCATGTCGGAAGCAGCCGATCGTACCCTGGAGACGACCACCGCGAGGAGCGTCTTCGCAACCTTGAAACTGGTGTTTGGAATCGTGCCCATCGTGGCCGGTCTCGACAAGTTCACCAACTTGCTCGTCGATTGGTCGAAATACATCGCGCCGGCGTTCGCGTCGATGCTGCCGTTCAGCGGCCGCACCTTCATGTACATCGTGGGCGTCATCGAGATCGTCGCCGGCCTGGGCGTGCTCGCCACGCGATGGACGCGCACCTTCGCCATCATCGTCGGCATCTGGCTCCTCTGCATCGCCGTCGATCTGCTTCTCGGCCGCTTCTACGACATCGCGGTGCGCGACGTGGTGATGGCGGTCTCCGCCTTCTGCCTGGCCCGGCGGGCGGCGGTCGTGCCTTCGACCGAGATGCGAACGCGGCCGGTTCGGACTGCGACGGTGTGATGGGGCGGGAGGGAGGGGGTCAGAGGCCGATGGCGCGCAATC